>CAUUZE010000140.1:0-2543 GCA_963549665.1 Campylobacter concisus | reverse complement strand
AAATTTACTCAGTTGCAAGATCTAGGTAATAATCAAGCTGGTCGCGCCTGATGATACGTATGAGGTTTGTGCTGCCCTCTACGCCTGTTGGGTGGCCAGCCGTGACGAGATAGGTCTTGTCATGCTCGACGTATCCAGCGTCATAAGCCTTTTTGATGACATTTGCAAGTAGGACATTTAGCTTTGTCTTTTCAAGCACAAGCGCTGGCGTCACGCCCCAAGCAAGAGTCAGCATGTGAGCTGTCTGCTCGTCGTGCGCGATAGCGATGATGTCGATGTTTGTGCGGTTTCTAGCTAGTTTTATGGCTGATTTGCCTGAGCCTGTGATAGAGAGTATCGCATTTGCCTTGATGCGAACAGCTAGCGAAGCTGCGCTATTTGCGACCATGTCAGTCTCGTCAAAAAAGTCAAATTCGTCAAATTTATTGTATGGATAGATACTTTGCGTTTGGATGATCGTTTTGCTCATCGCCTCTACGACTGCGACTGGGTTTTTGCCGATCGCGCTCTCCTCACTTAACATAACCGCATCAGTGCCGTCTAACACGGCATTTGCCACGTCGCTGATCTCCGCTCTTGTGGCAGTTTCATGCTCTGCCATGCTTAGCATCATCTGAGTTGCCGTGATGACTGGCTTGCTGGCTGCATTTGCCTTTTTGATGATGAGCTTTTGTATCGTTGGCACCCTGTAAAATGGCACCTCTATGCCAAGATCGCCACGAGCTACCATGATGCCATCACTCTTTGCGATGATGTCGTCTATGTTTTCGACCGCGTCAAATTTCTCGATCTTAGACAAGATAGCCGCTTTGGAGCCAAATTCTTTTAAGATATTTCTTGCTTTTATCACGTCATTTGCGTCTTGTACGAAACTAATGGCGACGAAATTTACGCCCTGCTTTGCGCCAAATTCCATATCTTCTTTATCTTTTGGCGTGATGATGTCGATGCCAAGGGCGGTATTTGGGAAATTTACCCCTTTGTTTGAGTTTAAAATCCCGTCATTTTCGATGATCGTTTTTACCACATCTTTGCCCTCGCCTGTAACTCTTGCTCTGATCGAGCCATCGTAGAGATAGACGTACTCGCCAGCCTTTAGCATAGGTAAAATTTGAGGCTGATTTAGGCTCACTCTATAAACGCCCTTTTCGATCTTTTCACCGACGATATCCTCTGCGTAGATGCTAAGCTCATCGCCAGCTTTTAAGTAAAATGGCTCGCTAAGCTTGCCAACTCTGATCTTTGGACCGCAGATATCTTGCAAGATGCCTATGCGTTTGTTTAGTCTTTTTTCGATGTTTCTGATCTTGTCGATGTTTGATTTGTGGTATTCGTGTGTTCCGTGGCTAAAATTTAAACGAAAAACATTAACCCCTGCTTTAACCATCGCTTCCATCGTCTCTTCGTTGTCACTTGCTGGCCCTAAAGTCGCTACAATTTTCGTCTTTTTTATCATTTTTATGCCCTGTAATTTGATTTTTGCGATTATAACACATTTTAATAATGTAAATTTTTTGTATAATATGCAAAATTTTTAAAGGAGAGAATATGAATAAATTTTTATTAGCATCTCTTGGCCTAGCAGCTCTTGCTTGCGCTGCCATGGGAGATGACAAAGTCTATAAGCTCAAGCTTGCAACCTCATGGGAGAGCACTATGCCAGTGCTTGGCGATGTGCCAAAAGAGCTAAAAGAGAAGGTCGAAAAGATGAGTAACGGCCGCATCGAGATCAGGATCGACTACCCGTCAAAACACAAGTCACCTTTTGCGATGCTTGACTTTGCAAAGAGCGGTCAGTACGACATCGGCTACACAGCTAGCTACTACTACAAAGGCAAAGACCCTAAGACAATGTTCTTTACAGCGACACCATTTATGATGAATACCGACGAGCAAACAGCTTGGTATGAATTTGGCGGCGGTAAAGAGCTAGAGGCGAAAGTTTTTGACCCATATAACATCAAAATTTTTAGAGCTGGTAACACTGGCATGCAAATGGGCGGCTGGTTTAAAAAAGAGATCAAGTCAGTTGATGATATCAAAGGCTTAAAGATCAGAATTCCGGGCTTTGGCGGTGAAATTTACGCTAAACTTGGCGCAAATATCAACACTATCCCAACTGGCGAGCTTTACATGGCTCTTGAGATGGGCACTATCGATGCAGTCGAGTGGGTTAGCCCAGCTTATGACATGGCACTTGGCTTTCACAAAGTGGCAAAATACTACTACACAGGCTGGCAAGAGCCAGATGGCGAAACTCAGTTTTTCTTCAACAAAAATGCGTATGAAAAACTTCCAGACGATCTAAAAGCTATCTTTGAAGCAGCTGCTGCTGAAGTAGCAAGAGATGTGAATACTAAGGTATTTTACGCAAATGTAGAGTACTGGGACAAGATGAAGGCTGAGTACCCAGACATCCAAGTAAAATCTTTCCCACCAGAGGTCATCGCAGCTCTTAAAAAGGCTACAAACGAGCTACTTGATGAAGAGAGCGCAAAAGATCCACTATTTAAAGAGATCGTCGAGTCTCAAAGAGCTTTCCT
>CAUUZE010000139.1:0-2611 GCA_963549665.1 Campylobacter concisus | reverse complement strand
ATAGATGATCGCTTATCGGCACAAAGCCTATTTTTACGCCGATCTTTGGAGTGCTTGCTAGAGCTTTTTGGCTACTAAGAGCCAAGAAAGAGCCTAAAATTTGTAAAGCATAACGCCTGGTCATAAATTTTCCTGAATTTTATTTTAAGTGTGTAATTATAGTAACCAAATCTAAAATTTACACTAAATTTATCCTAAATCAATCTCTGTGAAAATTTTTGATGATATAATCCAAGACTTATCCAAAAGATAAAATTTACTTGCATAAGGAGCAAAAAATGCAAACAAACGACGAAATTTTAGGCATCAAGATCCAGAAATACGGACTTGATAAAGAGGCTAAGCCAAATGAAAAAGGCTTTTATGACTACAAAGACGAGGCAGAATTTACAGACTACTCAAATGCTATCTCACTTTATAAAAAAACCTTTCCAAATAAGCAAAAAGTAATCGAAGAGACACCTGATCCAGCCGTTAGCGAAATGCTCCTAAAAATGCAAGATATGGGGATCGAGACTGTTTTTGATAGATTTGACAAGCAAAAGCCACAATGCACCTTTGGCATGGCTGGAATTTGCTGTAAGATCTGCTTTATGGGACCATGCAAGATCACATCAAAGGCAACTCGTGGCGTGTGCGGCGCTGATGCAGATGTCATCGTAGCTAGAAATTTACTCCGTCACGTAGCTGGCGGTGCTGCGGCTCACGGCGCAAGAGGCAGAGAAAACATGCTAGCTCTTAAAAACGCAGCAACTGGCAAGCTAAATATCCCAATAGAAGGCGAAGAGAAAGTGCGTGCAGTCGCAAAGGCTTTTGGACTTGATGAGAGCAAAAGTATAAACGAGCTTGCCTCGCAGATCGCTGATATCTTGCTTGAAGATCTATCTCGCACCTTGCCACAAGAGCATAAAGCCATAAAGACCTTTGCTCCAAAAGAGCGTCAAGAGGTGTGGAAAAAGCTTGATATCTTGCCAATAGGCGTCTATCACGAGGTTACAGAGAGCCTTCACAGAACGAGCACTGGCACAGATGGCGACTGGCGAAATGTAATGAAGCAGTTTTTCCGCACAGGCCTAGCTTACGCTTGGTCAAGCACGCTTGGTACGTCTATTGCGATGGATTGTCTATTTGGTCTGCCAAAACTAAATGACTCAAAGATAAATTTAGGCGCTATCAAAAAAGGCTACGTAAATATCGCTCTTCACGGACACTCTCCACTTTTAGTAAGTGTCGTCGTTAAGCTTGGCAAGAGCGAGAAATTTCAAAATTTAGCCAAAGAAAAGGGTGCTTTAGGCATTCAGTTTTATGGTGTTTGCTGCAACGGACTTTCGGCTATGTACCGCTACGACGGCGTTATACCGCTTTCAAATGCAGTTGGTGCAGAGCTTGTCGTTGGCACAGGGGCGCTTGATCTTTGGCTAGCTGACGTGCAAGATGTCTATCCTACCGTTATGGAGGTAGCAAGGTGCTTTAAAACGACAGTCATCACTACAAGCGACTCTGCAAGGCTTCCTGGAGCTGAGCACATCGGCTTTGATCATCATCACTCAAATATGAGTGAAATTCACGAGATCGCAGAGAAAATTTTATATAGAGCGCTTGAGAGCCATGAAGCTAGAAAAGGCATACCAGTGCATATCCCGCAATACGAAGTCGAAGCTAAAATGGGCTTTTCACTAGAAAATGTAAATAAAATTTTTGGCTCAACGCAGGTCATCGCTGATGCGATAAAAGAGGGCAAGATCCTTGGACTTGTAAATTTAGTCGGCTGCTCAAATCCACGCGTAGTTTATGAAAAAGCTGTCGTAAACGTAGCTAGAACGCTTCTAAAAAATAATGTCCTAATCATGACAAACGGCTGCGCCTCATTTCCACTACTAAAAACAGGACTTCGCAATGCAAATGCGCTTGAATACTGCGGCGATAGCTTGAGAGAATTTTTAGCCCCTTATAAGATCCCGCCGATCTGGCACATGGGCGAGTGCTTGGACAACGCTAGGGCTTCAGCGATGTTTAATGCTCTTAGTCAAAACTTAAGCACTGACATCAAAGACCTGCCATACGCATTTTCAAGCCCTGAGTGGTCAAATGAAAAGGGCATAGATGCCGCACTTGGCTTTAGGCTACTTGGAATTTCATCTTACCACTGCGTATTTGCTCCTGTTCAAGGCTCAAAAAATGTTGAGGAATTTATGGCAAATGGCACATTGCCGATCCTTGGCTCAAAAATGGTAGTAAATCTTGATCCTGTCGCACTTGCTAAAAATATCGTAGCTGACATGAAAGCAAAACGAGAAAAACTTGGCTGGAGAGCGTAAGGTAAATTTACACGCTAAGCACTTTAGTCTGCTCCAAAAGCCACTTTGGCGGAGCAGATCTTAAATATGATGAAATTTGCCTCTAAAATGCTTTTGTGATTTTGCTAAAAATAAAGCTAAGTCTTAATCCTAGATGGATTTTTGCATCACAACTTTAAACATTTATATAAAGTCTAAATTTATCTAAGCCTGCGATACAGCCTCTCTTAAAAACCTATGTTCTTTAAAAAATTTGCGGAGTGATTTTTGCTCTTTTGGGCCGATCTTGTAGCTTATAAATTTAAGATACCACT
>CAUUZE010000138.1:0-2734 GCA_963549665.1 Campylobacter concisus | reverse complement strand
AAAAACATCACTTGGCTTAGCAAAAAGTTCCTTGTGCTTTTCATAAAGATTGGTTAAATCCGCTTTAATTTGTTTATTTGCGTTTATCCCTCCAAGCTCTCTCACCCAGTCATCCACGCTAATTTTTACATTTAAATCGCTCTTTGGCGCTGGGCTTTGCTTTGTGATGAAACTATCGCCTTTTATTTCTCCAGTTTGAGCCTCCTCTCTTAACGCCTTTACCTCGTTTTTAAAAGCTTCTAGTAGTTTTTGTGAGTTTTGTGGGGCGTCTTTTACCTCTACTTTTTCAAGGTTGTTAATCACACTTTTTAAATCGCCTGCATTATTTATTGCATTTCTTATATGATTTTTTAAAGCTACGTCATTTCCAAGAACTGGGAGCAGTGATTTTAGCCTTTCAATGGCTAAATTTCTCTTCATTGTCATAAGTGCTCCAGTTACTGAATGCCCTATGCCTTGTTGTAGCTCTTTGGCTTTTGGATTTATGGCTGTTAGTTTTTCAAGCAGTGCTGAAGTATTATTTAGTATAGGGGCTTTTTTATTTAGCTCGCTCATGATCTCTACCGCTCTTTTACTCTCAAACGGAGCATCTTTTAAAGCAGCGCTTACTTTAGAAAAATCAGTTATGCCGTCTTTACTAAATTTCTCTATAACCCCACGTATTAGGTTCGTTTCTAAGGCTTCTTGCTCGCTACTGCTTAATCTAGCTGTAAGAGCTTTAAAATCAAGCCCATTTTCAGCGTTAAGTGCTTTTAAAAGCGAGTTTGTTATATCGCCACTACTCTTTAGCTCGCCCATTACATCATGGTAAATTTTAGAGTTTTGAAGTTCTTTAAAAAGAGCATATTCGCTCCTTGCTTGCTTTAGCACATCTTTTGCTTTTTGGCTAAGAGCTGGATTATTAAAGGCTTGCTCGGCGACATTGTCTATTGCATTATCTACTGCTTCTATCATCTTGCCAAGTGTTTTTTTAGTGCCTGCTGTGATAGCATCAGGAGCAGTTAGTCTTGCCATATCAGCACTTAGCACGTTTCTTACTTCGTTAAGCCCTTTAAAGCCTTTGGTATTCCCTAATAACTCTAATGTACTATCTCTATACCCAGCTGGCAATCTTAACGCCTGAGTGCCAAGTTCATGCTTTGCTTGTAGTAAATTTGCGCTTGCTTCTTTGCCTGCAAAGGCATCGTCAAGAGCGTTTATCACCTCGCCAAAGTTATCTTTTGTGCGTTTCTCATATCCGCTTAAAATGTCAGCGGTCTTTTTCTTATCTACCATATTTAAAAGGGTATTTTTGGCATCTGCATTTAAGTCGCTTGACATTTTATAGATTTTTGAAAAGCTCTTTGGATCTCTCGCAACCGCATCGGCAATTATATCTGCCCCCTTAGCGTCGTTGCCAAGAGCAGTTAAAAATAGATCCATTTCTCGCTCTCTTGTCCCCTCACCCTTTATTATATCTCTTGTTGTTTTTTGGGCTGGAGCGAGAATTTTTTCATTTACATAGTTGATGCTCTTTTGCACCTTCTCATTGCCAACATTTGGTAAAGTGTAAGTCTTATCATCATTTAGTAGAGCTTTATACATATCTTCATCAAGAGCTTCTTTAGATAAATTTTGAGCTGCTGCTGCGTTTGCTTCTCCGCCTAATTTATCCATTATTGCTTTTTCGGCTCCGCCAATATTGTCATTTATCACGTATCTTGCAACTGGTTTTACTATTGAATAATCACTAGCCTTGCTAACTCCTTTTTTAAGTGCTTCTTTTACTGCTGGAGATGTCATTGTTGCAAGCGGACCTGAGATCAAAGAGTCATCGCTTGCTCCACGCAAAGCGTGTTTTAAATAATCATCACCATTTATCGTCTCATCGCCAAGTATTCTTTTATCGGCCATTAAGTCCATAGCCGCTCCAGCTCCACTCGCTCCAGCTGTTGCTAATGCTGTGCTTATAGCTTTTTGTGCTGTGCTTAGTTTTTTGGTTGGCAAAAGGGCTGAAGCTACGCTTATCGCACCCATAGGCACGCCCATTTCATTTAGATATGTTGAAAGACTATCGCCTATACCTGGCTCATCTACTGGGATAAAATTATCTCCTTTTTGTAAATAATATTTGCCATTAGCCTCTCTTACATCATCATAATTATTCTTTTTAGCCCAGTTGTAGAGCAAATTTTCGGTTCTTTCTTTTACTGCTTGATCTTTACTTTCGTCGCCTACAAGCTGTGAGATGATGTTTCTATCATCGCCTGCATGTTTTGCTCTTGCTAGTGCTTCAGTAGCCTTTTTTGCCTCTAATTCTTTGCCAGTAGCTCCGTCATAGTGAGAATACTCAAGCATTCCCCCTAACTCTTTACCTACCCCTTTTATGACATTTATTGGAGAGATTTGATCCGCAAATTCACCAACTTTGTCATACCACGTCTTTTCCTTTGGCGTAGCATCTACCGCCTTGCTCATATCAGGAGCAGACGGCGCATAAGTTGGTGCGCTATTTGTTGCTGGTTGTGCGCCCAATAAATTATCAGGTATCTCAACCTCTTTCATGCCACTAGGTATTTTTACCCAGTTGCCGCCTATTTGCATTTCGGTTTTGTTTTCAGGTATTTTTATCCAAGCCATTTTTATTTTCCTATCTAAAATTTATGCCAAGTGTTTTTGCGTCTATGTAATTTCTTTGTGAGTTGTTTTGGTTTGCCCCAAGACTTCGTCCTTCTTGAGGTGAGTTTTTTTGTTT
>CAUUZE010000137.1:0-2746 GCA_963549665.1 Campylobacter concisus | reverse complement strand
TTAAGGCTCTCTTTGGCTGCTATTAGCGCTTCATCTTTGTTTGTTATAGTCTTTGCCTCTATTTTAGCCTCTTTGTTAGAAGCGATAGCGCCAGCATTAACTATATCACCATCAAGGCTTATCTCTATGTTGTTATTTGCTATCACTAGACCATTATTATTTACGCCTACGCCGTTACTTGTGCCAACTAGTTTGATTTTATTAGCATACATACCGCCAAGCGCGCTACTATCTAGGCTAAAGCTGTTTTCTTGGTTTTTAGCTTTTACGTCGTTATATAGTTTGCCATTGCTTGAAGCAACCGCCTTTTCACCGATGATATTTAGCTCATTTGCGTGGATATTTGAGTTTAAATTTATGGCATTTGAGATCACGTTAGTATAGTCACTGCTCTTATCGTTTAGGCCGTCCCCTACGATGTCGATTGACTTATCAGATATTAGCTCTATCTCTTTAGGGCTTAGTTTATTGATATTACCTGTTGTTAGTGTGAGTGAGCGAGAGTTGATCATATTTAGACCATCTACGCTTATGCCATTTGGATTTGCTATGACCACATCAGCCCTGCTACCTGCAACCTCTAAATTTCCTTTTAGAGATGACTTCTCAGCCGAATTTACTTTGTTGATAATAAGACTTGCCTCTTTATTTAGCCTATAGTTTGCATCTATCTGGCCAGCTATCTTTGTATCTATGTTTTTATTAGAGTTATTAAGGATAGTGCCAGTGGTTGGCGTATTAAACCTGCTATATTCATTTATAGAGACGCCTTTGCTATCAGGGTTTGTGATATTTATGATTAGCGTCTCATTAGGAGCTTTTAGTATATCAGGGCGGTTGCTAGCGCCTGGGTCAGCTATGATACTTGGCTCATTTGCAAGGGCGGGCATAGTGCCAAGTAGCAAAGAGAGACTTACGTAGAAATTTAAGCCTATGGTTAAAAGGCTAGGCTTTTGTGCATTTGAAATTTGGTTGTTCTTTAGCATATTTTATCCTTAAAATTCGTAGCTTATGATGAAATTTACATTTGTTGATTTAGTTTCATAGCTCTTTGGTTTATAAAGAGGCTTTGAGACAGATATGTCGTAGCTTAGGTTGTTGTAGGCTTTTATGCTGCCTCTTAGACCTATGGCGTATCCTGCAAGGGTGTTTTTATCCTTTATGCCGCTGCTCGCTGCTCTTACCATACCAGCGTCAAGCCCTGCATAGATGGAGTTACTCTTATAGTAGTTATATGAGAGAGTATTTCTTACGCTTACTCCGTGGTTTCCAACAAGTGAGCTCTCCCCGTCAAATCCCCTAACACTGTGATATCCACCGATACTAAAACGATCTTGCAAGCTTAGTTTATTTAGACCATATCTTGCGTTTATATTTAGATCATAGCTTAGTGGAAGCTCAAATTTATATTTGTAGTTTAGGTTTAAATTTATTAGAGCAAATCTAGATGTAGCCTCGCCGCTATCCTCCAAAGGATCAGGCTGTGATCTAAATATACCAGTGCCCTTTTTGTAAGCTAGCTTGGCGCTAAAAGCTTGGTTGTATGAGCTCCAGCTTGATTTTACGCCTACCTCATATCCAGCATTTCTTCTAGCTTGGTTATCTAGCTCGTAGTCCTCTAGGTAGTTTTTATTTTTTCTCTTAAACAGCTTTACATAGGCACTATTTTTAAAATTTGAGTCCCTATAAAATGTATAAGCAAGACTTAATGAGTCGCTCTCGCTTCTACCTTTATATGTGTAGAGGTTGTAGGCTGCGTTTATTATCTGGGCGTAGTCATATTTGCTCTTTTCATACTCAAGCATGAAGTAGCCAAACGGGATACTAAAGCCGTAATAGTAGTTATTTGAAGCTCCGTGATCAGTGGCGCCATTAAATTTATTTGTGACCTCATATTTTTTAAATATATCTTTGCCGCGTGAGAAGCTAAAAATTTCGTTAAATCCAAGTAAATTTAGCGTGCTTAAATTTAGCATGCCTTGGTACTTGCCGCTTTGTTTTGAGCCAAGGTTATCAATGCTTATAGCAGCCTTTAGTGGGAAGCTATCAACTCTAGTGATCGCTATGTTTGAAAAGCCAGCTCTATTTGAAGGTAAGAATTTAATGCTAACGTCATTTTTCGAGACATTTTGCAGTGACTCAAGAGCCTGCTCGATATCTCTTATATTTGCCACTTTATTTTTGTGAGAGTACTCACCAAATGCACTAAATAAGCTCGCTCTATTTCTTTGGCTGTCAAGCTCGTTTATGCTTATGTCATCTATTAAGCCAAGATTTATCACAAACTCTAGCTTGGCATCTTTTAGGCTCTTTGTAACTAGGCTCGCACTTGAAGTGATATAGCCACTTTTTATTATCTCGTTGTTAAAAGAGTTTATGATTAGATTGATAGAGTTTTTGCCAAGACAGCTGCCAGCTTTAAAATCAAGCTTGTTTAAGCTAGCCTCTAAAATAGAGTTAAATTTAGAGTAGTTTGCATTATAAGCTTTTCTTATTATAGCCTCATCAGCACCACTACTAGCGTTAAAGCTAGCTACTTCATGCTCACTAAGAAGTGAAATTTTATCTATTTTAAAGCATGGGGTTTCGTTTAAATTTAGCTTACCTTCTGAAGCTATTTTTTCGTTAAGCAAATTTATATTGGAGCTTTCGTTAAAAGAGCTTGCCATATTCGCCCTAATCTCTTCGTTGTTTAACTCGTTTTTTAGATTAGTCTCATTAGCAAGTAGCGCAGCACACACCATGC
>CAUUZE010000136.1:0-2796 GCA_963549665.1 Campylobacter concisus | reverse complement strand
TTTCTAGCTTCTATTTCGTCAAAATTTCGTTATTGTTTAGGGTTTTTATAAAAAGTGGGCGATAAATTTAGCCTTTGCAAAATCGCAAAGGCATGAAAATTACTTCAAAATTCTAGGCAGCGTTATGCCTTCTTGGGCTTGGTATTTGCCATTTTTATCAGCATAAGTCACCTCGCAAGGCTCATCACCCTCGATAAATAGCACCTGCGCGATGCCCTCGTTTGCATAAATTTTTGCAGGTAACGGCGTCGTGTTTGAGATCTCTATCGTGATATGTCCCTTAAATCCCGGCTCAAAAGGCGTCACATTTACGATGATACCGCACCTTGCGTATGTGCTCTTGCCAAGGCAGATCGCTAGCACGTTATCAGGCATGTTAAAGTACTCGATCGTGCGCGCTAAAGCAAAAGAATTTGGCGGCACGATGCAGACATCGCCCTTAAAATCAACCACATTTTTCTCATCAAAATTCTTTGGATCAACGACGGTTCCGCCTATGTTTGTGAAAATTTTAAACTCATCGCCCACGCGGATATCATAGCCGTAGCTAGAAACGCCGTAGCTAACGACACCACGCCCCACTTGCTCCTCGGCAAATGGCACGATCATCTTCTTTTCAACCGACATTTTCCTTATCCAAGAGTCTGATTTTAAACCCATTTTTGCTCCTTTTTTGGGGCGATTATAACGCTTTGCATCTTTAAAGTAAATTTAATGGCACTTTGCAATAAATTTCAAGAAAATCAGTATAATTTTGAAAGAAAAATTTAATAAAGGACAAAAATGCAAGAGAGAAACGCTGAAATTTTCACTGGTGAGCGCGCGATGTTTGGAGCAAAGGGGATAAATTTTACTAACTGCATATTTGAAGATGGCGAGTCACCGCTAAAACACAGCTCAAATTTAAAGCTAAATGAGTGCGTTTTTGCCTACAAATATCCACTTTGGTACGCAAGCGACATCACGCTAAATGGCGGATACTTGGAGCCTCTTGCAAGGGCTGGCATGTGGTACAGCACAAATTTAAGCTTCAAAGATGTGGTCATAAATGCACCAAAAAGCTTTAGAAAAAGCTCGCAAATTTCACTTGAAAATGTAAATTTCTCAGACGCTGCCGAGACACTTTGGGGATGTGCGGACGTGAAGATAAAAGACGTCTTTGCAAAAGGGGATTACTTTGGAGCAAACAGCGAAAATTTAGAGGTTGATGGGCTAAGCTTAGACGGCAACTACTGCTTTGATGGCTGTAAAAATCTTCGCGTCACAAACTCAAAACTCATCTCAAAAGATGCCTTTTGGAACTGCGAAAACGTGATCGCACAAAACTGCCTTATCTCTGGCGAATATCTAGCTTGGAACGCAAAAAACGTGACACTCATAAACTGCACGATAAAGAGCTTGCAAGCCCTTTGCTATGTGGAAAATTTGGTCGTGAAAGATTGCATTTTTATGGATACAAGCCTTGCTTTTGAGTATTCAAGCCTCGATGTGAGCACCAAAAGCAGCATAAAAAGTGTGAAAAATCCAAAAAGTGGCGTCATAAGAGCTGGCAATATAGATGAGATCATCATAGATGGCAGCTTGGTTGATGTAAGCAAGATAGAGATCATCACGGATGAAATTTAGGCAAAATTTAAAGAAATAACATGCAAAATGAAAAATTTAGAGCAAATTTTAGTATAAAAAACGATGCTAAATTTAAAAAGCTACTACGCAGAGTCTCGAGCGTCGTCTATAAAAAGAATAAATTTGTATTTTTAATGAGAATGATCGAACTGCCATTTGCTGCGCTATGCGGAGTAGCTTTAGTCACGCTTTTTAACATTACTGGGCACGAGTTAATAGTATATTCTGATATGGACGATGTCTCTACTTTGGCAAGAAATTTAGCCATTGTTCTTTGTGTCGGCATAGTCTTGCTCTATATTTATGCGACTATAATTAAACCAATTTTATTTACTAGAGCCACTTACTCAAAAATCGATGTTGAGCGCGAACAAGAGATCGTTGTATATGATGATGAGGTCTTGTTTGTCACAGCGACAAGCACGGTTCATTTTTCATATGGTGCGTTTCTTGGCACTTGCGAAACAGATGATTTTATAGCTTTGATCTTAAAAGAAGGCAGCTTCTTGCAGATCCCAAAAGAGTCACTAAATGAAAAATCACAAGAAATTTTGGAATTTCTAAAAGAAAAGATAGGTCAAAATTAGTGAAATACTTTTGGATATTTTGAATTAAAAACTATACAAATTTGCCATGCCAGCAAATTTGTTGGCTGTATTCAAACCAAATTCTCTAAAAATATAGATATTATTGCTTTAGTGATACCAAATATCAATCTTTTAGCGATAAATTTTAATATTAAAATAATTATTTGATGTCGAGAATTATATCTAAACACTATTTTATTGATGGTTGGTTTTAACTCTGCGCCGATGAATACATCTTTTGGAGTTGTGCCTGCATCCCAAATATTTTGAAGTAGTTGTGATAGCACGGTTTCAGTTAGTGCTGCTGGAGTGCCTTTCCAATCGCCTGAGCTATCAAATGCTACAACGTTACCACGCTTGCCACTTGCAAACGCTGCCGCCCCTTTAGCCAAGAAATAAAATAGTCCTGCCATTTCGCCAGCTGTTGCGTCAGTTCTAACGCTCGGTGCTTTAAACACACTCTTTTTAGCGTCAGCATCGCGACCAAGACCAAAAAGAGCGTACTCCATATCTAGCTTATGCTCTTTTGCTCTTTTAGCGGTCTCTCTTTCTAGCTCTTTACCACCATAGGTAGCTACTGCTT
>CAUUZE010000135.1:0-2920 GCA_963549665.1 Campylobacter concisus | reverse complement strand
TATAATCATCACTATTAGATATACGCCAAGCGCTTTTTAGAAATAACTTCAATAAAATATCTATCTAGAAAAATATTCTCCAAATCCAAATACTCTTTACACCTGTAAAATATACATCACATACTATACGTTACGTCACCTACTGCATGTTACATCATGTACTATACATAACATCATGTGCTGCATGTTACATCATGTACTATACATAACATCATGTGCTGCATGTGACATCACATACTTGACGTGACATCAAGTACTGCACATTACATCACATGCAGTATGTTACATTATGAATTTATTTGTTATAATCCAAGAAAATTTAATGCCAGTTTCTAGTATATTTATCAACATTTTTAGTATGTTGATAAACTTACTTAGCAAGCTCAACCTGAGCTTGCTGTAAGGTCTTAGCCAGACGGGCAAAATTTTTATTTGAAAAGATACAACCTAAACAAAACTTTATCCTTAAAGATGACATTTGTCTATAAAATGTCTAAGTTTTTTGCTTAAGGCATTTACTTCTATTGTTTAAGAATTTCCAAAGATAACTGATACATATGCACTCAATAAAGTTGATATGAGCAACTAATAGCAAACTACTAAAATTTATTTTTAACAAATTTACACCTAGGCATAGCTTTAAACTATATAAGCTAAAACAAAACTTCGTTGAAAAATTTAAAACATTAAAAGTATAAAAGGAGCATAAAAAGTACGATGCCACAAGATATTATGTGGCATCGCTAGTAGCTATGGTTTTTGAACTATCGTATTACTCTCCGCTCATTATAAAAGCAGCCCAGTAAAACGGATGTTTGCCTTCCTTTATCATCTTGATCTTTGCGTTTCTTAGAACTTCGTTAAATTTCTTCTCATTGCCTTTAGTATCGGTATAAAATTCTTTCATTAGCTCCACCGTGCTATTGTCATCTACAGACCACAGACTCATTAGCACATTTTTAGAGCCAGCTTGTATAAATGTCTTAGGCAGACTTGCCACAGAGCTCGTGTCTTTAACATCTACTAGGCCTGTTTCGCATGCAGATAGCACAACTAGATCGGTTCCATCTAGGCTTAGTCCTGATAGTTTAAGTGCATTTACAAGACCCTCACCAGTTTGTTGTTTTATACCTATATTTGCACCGCTAAGCGCAACTCCTGATTTTAACATAGGGTTTGTTATGTTCTCGTCACTTATGAAGTATCCATGAGTGGTTATATGTAGTATCTTTGGAGACTTTACCGCCAGTATATTTTCTTCATTTGCATTTTCTCTAGAGAAAAGTTTTACGCCACTAAACGAGCTTTGTAAAACCTCTTCTTCTTTCTTAAAACCTCTTAGTCTTTTAAATGTCCCCATATTTTTTATAGATCTAGTTTGCACGGCTTTATTTACGTTTGGCGTATCTGCAACCATCTCCATACTCTTTCCACTCTTGCTCTCATAGTTTGGATCACTAAACATAGTGATATCCTTACCTTCATCTTTGATGTTAAATTTATGTGTTCTTATAAATTCTTTAGCTGAAGGTGTATAACGTATCTGCTTGCTCTCTATGAGATATTTATCACCATCCATAAGTGCTTCAAAAGGCAGTAGTCTTAAAGCTCCATCTGTGGAGATGATAAGAGAGTTAAATTTATCCATCCTATCTCCTATGCCTTTTTCTATAACTATGCTATATAGCTCTTTCAGAGCTTTGCTTGAGTTTGCATCTGTAGCATTTATGATCTTATCTATGTCAGCTCTAAATTCTTTTATAGTTGTATTTACTGTGTCACTATCTTTATCGTTAAGCTTTTCAAACTTCACTTCGCCACTTTTATCCACGCTAAAGATATAGTAGTTTTTACCATAATATCCTATATCTACAAAGAGCTCATTTGGTTTTAAAAGGCTTGTGAGATCACTTAGTTTTAGATCTTTTATACCAAGCTCTTGTTTAAATTTAGGTGATATCTTGGCTATCTCTATCTCTGCTTTTTCTATATCTTCGCCCAGCGCTTTTAGCTTATCCTGATAGCTTTTAGCCTCTTCTGGCTTAGGCATAGTGCCTGCTAGCTTAGCATATGCTCTTTTAAGGGAGTCTAGGTTATCTATCTTAGAGATCAGGTTCTTATCTTGTGAGATATTTTTTAGCATAGCTATGGTGTTTTCGTCATCTAGAAGTATGCCCTTATCGTTTATAAAGATCTCATAAATTTCTTGACTTAGAGCTTTTTTGTCTTTAGTGGCTTGTTGATATGAGTAACCACTTGTTAAAAGATGTGGTAAATACCAATGATTAGCTTCTAAAAATTTCTTTTTTTGTTCATTACTTAATATTTCAAAATTCTTTTCTCTATTTGCTTTAAATATATAATAAGCTTCTTTAGAGTAGTTATATGCTTTATAATAATCGCCCATATAGTCATAAACAGATCTTATGTTGTTATAACTAACGGCAGTGTCAGGATGATTTTTACCTAATACTTTCTCTCTTATCTCTAGAGCCTTTGTAAAAAACTCTAAGGCTTTTGGGTAATTCCTTATATTGTTATACATAAAACCTATACTATTATAGCTAGTAGCAGTATCGGGATGGTCTTTGCCTAGAACTTTTTCTGCTATATCTAAAGCTTTTGTAAAAAATTCAAATGCTTTTTGGTAATCACCCATACTATTATAGACATAGCCTATATTGTTATAAGCAAAAGCAGTATTAGGATGGTCTTCGCCTAGAACTTTTTCTTGTATACCTAAAGCTTTTGTATAAAACTCTAAAGCTTTAGGATAATTACCAATATTTTTATAAACAAGACCTATATTGTTATAAGTAGCAGCAGTATCGGGGTGGTCTTCGCCTAGAACTTTTTCTTGTATACCTAAAGCTTTTGTATAAAATTCTAAAGCTTTTGGGTAATCACCCATACTATTATA
>CAUUZE010000134.1:0-2964 GCA_963549665.1 Campylobacter concisus | reverse complement strand
CTTTAAACGAGCAAGAAATAGACAACAACGAACCTGCCCCAGTTTCAAAAGAAACTATACTTAATATCTTGCAAGCACGAGAACATAGCAACTATAAGGATTATGAATTTATAATTTTTATGGAGACACTCCTAAAAGGGGCAAAAGATAAAGAAACTATAGAAATAATCCTAAAAACATTAGTTGAAGAATATAAAAAACCGAATAAGGACAAACAATGAGTGACGAAATAGAAAAAACAATGCTTGATACACTAGAGAAAGAGGCAAATATCGGCAAGATAAAAGCTGATCTTGAAGAAGCAAAGGCTAATAGAGCTTATAATAGCTACAAAAAACGCCAAAAGCAAGAGCAGGATTTGCAAGAGGCTATGGACGATAACATAGTTAAGCGCGTGTGTAAAGAGCTTGGCATAACTCAAAGGGAGCTGGCGGAGAGAATGGGCGTGCACCAAAATATGCCTGCGAAGTGGAGCAGTGGTGATGAACCAAGCCAAATGGCAGTTAAATTTATGGAGTTATTAATTGAACATGATAAAGCAAAGTGCAGATTAAATAAATTTCAACAAGCTTTTGCCTTAATAGACGAAGCAAAAAAATAATAGCGCGTCAGAAATACTGACACGCTTTTTATACCATATAAGTATCTTACAAAATAAAATTATACTTCAAAGTTATAAATACTATTGACAAAACATCTTTAAAGTTATATACTTCTTGCAATAAACTACTTTAAAAGGATAAAAGATGCAAGAAGTATCAATTTTTACTACTCCACAAGTTGAAATTTTAAATTTCCAAACTTTTGCTGCCGAATATGTAGCCAAACAATATGGCGTTTCTGAATCAACATTAAGAGAGCATAAACGCAAACACGCAGACGAAATTGTAGAAAATACACACTTCATAACCGAGCAAAACAAATTCGGCGTAAATGAAATTAAATGGACTTTGCGTGGCATCATAAAGCTTGGTATGTTTATCAGAAGCAAAGAGGCTAAATACTTCAGGCTTTGGGCAGAGCAAGAGCTAGAGAAAACAATACTTAGCGAATTAGCCCAAGCAAAAGAGACTAGGCAAAAGAATTTATCACTTGTTAGTCAAGTTTCTAGTCTTAATGCCCTCTTGATCGACAATGCCAAACGCCACCGTCGTGAGATCAACGGCTACAAAAGCCAACTAAAACAGCATAATGAAAAGATAGTTGTTTTAAAGCACGAGCTAGAAAAGGCGAGTAACCCACGACCAAGTGATCCTATATACGCACAGATAAAGGCAGAGCGTGACTACTACAAAGAGAGATATAAAAAGCTCTCGACGAGTAAAGACGAAACGATCATTTTAAATTTAGCAAAGATACAAAAAGAGTTAGAAAAGAGCTATACAGCTATAGGAGCAGTTATGGCGTATGCTGACGGAGACGATTATTTCATAAAGAAAGGATAAAAAAATGTTTATAAATTTAGAGCAAAACACGCCTGAGTGGCTAGAGTATCGCAGAACAAAGTTTAATGCTAGCGAGGCTGGCGACGTTATGGGTGTCGGCTTTAACAAACCCTATGTATTAGCCCAGATCAAGAAAGGGCAAAAAGCCGTTTTTGAAAACCAAGCTATGAAAAATGGCAAAAACTACGAGCCTGATCTTAGAGCGTGGCTAAACAAAACAATGCACTATGATTTTATCCCAGTCGTAATGCAAAGCGATGACGACCCTAGATTTTCGGCAAGCCTTGATGGGCTGGATATTATGGCGGACACTATCTGCGAGATAAAATTTAGCGATGCCGAATATAAGCAAGTAAAAGAGTGTGGTGTGCCAAGCAAAAAATACTACTATCAAGTCCAACACCAACTATACGTAAGTGAAGCTAAAAAGTGCATCTTTGCCGTCGGACACCTAAATGATGACTTTGAGCTAGAGGCAGTCACTTGTGAGATTTTGCCAAACAAAAAAGCGATCAATGAGCTAAAAAATGCTTGGAACGCTTTTGAGGCGCAATACTTGCAAGATGACGAGGCAAATAATGAGTGGCTGGAGCTTGCAAGCGAACTAAGCGAGCTAAACGCACAAAAAAGTGAGCTAGAAGCAAAGATAGCCGAGCTAAAAGCCAAAGCTATCGAGAAAGCGGACGGCAGAGAGCAGGCACACTTTGGGCTAAGTGTTTATAAGATCAACCGCAAAGCACAACCTGACTATAAGAGCTACTGCGAGCACATGGGCTACGACGTGCCAAGCGAGTTTATCCGCCCTGAAAGCTCGAGTTGGGCGGTTAGAGTGTGAGAATTAAAAACGAATTTAGCCGTTTTATGCACGGCGTCGTTTTAAAAGAGCTTTGGACGTTGCGTTACTTAGAAATTAGAGAGCTCCACGTAGCGATACGCCCTTTTTATTTGGCATTTGACACCCTCAAGCAAGTGCTAAAACGTCTTGATACTGACTACCCAAAAGACAAAGAGGGTAAGCCCCTAAGCTACACGAAATTAAACAACGAGGAGGTTTTGAGCCATATTGCCTTTATTGAACGGCTTATGAGCGAGAACCACCACGAAGCAAACTATCTAAAAGAGATGAAATAATCCAACTGTCAAATAAAAGTTGATAGTTGAAAAACACGAATATATAAAGGATAAAAGATGAATAAAGTAATAATGATAGGACATTTGGCTCATGATATAGAGCTAAGATATACACAAAGCCAAATGGCGATAGGCAAAACTGCCATTGCAGTAACTCGCAAATACACACTAAATGGAGAAAAGAGAGAAGAAACGTGTTTTATTGACATCACGTTTTTTGGCAAGAGTGCAGAGATAGCAAACCAATATCTAGGTAAAGGCTCGAAGCTAGCCGTTGAGGGATATTTAAAATTTGAGCAATGGACGGATAATAACGGGCAAAATCGCTCAAAGCACTCTATCGCCGTTGAGAGTATGGAGATGCTAGGTGATGCAAAACAAAACAATC
>CAUUZE010000133.1:0-2978 GCA_963549665.1 Campylobacter concisus | reverse complement strand
CTGTATTATCTCATTTAGTCTCATGCCAGAATAAGCTGCTATATGAGTAACGAAAAATAGCTCATCTTTGCTAATCCTTTGGCTTTTAGTATCACCACTTGATCTAATCTTACTAACAATATCCAAAAGTGCATTTACATCACTATCTTCATAAGGATTTTTATTTGTAACGTCATCTTGGTTTATACTTATTTGCAGATCTATAGCCGGGTTCTTATCTATATAGTCGCTATCGTAGCAGTATTTAAAAAACTCACTAACTCTAACAATATACTTTTTGATGGTTGATTTAGAAATTTTTGGTCTATCCTTTGCTAAAGCTATGATCTCATCTAGGCTCTTATCTTTATAGAGACTATTTTGAGAGAGTTTGGTTGGTAGTTGCAGTAAAACATTTCTAAAATTTAGTAAGTCATCTCTTTTTATCTTTTTGATATCTAGCTCATCACCAAATTTCATAGACATTAGCCGTCCTACATGTCTAACAAGACCAAATGTGCTATCACTCCAGTCGTTTGAAATACTCGTGTTTGATATATAGTTTTTAAATGCGCTATTTAGTGTGACCAAGTTAGCTTTACTCTCATTTTTAGTAGAAGAGTCTAGTTTGTATCTAAGACTTTTAGCTCCATTTGAGAAGAGCTTTTGAAAGAAATTTATAGCTTCATTGAAAGTCATGCCACTAGCATCACTTGTATCATCTATCGCAAGGTCTTTAGCCTCAATGTCACTTAAAACTATGCCCTTATCTTCATATTTATCTGCCTTATATAGCTTTACCTGACCACCAAAGGTAGGATCATTTAAATTTCCATATCCAAATTTTAGATCATCACTTAGCTCGTTGTCTCCATCTGGTGATAACTCACAACCAAATATTCTTAGGATATCGTTTTGTGTGAGTGCGCCCTTTTGTCTAGCTAGCTCATTTATGGCATCTCTTAGCTCACTAACAGAGTGCTTTAAGGACTTTTTAGTAAAAGGCAGCACCAAATCCTGCCTTTTTAAAGTCTCTATGTCGTCTTGATAGCTATCTATGTTAGCCTCTTTAACGCCTTTTGCTATCTCGTCTTTGGTGCCATTATCTAAATTTGTGCTCTTATGCTTTTTACTAAGTGGCACAAATGCCTGTTGCTTATCATTTAGTAGCTTTTGGTTTTTGCACATCTTATATGATATGTGATTTATGTTATCTATCGTTGTCTCAAGCACTCTTTTTCCAAGAAGCTTTTTGGTTTGAGAGTCAGTGCAAGATAGCTTTTTGCAGATCTCATCGACCTCTTTTGATATGACACCGGGCAAGCTATCTTCTTTTAAACTCTGTTTTAAAAACAAATTTAGTGATAGTAGTCCATCTAAATTTATATATCTGCCAAGCATATCATGCTCTTTGATACTTTTGGCCTCCTTGGCTTTTAAAAGCATAAGCACCAAGTGCTCTATAAGTTCGCTGCTCAAATTCATCTTCCATGCCTTTTTGATCGCGTTAAAAATTATAGAGTAGATCTTAGCACGATTTTTTGCTGTATCAAAGCGTTTTGTGAGGAAGGAGGTTATGTATTCGGTTTTATTACCAAAATAAGGCCTCAGATATAGTGGGATGGCTACTCTAAAGTAGTATATGCCATTTCGTTTGACTAGATATTGCATCTTTGTTACCTATGCAATATAACTTTGTAGCAAAATGTAGCAGATACTTAGTGTGAAACTGGCTGTGTGCCGTCTTTTTGGTGCTTACACAAGGTTTATTTTTAAACCCTCATAAGCCGGAGGTCGGGAGTTCAAGTCTCCCCCGTGACACCAAAACACCCTATTTTAGGCACTAGCAGCGATGCTTTTGTTCTTTCCCTTTCTTTAAAATTTCCTTTAAGAGTGGAACACTTAGTTACTAAAGTGGGACAGTCTCTTAAAAATTCCAATGATTATAAAGCCATCACCCTTTTAATACCATAAAAAATAGATTTGCTTTAAATTTTTACTTCTAGCTTTTTATCTAGAATCCCCCTTAAATACGTACTTTTGGCATTTATTCTTTTACTATTTTTAATTTGTTTTTCTTAAATGACATATTTTTTCACAAAAATTTACATTTCTAGCGCAGATTTTTTCCAAAATTGGTGTAATTACTATAAATATCTTTAAAAAGGATAAAAATGAAAAAATTTTCATTGATAGTAACTAGCACAGCTAGCACGAAAGAAAGTTTACGTAGTGAGGTGATTTGCCATGGCTAATGCATATACAATAAACGACCATAACCTAGTTATAAACGTGAGGTCAGGTTTTTTAACATATGGTAGAGCTATAGGTAGATTTGCACATGCGTGCCGTGAGAAAAATCAAACCGAGCACATAAAGTATCTCAACAAGAATCCAGTCACTATTAATCGCTACAAGCTCCTAAGCGAATTTAATGGCAATGGCAATATGAGAGATGCCAATAGCAAAGATGATGAACTGCATAATATGGCTTTTGTAAAGAAATTACTTAAAGGCTTTCAGGATAGCTTTAAAGAAGACTATACCGCGCAGTCCTATACACAAAAGCGAAATGGCAAAGATACTGTTATAAAAAAGTCTTGGCGCAAAGATATGCGTAGCTTTTGTGAGATTATCATCACGTTTGGCACAGATAGGCAGAAAGAGCCAAAAGAAGGGCTAAACGACGAAGAGTCAAAATTTATAAATGAAAACATACATATGGATATAGAGTAATGAGATTTGTAAACGCATACTGTGCGAAGTATGGCGCAAAGTGTCTGCTTATAGCTGAGCATAATGACGAAAAGACCAAACACTATCACATCATCTTTACAAACTACAACTTTGAGAAGCATGCAAATTTGAGATTTAGCGGCAGGTCAAAAACAGCAAAATTTGGTAAAGAGCTACAAGATATGGGAGCGGAGGCATTTGAAGGTCAGGTGCTTCGTGGCAAACCAAGTAACAGTAGACATAAAAATTTAACCCAAATGCAC
>CAUUZE010000132.1:0-3083 GCA_963549665.1 Campylobacter concisus | reverse complement strand
TTGACTCCTCCCCGTCCTCTTCTTTTTTAAAGTATAGTGGATAGTCTGATTGCTCGGTGGCGGTGTTTAGGAGCATAGAGCCTAGATATACTCTTTGCTCCATATTTTCACTATCTAGTTTAAATATATCATTTAAGACCGCCGCGTCTATGATGCTTTTATCTTCAGCACTTACACTAAGAGTGTTTTCTTTTTTATGAAAGATATCCCCAAAGCTCTCATTTGCAAGAGCTCTTATATCCTCAGTTGCTAGTTTATTATTGCGTGCTATATCGTTATTGCTTAAAGTTGATGGCTTATGCGCTATGACTATCGCTTCATCGCTAGAGCTTACATCACTAGAGCTAACGCTAGCTAGGAAATTCTCGTTCTCTTCAAGTTTTTTGTAGTCAGTGTATCTTAGGTTTATTATGCTTTTTAGTATCTCTATCCTATCTTTGACATACGTAGTAGCAAGCTTTATATCTACCTTCTCATCACACAAGGTTGTTATGCTCTTATAGATGTTTTTGTTATAAGAGAAGTATTTGCCTAGTTCGTCTTTTTCTATCTTCTTATCAAAGACAAATAAATTTAAAGCACATATCGCCACTAGCATATCTATATCACCAGCTCTAGCACTACTTACTACTTGCTCTGCATTTAGCTTTTCTATATCCTCAGCATCCAAAAGCTTAACTAAGTGAGCCTCTTTCTCGCTATTTTTATCTATATTTTTGCCTAAATTCTCGATGACATACCCAACCATATCTTGTTTGAATTTATCATCGCTAAATTTCCCTTGCTCATAAAATAGATTTAGATAAGCATAGAAGATATATAAAGGTGTATCAAGCATCGAGGTGTTGCTTATACTATCTATATCCACATCTAAATTTAGCTTCATCCTTATACATCTTAGTTTAAATTTAAGCGACTGGATATACTCATTTATATAGTCTAGGGCACCTACGATATCTTTGCCCTCTATCTTGCTTGCGTTTTCTTTATGCTCTAAGAGATAGCACATCAAGTAAAGTATCATCACACTTTCTTTTAAAAAGTGCGACCTGACTAATATATTGATCAAGTGTCTATTATCAGTGTTTTTATACTCTATCTCATCAGCCATACCAACACCTAGCTTAAATCCAAGATCAGATATAACAGAAAGCGTAGGCTCCCACATTACATGCCAGTCTTTCGTGTAACTATCCTCATTTTTACTGATGCTTTGCTTTACACTTTCTATATGGTGTATCTCTATACCTAGATCATCACCCTTGCTAGCTCTTTTTATATTTAGGCTTGTATCTTTGTTTGAAAGAGTCTTGCAAGCCTCATCGTTCTTCTCAACTGCATTTACGCACTCTTTCACCGTGCTCTTGTCATCTTTAAAACCAAGCATGCCTTTTATCTTATTAAAAGCAGAATTTACTAGCTTTCCTAAAAAGCCATCTGGATCAACAAGTCTTGCTACATACTTTGCCCCTCTTACTATGCCTTTAGCTATAAGACTAAGAAACCTTACCACCCAAGTAAAAGCTGAGCCAACTATCCCACCATAAATTCCTGGAGCATTATAAGTATATAGCTCTTTTACTCCACTATCTTTAAATGTAACAGCATATATCTGCGCTAGGTGTCCGCCTAGTGAGTGACCTGAGAGGATGACCTCTTTAGAGCTACTAGATGCTTGCTCTTGGTTTAAATTTAAAGAGTTCTCATCCTCGCCATCCACACTATTTAAATTTAAACTATGAGAATTTATAGCTTCAACCATACTTGATTGGAGTGATTTTAGTGCAGATATCTGCATAATGGCCCTAGAGGTAATAGCCATAAAACCATCATCTATAAGGTCGTTCGCCTTCATCTCCGTCCCTCTAAAGCCTATGATATAGTTTGACTTAGTAGTATCATAAAACACTGTCGAGCTAAAGCCTGATTTTTGATTTGGTATATGTTTTACTAGCTCGTAGCGATTGACAAAGAGCTTTGTGCGAGGAGAGAGGTCTTCTTTTTTGTAAAAAATATAAGGATCTCCAACCACTTGTCCATTTTCATCTACTGGAAAATCTATAAAATTACTTATATCATTATCCAAAGTAACATCTTTTTTACTATCTGGCTTAGTTATTTTTTTATCTTGCATAAACCTTGCTTCTATTGCTAAAGCATAAGCGGTAGGATCACCAAATTTTTTACCGTTATTCTTTGCTTTTTCAGATAGCTCTTCTATTGCATCACCTTTAACAATATCGTCTGCGTATCTCCAAACAGGATTATCAATTTCTTCTTTTCTACACGAATTTATTGTATTTTCTGACAAATTTTCTAATCCATGCTTTTTTGATAATCTATCTAGCTCTCCTTCTTCATTCTCAAAAATGTTATGTAAAAGAGCATAACTTGCATCAGCTATATCCACATAGTCTTTAAAACAATTTATCAGCTCTTTGCTTGATTTTTTAGGTTGCATTATTTATCCTTGCTTGCTCTTTCAAATTTGCCATTTATTATGTGAAATTCACTTCTGCTTGTCCTAGTGACAAAATTTTGTTTGCTAAGTTTAACGCCACGTCCTTCATCACCAAATAAGCCATATTTTGTTTTTACGTATGTGTAAGAAGCTCTTACTGTTATAGGTATAGCTATCCCATTGTCTTCATATAGATAAAACATTAATAACTCTGGTTTTTGTTTATTAAAATCATCTCCTATAAATTCTTTGATTTTATTTATATAAGTTTCAGGAATTTCAGCTTTTTTGCCAGTTTGGTTTTCATAGTCTATCCAGCGTGTATAATATTTTTTACCGTTTGACAGAATTTGAGGGAGCTTCTTATCCATAATATCTAGGTCATCTCTTTTAAAATTCCTTTTATTATTCTTAAAGAAATCATCCATGTAATCACTTCTTTCTTTTTCCCTTTTCTCTATCTCCTCAACAAATTTTTGATTAAATATATAAACTCCACCATATTTACTAGCTAAATTCTCTAGTTCAGAGTTGCTTATCTTATTGCTTGCTTGATTTGCAGAGCAAGCTATTAAAAATATGCTTGTTAGTAGTAGAAGTATAATGCCTATAAATTTCATCC
>CAUUZE010000131.1:0-3151 GCA_963549665.1 Campylobacter concisus | reverse complement strand
ACGTCGCCGATTTTGATGTTTAAAAGATCCTCGGCGCTTATTGGCGTGGTTAAAATTTTCTTACTCATAGCGCAAACTCCTTGTGCGATTTTACGTCGAAATTTAGATCTGCGTCCCAGACAATGTGGCCTTTACGGTGCGACCAACAGCCCACATTTACGGCGACAGCTATGACGCTTGGGTGGCGAGCGCAGTTTTCTATATGCACGCCCATAACAGAGCTTGCACCACTCATACCTTGTGGTCCAAGGCCGATTTTATTGATGCCATCTTCAAGCAACTTTTCAGTTAATGCGGCACGTTCGTTTGGATTTTTAGAGCCCAAAGGCCTCATAAGCGCCTTTTTAGATAGCAAAGACGCTACGTCGATCGAAGTGCCCACGCCAACACCCACTAGTAGCGGCGGACAGGCGTTTATACCGTAGCTTGTCATTATATCCATGACGAATTTCACGACACCCTCATAGCCCATGCCAGGCATCAACACAGTTGCTTTGCCAGGCAAGCTACAGCCGCCACCTGCCATATAGGTGTGGATCTCACACTCACTGCTATTTGGCACGATCTCCCAAAAGACGCTCGGCGTGCCCTTGCCGACGTTTTTGCCGGTGTTATACTCGTCAAATGTCTCAACGCTGTTGTGACGAAGCGGAGCCTCGCGAGTAGCTTGCAGTACCGCCTCTCGTAGCAGCTCTTCAAGCTCGCCGATAAGCGGAAAATTTGCGCCACATCTTACGAAAAACTGGATCACTCCAGTATCCTGACAGGACGGGCGGTTTAGCTCCTTTGCAAGGCGCTGGTTTTCAAACATCGTTTTGTAGATCTCCTTTGCCAGTGGCTGTGTCTCGCGCTCGCTAAGCTCAAGTAGCTTCGCAGTCACGTCATCAGGCAGCACCTTGCCCGTGTAGCCGACGAATTTCGCCATGACCTCGGTCATCTTTTCTACGGCTTTTTCTTTATCCATCGCTTCTCCTTTGCTGGTTTTTACTTTCAAATTTTTCATATACGCCCGCTAAAACGCAGCCCGCAGCATAGCAGAGCAGGTCGGCAAAATCAAACGTTCCGCCGATCATTACTTTTAAAATTTTATTTTCTATGCCTAAAATTTGCACCACTCCAAAATACTGCGCAATCTCCAAAGCCGCCGCAAAAGCAAAAATTTTAAGCGCTAAATTTGACGGCGTCACGCTAAAAATAGCCCTTGCCAAAGCGTAAAGCAAGATAACAGCCAAAACGTCGCCCGCGTAGTGCCGCACAAAGCCACCCTTTACGCAAACTGCGATGTAAATTTCAGTTGCCAAGATCGCGCCAGCCACAACTGAAAACGCTAGCTTCGTTCGCAAGCTTTCTCTTTTTGCTAAAGTTTCTTTTTGCCAGCTTGAATTTAACTCTCTCAACGCTTTGCCTATAAATTTAGCCAATTTTTGCCGCATTGCAAGTATAAAATTACAAATGATTTATCAGGTTTGCGTTATATGCAGCGCCGAAGCCATTGTCTATATTTACGACGCTAACGCCGTTTGCGCAGCTGTTTAGCATCGCTAGCAGTGCCGCAACTCCGCCAAAATTTGCCCCATATCCCACGCTAGTAGGCACTGCGATCACTGGAGAGCTTACAAGTCCAGCTAGCACGCTAGCAAGTGCGCCCTCCATGCCAGCAACGGCTATCACGACCTTTGCACCGCGTATCTCATCAAGCTTTGCGACCAGCCTATGTAGCCCTGCTACGCCGACATCGGTAAATTTTCTCACGTCGTTGCCTAGAAATTTTGCCGTCTCATAGGCCTCCTCCACGACTGCACCATCAGCAGTGCCGGCAGAGACTATCGCGATGTAGCTTTTTGTGGGTAGTTGCTCTTGAAATTTGATGCTGATCACCCTGCCACGAGCGTTAAAATTTGCCTGCGGAAAGATCTCATGAATGCGTTTAAAAACGCTCTCATTTGTTCTTGTGATTAAGATATTTTCATTTTTTTCGCCGATCGCACTAGCAATTTGCAAAATTTCATCATCTGTTTTATTTGCCCCGTATATCACCTCACCCGTGCCATTTCGCAAAGTGCGCTGAGTGTCGATCTTAGCGCAGCCGATGTCGTTAAATGGGTAGTTTTTTAGATACTTTAGCGCATCTTGCTCGCTCATCTTGCCGTTTTTTATACCAGCGATAAATTCTAAAATTTCAGTCTCGCTCATACCAAAACATCCTCTCTAAGCCCCTTTAGATCAAGCGTCACCTCTACTGCGCCAAGTGCAACTAGCTCTTTAACGATAGACTTAAATTTCACGTCGCTCAAAAAGGTTTGCATGCTAGAAAATGGCATTTGCAGCTTCATTTTTCTATCATCAAGCCTTGCGCGCACATTTGCGTAGCCGCTTTTTATCAGTAAATTTTCAGCCGCTTCTACTAAATTTAGCCCATCTGCGCTTATCTCTTTTTCGTGCGGCAAACGAGTTAGCAAGCATGCATAGCTTGGCTTGTCTGCTGTTGCTAAATTTAGCTCACGTGAAAGCTCGCGGATCTCAAATTTACGTAAATTTATTAGAGGCGAAAGCACACCAAGCTCCTCTTTTGCCTTTAAACCTGGGCGATATTCGCCAAGATCGTCTTTGTTTGTGCCGTCAGCCAAATTTGTAAAGCCAAGCTCTTTTACACGAGCAAGAAGCCTTGAAAAAACTGCTTTTTTGCAAAGATAACAGCGATTTTGCGGATTGAGCTTTATCTCATCAGCGATGCCTACCTCAAATACCTCGTGCCTGATGCCATAAAATTTAGCAAATTTTGCCGCCTCGTCTATCTCGCGCAAAGACATATAGGGCGATTTTACCGTGAGTGCTAGTGTATTTTCGCCAAGCACGTCTGCAGCGACCTTTAGCAGTAGCGAGCTATCTACGCCGCCGCTAAAAGCAATGGCTAAATTTCCTAGCTTTTTTATATCATTTTTTAGAATTTCTAGTTTCGTCATACTTTTTAAAAATTTCTTTTTTTACCTGAAATATCGATGTTTTATGTGCAAGTGCAGCGCTTTTGCACTCGTCAAATTCAGGCTTTGCTTTTTCATCATCGCCTGAAATTTTTAGTCTTATATCGCCAAATTTAGTCTCAACACTTACAAATTTTCGCTTTAACTCGGTTTTTACGACATCTATCTCA
>CAUUZE010000130.1:0-3297 GCA_963549665.1 Campylobacter concisus | reverse complement strand
AGGCACAGTCTTGTGGATACAGCTGTCATTGTCTCAACAGGGCCAAGCTTAGACAAACAACTAGAAACGCTTAAAAAATTTGCACCTTATGTAAGTATTATAAGTGTCGATGCATCCTATCCAATACTTGCAAAAAATGGCATAAAGCCTGACTACGTAACATCAATTGAACGAATGATACCTACTTCTACATTTTTTGAAAAAAAGTATTCTGGATTTGATGATGATATAAATTTTATTGTGGCTTCAGTCACACACAGACAAACTGTAAAAAATATATTACCTAGGCGTTTGGTGCTTACGATGAGACCCCAACAAGAAGAAAAAATGTTTAGACTCAACAAATATGGATATCTTGGTGTTGGACATAGTTGTGCAAATATGGCCTACCAGTTAGCGTATGTGTTAGGACATAAAAATATTATCTTTATAGGCCAAGATCTTGCTTTTGGCAAAGATGGGGCAAGCCATGCTAAAGGTCACACTATTGCCCAGCCTGACGAAAATTTATATACCATTGCCTATGGTGGCGAAGGAGAAGTAAGAACAACTTATGTGTGGATGCTATTTAAAAATCAATTTGAAAATGATATCGAGCAAGCTAAATTAGAAGATATAAAATCATATAACTGCACTGAAGGTGGAGCTAGAATAAATGGCGCTACCGAGAAACCATTTTTAGAAGTCATGAATGAGCTTTGCAAGGGTAAAAAGGTTAAAAATTTACCAAATATCAAAAAAGATAGTGATAAAGTAGCTAATAAAAATTTAATAAAAGCCTATGAAGTAATACAAGAAAAAATAAGAGTTCAAACACAAGCTAAAGAAGAAATAGAAAAAGTGTTTTTAGAGATAACACCTAAAGTAGACTACTTTATATCATTGAGAGATAAAGGAGAGATAAATGAAAAACACTTTAATCAGCTTATTAAAATATCAAACAAGATAGATAGACTGAAAAATACAATATCAAAACGAAAATATATGAGATTTATTGAAAATGTTTTTGTAATTTCTACTTATTATCAAGAGCTAGAGCTTGCTAAAGTTTCAGTTGCCCCAAGTGATACAAATGAAGAAAAAACTAATAAACTAGTAGAATGGGTTGAATTTCATAAATACTGGCTGTTTTCGGCAGCTGGTGGTATAAATGCTGATATAGAAACAACAAAAGAAGCCTCTAAGCCTCTTATAAAAGAGCTTAAAAAACGTGGAATATTTCCAAAAGAAGACTAAAAATGGATATCTTAAGCTTAATAGGACGTACGAAAAATCTCTTTGAAGATGACATAAATGCACTCGATAAAGACCTAAAAGAGATAGTTTCAAGCTCAAGCTTTCTAGTTATCGGTGGAGCAGGATCTATAGGCTCTGCTGTGACAAAAGAGATCTTTATAAGAGACCCCAAAAAACTCTACGTCGTTGATATCTCTGAAAACAACCTTGTTGAGCTAGTGCGTGACATAAGAAGTGAGTTTGGATATATAAATGGTGACTTTAAAACTTTTGCTATAGATGTTGCAAGCGCCGAATTTAACGCACTTTTAGCGCAAAGTGGTGGATTTGACTACGTGTTAAATTTATCAGCGCTAAAGCACGTTAGAAGCGAAAAAGACCCATTTACACTCATGAGAATGCTTGAAACAAATATCTTTAACACCGATAAAACGCTGGCTCAAGCTTCGGATATGAAGTCAAAAAAATATTTCTGCGTTAGCACCGACAAGGCCGCAAACCCTGTAAATTTAATGGGAGCTAGCAAGCGCATCATGGAGATGTTTGCGTTTAGGCACTCTTTAGAGATCGACGTCTCTATGGCTAGGTTTGCAAACGTGGCATTTAGCGACGGCTCGCTTCTTTTTGGCTTTCAAAAACGCATAGAAAAGGCTCAGCCCATAGTCGCTCCAAACGACGTCAGACGCTACTTTTTAACGCCAAAAGAGAGCGGCGAGCTCTGCCTTTTAAGCACTATTTTTGGCGAAAATAGAGATATATTTTTCCCAAAATTAGATGAAAATTTAGACCTCATAACATTTAGCGAGATAGCCAAGCGATACTTGGCAAATTTAGGCTACGAGCCATTTTTATGTGAAAATGAGGAGGAGGCCAGAAAGCTTGCGAAAGTGCTTCCAAAAGATGGCTTTTACCCTTGTCTTTTTGCGCCTAGCGACACGACTGGAGAGAAGGACTACGAGGAGTTTTTCGTTGATGGCGAGAAGCTTGATATGCAAAGACTTCAAAATATCGGCATAGTTAAAAATGATGCAAATTTTGACAGCAAAAAGCTAGAAATTTTCAAAAACAATATCTTAAATTTAAAATCAAGCTTGGCATGGAGCAAAGAGGACGTTTTGCACGAAGTTTTTGAGCTCGTACCAAATTTTATGCATAAAGAAACAGGAAAATATCTCGATGAAAAAATGTGATTTTGACGAGGTTTTGAAATTTATAAAAAGCACTTTTGGCAAGGACAAAGTCCCGCTTCACGAGCCTAAATTTATAGGCAATGAGAAAAAATATCTACTTGAGTGCATCGACTCTAGCTTTGTCTCAAGTGTCGGCAAATTTGTCGATGAGTTTGAGGGCAAGCTAGCTCAAATGGTCGGTGCTAAATTTGCAGTTGCCACGACAAATGGCACCTCTGCGCTTCACATCTGCCTAAAACTAGCTGGCGTAGAGCAAAATGACGAAGTGATCACGCAGCCAGTTACCTTTATAGCCACTTGCAACGCCATTAGCTACCTTTTTGCAAAGCCGGTTTTCGTGGATGTTGATCTTGATACGCTTGGTATGTCACCAGCGTCACTTAGTGCGTTTTTGGAGAAAAACTGCGAGCTGAAAGGCGGCAAATGTGTCAATAAAACTAGCGGCAGGATAGTGCGAGCCTGCGTACCTATGCACACTTTTGGACTGCCTTGCAAGATAGATGAGATAGCTGAAATTTGTAAGCGTTGGAACATCGCTTTAGTAGAAGACTGTGCCGAGAGCCTTGGCAGCTACTACAAAGGCACTCATACGGGGAATTTTGGCAAGCTTGCAGCGATGAGTTTTAATGGCAATAAGATCGTCACAAGTGGAGGTGGCGGAGCTATCATCACAAACGACGAGCAGATAGCAAAGCACGCTAAATTTATCACCACAACGGCTAAGGTGCCACACCCTTTTGAGTATCGTCACAGTGAGGTCGGATACAATTACCGCTTGCCAAATTTAAATGCAGCTTTGCTTGTGGCACAGCTTGAAAATTTGGAGCTATTTTTAAAGAGCAAACGCGAGCTTGCGATGATCTATAAAGAG
>CAUUZE010000129.1:0-3406 GCA_963549665.1 Campylobacter concisus | reverse complement strand
CAAAGGTCGTTGGCATCGACATCTCAAGCCACCAAGTAGAAGAGGGCAACAAGATAGCAAAGAAGATGAAATTAGAAAATTTCACCCTTCTTGAGCGTGACTTTTTGCACATGAATGAGCACGATATCAAAGAGCTTGGCGAGTTTGACTACATAATCGCTCACGGCGTTTATAGCTGGGTGAGCCCAAACGTAAGAGACGCGCTACTAGCAACTATAAAGGCGCTACTTAGCAAAGACGGCATCGCCTACGTCTCTTATAACACCTACCCAGGCTGGAAGAGCCTTGATATCTTAAGGGACTTCATGCTCTTTGCAAGCGCAAACAGTGGCGATAAAGAGTCGCTACCTCACGTCAAAGAGGAGCTAAATTTCTTGCAGGATTATTTGAAATTTAGCCTGCAAAACCAAAGCGACGTCGTCTATAAAGACAGCATGAAGCTACTTTTGACGCAGTTAAATTTCTTGCAGGGCATCATCGCAAAGGGTAGTGATTATTACATTTTGCACGACTTTTTGGAGGCGAGCAACGAGCCAACTTACTTTCATAAATTTGCCAAGCACATCGACAAACACGGACTTTGCTACGTCATAGACGCCTCGCTAAATGATATCTTTGCAAGCTCAACTGGGATCTACCGCTTTGACGCGCACATCGAGCAAAGCTACAACACTCGCATCAAAAAAGAGCAGCTAAACGACTTTTTGTTTAATAGATCATTTAGAAAGAGCCTCATCGCGCACAAAGAAAGGCTTGAGGGCGCTGATGACTTTGACGCGGTGCTTGGAGAGAGCGAGCTTGATAGGGTTTATTTTGCATATTTTAGTGAGCAGCCAAGGACTAAAACGCAAGAAATTTTAAGCAAAGCCTATCCGCAAAGCCTAAATTTAAGTGAAGTAAAGGCTGCACTTGGCGAGAGCGAGGGTGAAGCATTTATGGGGCTACTCGAAATTTTAAATGATCAAAACACTAAAATTTCATCCTCAAAGCTTGCTGCGCTCACATACGAGCCTAAAAAAACTAGGCTAAAGCCTAGAGCTGCGGCCTATCTTGGGTATTTTCTGGAGGCTAGCTCGCCAGTCATATCTTTGGCAAATGAGCTAAATGGCAAGCTTAGTTTAAGCATTGAAGAGATCAAAGCTGCATTGAAATTTGACGGCAAGGCCAGCCTTAAAGAGATCTCAAAGGGCGTAAATTTAAGCGAAGATGAGCTAAAAGAGCTTGCTTTTAAACTAAGTGAAGCTTACTTTTTTGAAGAAATTTAAAAAAAGAGCGTGGCAAATTTAGCCATGCTCTTACTCAAAAAACATATCTTTTAATATCAAACATATCATCGCTATGTAAAAGACCAAAAACCATTTTTTAAGTGTTTTTTTGTCGGTATGTTGCGTCTTTTTGGTGCCAAAGTATGCGCCTATTAGCGAGCCAAGACCTAAAAATGTGCCCTCAGCGTATGAGATGTGACCATTTAGCGAGAGCGAGATGAAGCCGGCAATGGCTGCAAACATAACGAAAAACACGCCCATAGAAACGGCTTTTTTCAGCTCATAACGTAAAAAGCCAACCAAGATAGGAGCGATAAAGACGCCTCCGCCGATGCCGATACTAATGGCAAAAACGCCAACAAAAACGCCAACTAAAAATAGCAAAAAGAGCGAATTATTCGCATTTGAGCCGTCGCTGTTTGGTGAAAAGTATAGTTTTATAAGCGAAAAGACAAATGTCGCAAGTAGCATAGACTCAAGTAAAAGTGCTGGCGCGTGCGATACAATGATGCCACTAAAGCTAGCTCCAACCAAGCCTCCAAGCCCCAAAACCACACCACGATCTAGCTTTAAAAGCCCAGCCTTGTAGTTTAGATACGAGCCAAACGTCGCGCTAAAGATCATCTGCATGACACTTATGCCAATGGCAGTTTTCACGTCATATCCAAAGGCGACCATGATAGGAACGACGACCGTGCCGCCACCGATGCCAAAAAACCCAGCGATGTAACCAACGCCGATACCGATTATAAATAGTTCTACAAAAAGCATTTTTTCTCCCTCGACTGGTGCAAATTTTAGCCAAGGGGCTCTTAAAAAAATAGTAAAAAAGGCGTAAATTTAAAAATTTAGCCAAAATTCTAAAAAGTAAAAGCGAAAATTTTTTATAATCAATAAAAATTTAAAAGGAAAAAGATGCTCTTAGAACAACCACTCTTTTATTACGAAGCGATCAGGGAGAAATTTAAAAATAGCTACCTTGCTGAAGACAAGACGCAAACGATAATCGGCATAGACTGCGAATATATCGACGAAAAGGATATGGACTTTTACGGACTTAGAAGCTACTTTGATACTAATCGTAACAGATCGCTCGCACCTTTTGCTGGACTTTTTGGCGTCTTTGCTTATGATGGCGTGAGATACTTCGAGTATATCGGCGAAGAGAAGGCTAAAAAGTATGAATTTCCAAAATTTATCTACGCTGACGCTAAAGCATATCTGCACTTTGATAAGATGAGTAAAATTTACACTTTTTATGGAGATAAAGAGAGATATTATGACTTTTTGCTAAATTTAAAGGGAGGCAATGGCACTGAAAAAGAGTGCGAATTTAGTATAAAAACTGATCTTAGTAGCGAAAAGAAACACTTTGAAGATATGGTTGAAGTGGCAAAAGAATACATAAGAAGCGGCGACGTCTTTCAGGTGGTGCTTGGGGAGCTACTTGAAATTTCAACGAATATGGGCAGCTTGGACTTTTACAAAAAGCTAGCTAACGCAAATCCTAGCCCATATATGTTTCATTTTCCTACGCCTTATGGCGATGTGGTCGGCTCGTCGCCTGAGCTTGTTTTTGAGATGAAAAGGGAGCAAATTTTTGTAGCACCAATCGCTGGCACAAGACCAAGAGGGGGCGATGCAAATGCTGATGCGGCGCTTGAAAATGAGCTTTTAAGCGACGAAAAGGAGCTAGCTGAACATAAGATGCTAATCGATCTTGCCAGAAACGACATCGGCAGGGTCTCAGAGCCAAAGAGTGTGGTCGTGAAAAATGCGATGCATATCCAGAAATTTGAAAAAGTGATGCATATCGTTAGCGACGTCTATGGCAAGTGCGCTAGGGAGCTTAATCTTTTTGACGTGCTAGCTAGCATCTTCCCAGCTGGCACGCTAAGCGGTGCGCCAAAGATCAGAGCGATGCAGATAATTAATGAGCTTGAAATTTTTGAGCGAAATATCTATGGCGGGGGCATTGGATTTTTGCATTTTAATGGCGACGCTCAGGTTGCGATCCTCATCCGCTCAGCTATCTTTGTGTCAGCTAAAAACGGCTTTAGCGACGTCTTTGTCGGAGCTGGAGCTGGCATAGTCTATGACTCAAAAAGCGAAAAAGAGTATGCTGAAATTTGCCACAAACG
>CAUUZE010000128.1:0-3414 GCA_963549665.1 Campylobacter concisus | reverse complement strand
TTTGATTAAAATTTAAGTGCTAAATTTACAAAAAGGAGTGCTATGCCGTTTGTGAAAATTTGCGTGACAAAAGAGGGTGATAGCCCAAGTGTGGAGCAAAAAGAGAAGATGATAAGCGGAGTTACAAAGCTAATAAGCGAAATTTTAGGTAAAAGCGCTCAAAATACCGTTGTCATTATCGATGAGATCAATACGAACAACTACGGCATCGCAGGCGAGAGCGTGAAAAATCTCCGTAAAAAACAAAAAGAGCAAAAGGAGGTGAAATGCTAAGAGCGACATTATTAACAATTTTTGCAGCCGTCTTTCTAACTGGCTGCGTGGCAAAAGCTAGCCTTTGTCTATCGTGCGAGGGCATAGACGGCGTGCAAAGTGCAAGCATAAGTAGCGAAGATAAGACCTATTTTGAAGAGGTTATGAGGATCCCAGCTGACTGCAGCGCTTGCAGGGGCAGGGGCGATGGCGTCTTTATAAATGGCGTCAAGTATAGAAGCGACGTGGCGATAAACTGCTGCTTAGAAAAAAATATGATCGACATAAACGTTGGGCTAAAGAAGGTCTATTTTCATAGGATCGTGGATGCTAGAAGCAGCGCAAGGTCGATTTACTATACAAGAGAAGATGGTAGTGGCGTAGTCTTTAACTCAAATCCACGCCTCGAAGTGCTCTTTTATATGTTTTTAAAACGTGAGCTAAATTCGCGTGGCATCGTTGTCGTGGATACGCAAACATCGCCTTATACATATAGGCTTGATTTTAGATTTGACGAGCTTAGAGGCACTTACTCTAGAAGCTCTGAAATTTTAAACGGGCATCTATATGGCGAGCTTGTGCTTTCAGATATAAATTTCAAAAAACGAATTCCTATCTCGACTAGACACCACGTGGAGGAGCTTGAGGCGTCAAGAAGCGGTCAGTTTGACTTCTTTATCGCGCTTTTAGTCAAGCAAGCTGCCATAAAAGTGGCTGATGAGATCACTAAACTTTGAAAGGAAAAATATGAGTAAATTTAAATTTCTAGCTATCTTTGGACTTTTTGTCCTATTCTTGAGCGGTTGTGCGCCTACTCAGACAGTAGTTGCCTTTGATCCTTACAAAACTGCTGCAAGTCAGCAAGCTAACGGCCTTGAAGTCTATATAAGCGCGGTGCATGATAGTCGCAAAAACAAAAGCACTATTGCAACTATAACCGATGGCAGAGGTACTGTAAAAGAGTATGTCGTGCTTCAAAACGATCTTGCGACTTACTTTAGCGACTCCCTTAAAAGAGAGCTTGCGGCACGTGGCGCAAATGTAAATGGCATGGGCGGCGTCGTGGTTGAAGTTTTCATAAACGAATTTGAAGCAAATATGAGCGGATATGGCAGCGACAACACAAAGGGCAAGATAAAGATCACTCTTAAAATCCAAAAAGGCGATCAAAGCATCATCAAAAATATCTCAAACAACCAAACCAAATTTGAGCTAGTTCGCACTGGTGGAGCATTTAAGCCATTCTTAACAGACATCATAAATGACGCTGTTAAACGCTCTGCTATCGCTATCTTAAATAGCTGATGTTTTGTGCGTTTTGCAAGAGCTTTACGCTAAAGACATTTTGTAAAACCTGCTCGCAAATTTTAAGCGAGCCAAGCCCTTTGGTAAGAGAGCTAGAGGGCTTTAAAATTTATAGCTTCTACGGCTACTCTGAGATCAAAGAGCTCATCCACTCAAAGCACCAAATGCACGGACTTTTTATCTATAAAAATTTAGCCAAATTTGCATTTAAGAAATTTGCTAAAAGCTTTAGCTTCCCAGAGCAAATTTACGCCCTGCCGATAGACGATAGAGTGCATCATGGCTACTCGCACACGGCTATTTTGGCAAATGAACTTCGTGCAAAAAACCTTAAACCAGTTTTTCACGCCCTGCATGCGACAAGCAGTGTCAGCTACAGCGGCAAGGATCTTAAATTTAGACAAAACAATCCAAGAAATTTTAAAATTTTAAAAAATATCACTGCGCCAGTTATCTTAGTCGATGACATCGTAACCACTGGCACAACGATACTAGAAGCTAGAGATACACTTCAAAAAACAGGCGTTGATGTGCTTTTTGCGCTTGTTTTAGCTGATGCTAGAAACTAGGCTTTATATGAAATTTAGCTTGAAATTTTATGCTTTAATAGTATTAATTAGCTATTAACTAAAGCTATTTTTTACCGATATAGTTTTAGTTAATTTAAACAAGGAGTTTTACCAAATGAAGAAAGTGGCAAATAAAATAGCACTCATTATCGTAGTGCTTTTAGTTGTCTCTTTGGCTGTATTTTCTACTGTAAGTTATACAAACACCAAAGAGAATATTTATGATCTAGCAAAGGGGTCTAAGACTTCAGCTTCAAAAGTTTTGCAGTTTTATATGAATGCATTTTTTGAAGATAAGGTTGCAACGGTTGAAAATTTCGCCAAATATCTTGAGTTGCATCCAGAAATTTTAGATGATAGAGAGGCTTTAAAAAAAGAGCTTATGACAGGATCGCGAGCGACTGATTTTTCTGAATTTTACTTTGCTTATGCAGAAGATGGTGCTGCTTATAACGCTGTGCTTGATGGCAATGAGCGTAAATTTATGGTTTTTGATCAGAAAAAAAACTATGATGCAAGAACTAGAAACTGGTATAAAGACGCTGTTGCAAAAGAGGGCATTATCTTCTCAGCTCCATACACTAGCTCAGCTGGCGGTTTAAATTTAACTATCGCTAAAAAGGTAGTAGTTGGCGGTAAGGTTGTTGGTGTCTTTGGTGGAGATATAGGTATAGATAAACTTGATGCTGAGCTTGACAAGATAAAACCAACTCCAAGTAGCGCGATAGCTTTATTTGATCTAGAGCATAAAAAGATAATTCATTTTGTTCATAAGGATCTTGTTTTATCTGATGCTAGCGAAGCTATGAAGATCATTGACGACTACTCAAACGAGTATAAGAAAAATGGAGATAAAACATTTACTTACAATCTTAGAGGCACAGAAAGGCTTCTTGCTTGCGAGCTTTACGATCAAGCAAACTGGCTTGTATGCTCTGCAAACTCATGGAGCGATTATGACGCAAGCCTTAGCAAAACACTTGTCTCACAAGTCATCTCTTCAGTTATATTTATAGTAGTCATCGTAGCGCTTCTTATATTTATCGTTAGCAGATCGCTTAAGCCACTCTCAAAAATATCTGATTCGCTTATTTCGTTCTTTAAATTTCTAAACTACGAGATCAAAGAGCCAGTTAAGTCAAATATCGTTTCTAAAGATGAATTTGGCGTTATGTCTTCTCTTATAAATGAAAACATCCAAAAGATCCAAACAGCTAAAGAAAAAGAGAACACCTTCATCCAAAAAGCCAACACCTTTGTAAATGAGATAAAAGATGGCAACTATGAA
>CAUUZE010000127.1:0-3481 GCA_963549665.1 Campylobacter concisus | reverse complement strand
ATCGGCGATACGATGAGAGTTAGCATCACAGGCGAGCTTGAAGAGGAGATCAAAGTCGCAAAGGCGATCTTAAAAGATAGCGGCCGCCAAAAAGAGGGGCTAAACATCATCTCATGCCCAACTTGTGGGCGTTTGCAAGCTGACCTCATGGCAGCAGTAAAGCTCGTAGAAGAAAAGACAAAAGGGATAAAAGAGCCACTAAACGTCTCAGTGATGGGCTGCGTGGTAAATGCCATAGGCGAGGCAAAAGGCGCAGACGTAGCCATAGCATTTGGCAAGGGAAATGGCATGATCATGCGCCACGGCGAAGTGGTCGCAAGGCTGCCTGAGAGCGAGCTTGTGGATAGATTTTTACAAGAGATCGACGACGAGATAAAGAGCAGAGGATAAAGCAGTGGCAAAAGAGAGACTTAACGAGATAGAATTTAGCAACCTTTACGACCTTGATATGGAGCGAGCCATACTAAGCTCGATCATCGCAAACAACGACGCTTTGGGCGAAATTTTTGACACGATCAAGGCTGGGGACTTTTACCTAAAGGCTCACGCGCAAATTTACAAAGCGATGGTTGATTGTCTAAACGGCGACGTGCCTATCGCATCGACATTTATCAAAAACAAGCTTGGCGAAAACTACGATGACAATGTCATGGCGAGCATTTTAGCCACAAACTCGATCATCGACATCCAAAGATATGCAAACGAGCTAAAAGAAAAATCTATCAAACGAAGTCTAGTAAAGATCGCTCACGACATCCCAAGCAAGGTAAATGAAGACAAAGCTAGCCGCGATATGGTCGATGAGTTAAGTCAAGAATTTTACTCGCTAGTCGATGGCAGCGGTACTGGCAGCATCAGAGATAGCGAAGATATCATAAAAAGCTTGATAGTGCACATGCAAAAGCAAGCAGCCCTAAACGAGCGCGATATCATCGGACTAAACACCGGCTTTAAAAAGCTAAATGAGATGATAAAAGGCTTTAAAAATGGCGACCTCATCATCATCGCAGCGCGCCCTGGCATGGGTAAAACGACGCTTTGTCTAAATTTCATGGGGCACGTTTTAAAAAGTGGCGCTGGCGTCGTCTTTTTCTCACTTGAGATGCCAGCAGAGCAGATCATGATGAGGATGCTAGCTGACAAGACCTCGATCCCACTTCAAGAGATAATGACAGCGACCTTGGACGACGAAAAACTCGCTCACTTTAGCCACGCATGCAGCGAATTTTCGCACGCCAAACTCTTCGTGCACGATAGCGGCTACGTAAATATCCACCAAGTAAGGACGCAGCTTCGCAAGCTAAAGTCAGCTCATCCTGAAATTTCACTCTGCGTCATCGACTACATCGGTCTTATGATGAGCACAAACAACTACGCCGACCGCCACATACAAATAGCTGAAATTTCTCGTGGCTTAAAGCTTCTAGCGCGCGAGCTGGATATGCCTATCATCGCACTTTCGCAGCTAAACCGCGGCCTTGAAGCACGCGCGAACAAGCGCCCTATGCTAAGCGATCTAAGAGAGTCAGGAGCGATCGAGCAAGACGCCGATATCATCCTTTTTGTCTATAGGCACGAGGTCTATCTGGAGCAAGAGGAGAACGAGAAAAAGAGCAAGGCAGCAGCCGAGGGCAAAGAGTATAAAAGCGAGCATGTTTTTAACAAGCTTCAAGAAAACGCCGAGATAATAGTTGGCAAAAACAGAAACGGCGAAGTGGGATCTATCGACGTACTCTTTCAAAAGCAGTACTCACGCTTTTGCGATATCGCCACCACACCGGTGCAATCAACTGAATTTAAAGAGTAAATTTGCCAAAAAGCAGGCGTATATTTTATTTTCTCCTGCTTTGTCTTTTGCTTTTTTGCATAAATTTAGCACTTAAATTTTATGAATATAACGCATTTATGGAGCTTGGCGAGCAAGATATCATAGGCAAAGTAAGCGTAAATTTCACCAAAGAGAAAAACGGCAAAAAGCGCCAGATCATCAGGATCGACACTTCAAATTTTAGCTTTTACACAACCGCTTCTAAAAAAGATGAGATCAGCCTTTATGACGTCGTGGTGCTTAGCGTTCAGCCAATAGACGTTAGCTTCATGGACTATCTTTCTGGCACATTTTACATGCCAAGCTACGATAGAGCCGTTATCAAAAGAGATGATAGCCTAAGGCAAAGAGCCATAAATTTCATCTCCGACCAGCACGAAAACGCTAAAATTTCGCAACTTTACTCAGCGCTCTTTCTTGGCACAAATGTCTTTGGCGAGCTAAGAGATGACGTCTCAAACTGGGGCGTGGCGCACCTCATCGCTATTAGCGGCTATCATCTTGGCGTCATAAGCGCGGTTTGCTTTTTTCTTTTAAAGCTCGTTTTTAAGCCCATTTACGCAAGATATATGCCTTACCGCTCATACATTTTTGACTTTACTATCGCCGTATTTTTGGTGCTTTGCTTTTATTTTTACATGATCGGCTTTATAGCAAGCTTTTTGCGGGCATTTTTGATGAGCGTGGCTGGCTTTTACATGATCTGTAAAAAGATAAAGATCTTAAATTTCTACACGCTCTTTGGCGTTATTTTATTTAGCGTAGCCCTATTTCCGCAGCTTCTTTTTAGTGTTGGCTTTTATTTTTCATGCCTTGGCGTCTTTTATATTTACGTCTATCTTTTATACTTTGCGCCCAAATTTAGCCTGCTAGCAAACTCGCTACTTTTAAATTTATATGTCTTTTTTGCGATGGAGGTTGCGGTGCTTTACTTTTTCCCGCTCATTAGCCTCTTGCAGCTTAGCGTGCTAGCTATCAACTACCTATTTGGCGTATTTTATCCGCTAAGCTTCTTGCTTCATCTCTTTGGATATGGCGGCATTTTTGATGAAATTTTAAGCAAGATGCTAGCTTTTAGGCTAAGTTCAAGCAACCTTTACATAAGCACATCTGTCTTTTTACTCTATAACGCCATCACGCTTTTATGCGTTAAATTTAAGCCAGCAGCATTTTTGCCACCGCTCTTTGGTGTAGCATCGTTTTTGCTCTTTTTGCTAAATTTTTCGTAGTCAAAGTTTTATTTAAATTTGCCGATATGCTTTTAAATTTAAAGGTATGGCGATGCAGATAAACTCAAATTTTATAAATTTAGACAAAAGCACTCCCAAAAGCGGGCTAAATTTAAAGACTGATGAGTCAGATTTAAAGAGCCAAAATTCACAAAATAGCGACAAAAGCGCTATCTTGCATGACGCTTCAAATTTAGTTAGCGAGACAAATAACAAGAGTGAGAGTAGCGCCGATGTCATAAAAAAGCAGCTAGAAAAACTGCAAAAACAGCTAAAAGAGATTGAAGCTGCAATAAAGCAAGCAAGTGCGAGTAAAAATCCATACGCAAAAGAGCTGGTTGCCTCGCTTCAGAGCAAAAAGGGAGCTATCTTTGCTCAGATAATGCAGCTAAACGCCCAGCTTGTAAAGATGCAAGGCGCTTAA
>CAUUZE010000126.1:0-3494 GCA_963549665.1 Campylobacter concisus | reverse complement strand
AAGCTTAAATTTATATCAAATATCTCAATGTCATCAAGTGACGGATACCAGATATCACTAAAAAATTTAGAGAGATCATCGAAATGCAAAATATCAATGCTCTCAAATTTATTAAAATTTATGCAAATTTCATTTGGTGTGGCGATGTCAAGCTTGTTAAAAACAGCCTTGAGGTCAAAATTTTCTTCGTCCGCATTAAAGCCATCAAGCCTGCTAAATTTATCTATCTTAAAAAACTCATCTACATCATCTAGGCTAAATTTATGAAGTAAATTCTCTCTTATCTTTAAGCACTCAGGTGCCGATAAGCTCCTAATAATAGGCATCTTAAAGCCATATTCTTTGCGGAAATTTTCTAGTTTTATCTGATCCATTTTGGGAGGTTTTGGCTAAATTAAATTTAGCCAAAAATTTATTTTAAAAGCTCTTTTGCGTATTTTAGGCCTAGCTCGTAAGCTTTAGCATTTGCCTCTTTGACCTTAGCTGGCACGCTTGCTAGCATCTCTTCACGCACTAAATTTTCATCCATGCACCCACTCATCGCCACAGCCACACCAAGAGCCACGACGCTTTGAGTGATGACGTTTCCGACCTCGTCTTTTGCAATAGAGATGATAGGAATTTCATAAATTTTCCAGCGCTTTTTGTCCTCATCACTTACTTTTACCAAATTTGGCTCAACAACGATCGCGCCGCCCTCTTTCACGCCACTTTTAAAGGCATCGTAGCTTATCTGCGCAGTTGCTAACATGAAATCTATCTCGCCCTCGTTTGCATAAGGATATAAAATTTCTTTCTCATCAAGTATGATATCGACCTTCGTTGGACCGCCACGCACCTGAGATGTGTAGGTAGAGGCCTTCACGCCGTATCCGCCTGCTTTTATCTTGGCAGCTGAGAGGATCTCGCCTGCTAGTATGACGCCCTGTCCGCCAACGCCGACAAATCTTAGTTGTGACTTCATGCTAGCTCCTTAAAATCTATCGCATCGCCGCTCATAGCAGCCCTTCTTACCATGTCGTAAGCCTTGGTGTATTCGATCTTTTCTTCATCTTTGTGAAGCACGCCAAGTGGGAAAAGGCCCTCTTTATCTTCGTCGCTTAGCATGTCAAATTTGACCTTGCTCGTCGTGCGACCCTTTATCCACTCTAAATTTTTCACCGCCTCGCCCATTTTGTTCTTGCGACCTAAATTTATATGGCAGTTTGAAAATACATCAAAAAAGCTGTATCCATCGTGGCTAAAGCCCTCTACAAAGAGCTTTGTAAGCTTCTCTGGCTCGATGACGCTACCACGTGCGACAAAGCTAGCGCCTGCTGCAGTTGCGAGCTTACAGGCGTCAAAGCTAGGATCGATGTTGCCATACTGCGCTGTGACCGTCCACATGCCCTTTGGCGTGGTTGGGCTGGTTTGTGAGTTTGTTAGCGCGTAGATGAAGTTGTTGATTAAGATGTGATTTAGCCCGATATTTCGGCGACATCCATGTATCGTGTGGTTGCCTCCGATCGCTAGTCCGTCGCCATCGCCAGTTACTACGATGACGTGCTTGTCTGGGTTTGCCATCTTTACGCCAGTCGCGTAAGCTACGGCTCTGCCGTGAGTTGTGTGGATGGTGTTGCAGTCGATATATCCGCTAAAGCGACCAGAGCAGCCTATGCCTGAGACCACGCAAACGTCGTTCATGTCCCAGCCCATGGTGTCGATAGCGCGGATGAGTGCCTTTAGTATGACGCCGTCGCCGCAGCCCCAGCACCAAAGAGTAGGCATTTTATCTGTTCGTAAATATTTATCATAATTAAAAGCCATAAATTTCTCCTATCTTCGCCTCGATCTCGCTTGGGCTTATCGGTCTGCCGTTTGCTTTTAGCAGTTTTGCAAAGTCATCTCTTAAGATGATCTTTGAAATTTCGCCACTATATTGACCTAAATTTAGCTCGCAGACTAAAATTTTCTTAAATTTATTTGATATCTCTTTTAGCTTTTTAGCTGGAGCTGGGAAAAGCGTGAGTGGCTTAAATAGCCCTACTTTTAGCCCTTTTTCACGTAAATTTAATATCGCTTGCTTAGCTGAAAGTGCCACGCTACCAAAGGCGATGATGCAAATTTCAGCGTCATCAAGCATAAACTCTTCATATTTTTCGCACTCGTCAGTGTGTAAATTTATCTTATCAAATAGCCTGTTCATCGAGTATTCAACTATTTTGCCATCTTCTGTTGGAAAGCCAGTAGCGCCGTGATGAAGCCCAGTTATGTGGTAGTGATAGCCTTTAAAGAAAGGATTTAGCGTGGCTGGCTCGTCGTGCGCGGCCTCGTAGGGTTTATACTCTTTTGGCTCGCCGCTAAATTCTCTTCTTTTATAAATTTCTAGCTCGCTGATTTCTGGCAAACTAACCCTTGCTTGCATGTGACCTATCGTCTCATCAAGCAGCAGCATAACTGGCGTCATAAACCTAGCTGCGAGGTTAAATGCGCGAACCGTCTGCGTATAGCACTCCTCTAGGCTGCTAGGGGCCAAAACTATCATATTTACATCGCCGTGAGTTGGGTTTTTAGCCTGCAAGATATCGCCTTGTGCGACACGGGTAGGTAGGCCAGTTGAAGGGCCACCGCGCATGACATTTACGATGACAAGCGGTATCTCAGCGATAAAGCCAAGGCCTATTTGCTCAGCCTTTAGTGAAATCCCAGGACCAGAGCTAGCAGTCATCGCCTTAGCACCGCTCGCACTTGCACCAAGAGCTACGGAAATCCCAGCTATCTCATCCTCCATTTGTATAAAAGTGCCGCCATGTTTTGGCAAAAGCACGCTTAGCTCGTGGGCGATCTCGCTGCTTGGAGTGATAGGATATCCGCCAAAGAAGTTACAGCCACACTCGACCGCAGCCCTTGCTACTAGGGCATTTCCAGTTGATACTACCTCTCTCATGCGCTCTCTCCAAGCTTGGCAAATTTATTTGCCTTTACAGCCGCAGCTCGCTCTTTGCTCTCAGGCGTTAGCTTTGCAAATTTAAAGCCTTTATCAGCCACATAAATGGCAAAATCAGGACAGTGAAGCTCGCAGTCACGGCATCCTATGCATGAGTCAGCATAGACCACCTCTATCATCTTGCCAAGCACCGCCTTTGGCTCAAGCCTCATACCTAGCACGCCTGCTGGGCAGTAGCTCACGCAGACATCACAGGCCTTACACCTGCTCTCATCGACCCAAACTGGGACATTTTCTTTTACGATCATATATCTTCCTACTCTAAGTTTTCTTTTAAAAATTTGATATTTTTTCTAATTTCAGCTTCACTTTTGTTTAGTTGCTCTTGCTCGTCTTCGTCTAAATTTAGCTCTAAAATTTCTTTTAAGCCATCACGTCCGAGTCTTACTAGCCTGCCGCAGCTTAGCTCATCATCTATTAGCACGCTAGCGCTTATTATCTCATCGCTCTTACCAACGATCATCTCGCACATCTTCACAGCCGCAGCCGCTGGTGCGTAGTAAGCTGA
>CAUUZE010000125.1:0-3579 GCA_963549665.1 Campylobacter concisus | reverse complement strand
GGTGCTTCGTGGCAAACCAAGTAACAGTAGACATAAAAATTTAACCCAAATGCACAAAATAGCAAGTGAATATAAGAGCGAGAAAGAGTTAAAGAGTAAGATTAGAGAGCAGATAATTAGTATAGCAAAAGAATATATAAAGCCAGAATACAAGTTTTTAAGCAAAAAGATCAACTATTTTAAAATGGAAGCTAGTAGCGAAAAAGCCTTTTTAGCAGAATTTACAAATTTAGTTTATGAACGAATGCAAGAAAGCATAACCATCACATCTGATGAGCAGCTAAAAGAAAAGGTAGAGCTTCTTGCTGGGCAAGTAACAGAACAAAGCAAGATCATAGAGGAAGATAAAAAGAAAAGCATAGAAGTCTTAAAAGAAAAAGAACAGCTAGAAAAAGAGCTAGACGAGCTAAAAGAGACCCAAGCTGAGCAAGATAATGAGATAACGCATCTTAAAAATAGACTAAAAGCACATGCCAATCAGCAAATAAAGATAGATGAGCAAAGTGCATTGATAAAGAACAAAGATAGAGAAAATCAATCTCTAACACGTAAAACCGAAAATTTGCAAAGTGAAAATACTGAGCTAAGAGACCTAAATGACAAAAGCTTAGGTCTTTTACTAGAAATAGCAAATAGTAACCCAGAGCTAAAAGATATGATAGTAAATGAGATGCCAGAGCTAAGAGGTAAATTTGCAAAAGATGATGCTTTGATGGAGATGGGGTAGCATTAAAAAAGCAAAAAGAAAATATTAGTTCTTTTTAAGTATTAGTGTTCTAAAATGAACCATATTATCAAAAGGAGAGTTACAATGAAAGAAAAATGTGAAAGGCTCTTGAAATTACTAAATGCCAATAAAAATAACGATGGAAGTATAGTTCTTAAAAGAGTAAAGGAAGAATTTCCTGAATACAAAGATTATAGTTCTGAGAAAATTATAGAAGAAGTTTCAAAAGAGTGTGGAAATGAACTCGCTAACCGCTTATCAGAGGCCTTAGAGAGGAAGAAATCTCCGAAAATAGATGGCCCAGATATGTAATAATTTAATTTTAGCTCATCACAACTCAATGCAAATAAACACAGAGACTATTAAGTTGTGATGAGAGTTATTTTAAAAGCATATAGTCTGTTTTATGGTTCTACAAAACAATTTTAGCGAAATAATATGATATTTCATCTCATAAAGAGCCTACAAAAATAATAGATCTTAAAATTCATCAAAGATGGTCAGTAAAAGCAACTAACAATGTTAGAATTATAGTATTCAAAGAATATAGAAAGATATATAGCCAATCTTTATAGTAGGTAAATTAGCTTATACATACCACATATAGCTATCCATTTATTGTAAATTAAAAATAAACAAACATAGTAAAATGTGTAGTTGAAGTTTCTATTTATGGGACATATAGCCTTGTAAAAAGCATAAGTCCTTTTTTAGTTTTTGTTTAATAAAATGACAACAAAAATTTAAAAAGGTATCATTATGAAGTATTATTTACTTACAGCTACACTTTTGGTTTCATGCCTAAATGCTGATGTGGTTATCAACGTTAAGGGTGATGTTGTTTATAGCATTGACGGCAAAGAGAGCAAGGCTACTACAGCCACAAGCGGCCAAGAGATCAAATTTATATCTGGTAACGGCGTTTTAAAGATAACTGACGATGTTTTAAAACAAAACTACAACCTAAAATCACCAAACGACACCTATATAGCAGCTATTAAAAAGAGAAGTGGTTTTTTCTCTACACTATTTGCTAAAGCCCAAACTACATCTACGACAGCTTCTACGAGAGCAGAAGGAGGATGCGAGGAGATAGATCCTAGCAAAGATGTGTTGGTTATAAGCGATCATATCATTAAAATAGAATACCGCCAAGGCGACAAGTTTTACGAATTTGACGTTAAAAACAGAAGCATAAGCCCAGAGCTAAACATATCTCCTAAAAATGGTGACAGGATAGATATGATGGATAAGGATGGATATGAGTCTCCTTGTTTTATAGTTAAAACACGATGAAATTCTTTACATTTTTAGGCAACAACATTAACAAGATTTTTAATGGTTCAACAGATTCTGACTTGTTTCAAAAGTCTAGCAGTATAAAAAAAGCCATATTCTTAGGAATTCTTGCCATGGTATCTTTTGCCATTTACGGCTTAGTCAAAGATCGTGAGATCGTCAGAGTAAATTTTGGTGACTTTGAGTATGACATCATGCAAGAAATTTATGCCAAAGCACCATCAGCAAGCCAATCGCAAAAAATAGCAGTAATCTTAATAGATCAAGAGTATCTAGACAAGCACGACCTAAGTGACGGACAAGGTGGCATCAAATTTAACTTCACCCCAAGAAGCGTTCTTGCTAATGTCTTAGATGATTTTAACAAAACCTTGTCTGGTTCAGGCAGCAAACCAAAAACTTTAGTCTTAGACTACTCTTTAGAGTATCCAAGCGACATTAACTCAACAGTTACTAAAGATGATCTAGGTCTTATAGATAGACTAAATTTATATGCTAGCTCATATCCTATATATCTACCAAAAACTATAAATAAGCCTTTTTTACAAGACTTCAAGCTAAATCCTAACATCAAATTTACTCAAGCAAATATTTCTAGCGATAAAGATGGAGTTACTCGTGGATACACGCCCTATCTTTGCGATGGTGATAAGACTTTAAGGCATCTTGTCCTAGAACTTGCAAATAGTGAAGCGAATTTTACTTGTCCAAGAGAGTTAAGCTTTGATGAGAGTTTTAGATACAGGATACTTTACAAAGATCTAAAAATTATAGATCAAGGTGGTAACAAAACATATACTTCAAACTATGAAAATATCAAATTCTATCATGCAGCCAGGCTATCTCAGATAGACGCAGAGGAGTTTGATAATGCCATAGTGCTTATAGGCTCGGACTATCCAGGCTCAGGTGACATACACAAAACTCCTATAGGTGTTATAAGTGGCGTTATAGCCTTAGCCAATGCACTTAATACCGCTCTTAAACTAAAAGATGGCATAAAAACTATACCAGTTTGGCTAGGTATGGTGTGTTGTTTTTTATTCTTTGGGCTATGTGCCTACGTTGTGCCAAAGCTAGCAAAAGCACTCCATATCGACGGGAATTTTGATCTTTTGAGATTGTCTTCTTTAGTGATATTTTTTATACCAGCAATAATTCTTTTTTTTAAGGGTCATTATGTCACATGGGTTATAGTCTTGATAGTATTTAAGCTTATAGATATAGTTATCTCAGTTATTAAAGCAAAAGAGTTAATAAAAAATCTCAGCAAGACCCTCTTGGCTTTAGTTGCTATTGCTGTAATTATAGCTATTATTATAATTGGCTTACTATTGTTTATGGATATTTAATAATTCACATTAAAGGATTAATCGTGCTTAGAAAAATTTTGTTAGCTCTTTTTCTAACCATTTCAGTTGCGTTTAGTGCTACGCTAGATGATGTTTTAGATCTTGATAATACTGCATATAAGTATTATCAAGATGGCAACTACCCAAAAGCTTTAGAGTTTTATTCAAAGGCTTTAAGCATACAAGAGAAAAATTTAGGTA
>CAUUZE010000124.1:0-3582 GCA_963549665.1 Campylobacter concisus | reverse complement strand
CCAACGCCCTCCCAGCCGATAAAGAGCCCTATGAAGTTATCGCTTGAGACAAGGACGTTCATGCAAAAGACAAAGAGCCCAAGGTAGCTAAAAAAGCGGTTGAAACTCGCATCATCTCTCATGTAGCCAATGGAGTAGATATGCACGATGCTAGCGACCACGCCCACGGTGCTAAGCATCACAAGACTGATCGCGTCAAGGTAGAAGCTAAAGCTAAGATCAAGCGAGCCTAAGTTTATAAACTCTTTTAGGGTTAAATTTAGTGGCTCATCTACGCTAAGACTAGCCGTTAGCATGAGCGAAGCTGTGGCGCTAACGATCATGAGAAGCGAGCAAAAAAGACCGATAAATAAATTCTTACTGCTATGCGAAAAGATGCCAGCTATGATGAAGCTAAGAAGCGGGAAAAATAGCGAAATACAAAATAAAATCATCTCTTAGCCTTTCATATTTGTCATCGAATCTAAACTGATACTGCCAGTCTTTTTATACCAAAGCACGAGCAGACCTAGTCCCACAGCGACCTCGCTAGCGGCGATGGCTACTATAAAAAAAGCGATGATCTGCCCAGTTAGGTCAAAGTAGTATTTTGAGATGGCTGCAAGCGCGATGTTTGCTGAGTTTAGTAAAATTTCGCTTGAGAAAAATAGCATTATCAAATTTCTTCTTCTCATTATGCCAACTAGCCCTATGACAAAGACCAGACTTGCTAGGATGAGGTAGTGAGTAAGGCCTATCATAGCATCTCCTCAAATTTGCTTTGTGCATCTAGATCTTTATGTATCAAGATGATGCCAGCCACCATCGCCACAAGTAGCATGATAGCGCACATCTCAAAGGCAAGCAGATACTTGCTAAAGAGCAAAATTCCAACCGCTTCGATGTTGCCAAGGCTAGCGAGAGTAGAATTTACCACCTCTTGCTTAGCGCTATAAATCGGCGCTAAAAAGATAAATATCAAAAGAAGCGCTATGAAGCTGCTTAGAAGATAGACGATGATCTTTGCTTTTTTGCCGCTTTTTGGCTCGCACTCCTTGCTGGTGTCAAAAAACATCATCGCAAATGCGTATAAAACGACCACGGCGCCTGTATAGACGACTATTTGCACCACGCCTAAAAACTCAGCCCCAAGCAAGAAAAATATAGCTGATATAAAAACCATGCCAGCAGCTAGCGCAGAGACCGCATTTAGGGCGTTTTTGCAAAGCACGCTAAAAGAAAAACTAACTAATATAAGGGCGCTAAAAAGATAAAATGCAAAGCTCTCATACATCGCTTGACCCTTTTAAATTTATATCCATCGTTTCTGCCTTATCTTCATTTGTAAGCGCATTTGGCGTCTTTTTTACTAGGCTACCAGCATTTTTAGGTAGTGCGCCATAGCCCTCAAACTCAGTTTGATCTTTTAAAAATTTATCATCCGTCAAAAACTCATTTTTTGTGCCAAAGAGGATTTTATTTTCACTTGCGACCTCGTACTCTTGCCCGCAAACTATGGCAAGCTCAGGGCAGACATCAGCGCAAAATCCGCAATATACGCATCTGCTTAAATTTATCGTGTAGCTTGCGACCTTTTTGCGGCCATCTTCGCCAAGAGAAGTCTTCATCGAGATGCAGTTGCTAACGCAAATTTTCTCACATAGCCCACAGCCTATGCAGCGCTCATTTTCGCTTTCAACAAATTTTAAAAGCCTATGAATCCCCCTATATCTGGCATTTAGCTCCATCTTTTGCATAGGGTATTTTAAAGTGTGCGACTTGCTAAAGAGCATCTGCTTTAGCGTGATCTTTAGCCCCACCAAAAGATCAAGCTTAAAAGTAGCGGCGATGAAGTGCTTAAATTTATCAAATGCCCCTTTTGGCTCTATCTTTTCGTCTATCAAAATATATCTTTTCTCGCTCATTTTACGCCTTAGATAAGTAGTGCAAAGCCGGTGATTACGACATTTAAGATGCCAAGCGGAAGTAAAATTTTCCAGCAAAGCATGCTAAGCTGATCGACCCTTAGATGCGGCCAGGACGCCCTCGTCCAAAGGAAAAAGAAAAAGACTAGGCTTGATTTTAAAAGTATCATTAGCCCGCCTGGGATAAATAAAAACTCATTAAAACCGCCCAAAAACACAAGCGTGATGATGATGCTTGCTGCGATCATATTTGTGTACTCGCCGATGAAAAACATCGCCCATCTCATGCCGCTATACTCGGTGCCGTAACCTGCTACGATCTCGGTCTCGTTTTCTGTTAGGCAAAACGGCGTTCTGTTGCACTCCACAAAGCTTGCCATCACGAAAAGCACGAAGGCAAGGGGCTGCTTGAAGATGAGCCAGTTAAATATGCCTTTTTGGTAGTTGTTTATATCAACTAACGAGAGTGAGCTAGTCACCATCACAACGCTTAAAAGCGCCATACCAGCGACTATTTCAAAGCTAAGAAGCGCTACGACTGCGCGAGCGGCGCTGATTAGTGCAAATTTATTATAGCTTGCAAGGCCTGCTGCAAGTGGCGAAAATACGCAAACCGCTGCCACGCCAGCGATATATAAAACGCCTACGTTTATGTCAGCAAGTATCGGTCTAATCGTATGTCCAAAAACCTCAAACTCAGGCAAAAATGGCACCGGCGCAAGCGCTGCGAATGCCGCGATAGCAGAGATGAGAGGCGCTATTAGAAAGATAAATTTATTTGCATTTGCTGGGAGGATATCCTCTTTTGTAAAGAGCTTTATCATGTCAGCCACGATCTGAAGCACACCAGCAGGCCCCACCATATCAGGCCCAACGCGGCGCTGCATGTAGGCTAGCACCTTTCTTTCAGCATAAGTCGCAAGGCCAGCAAGGCTAGCCATGACGGCCAAGATGACGACTGCTTTAACAATAGTTGTTATCACGAAAAATAGCATTTCACTCACTTTTTTGCCCTCGCTATCTTCACTGCTGCGTGATTTTTACCCTCAAAAATGGCGCTTACATCAAGCTTCTCATCGTAGTCGCCAAGATAGGCTGCCACGCCTCCTAGCTCGCCATCAAGCTCCACGCAAATGGCAAGCTTTTGCCCATTTTTTTCTAAAATGATCGCTTCATTTTGTGAAATTTCAAATTTAGCCATAAACTCGCTACTTGCGTAAAGTTTCGCGCGTTTAGCAGTCCCGCTAGCGTAGTTTGCAAAAAACGATGGCAAATTTATAGGATTTGCAAGGCTTATTAGCGCTTCGTCCTCTTTTAAATTTAGCTCATTTTTCTCTTTAAAAAGTGGCTCTATATCGTCTTTTGGCGTGAAATTTGAGATTTCAAGCTTGTAGCCTCTGTGGCTTGTGCCGTCATTTGCGTAAAAATTTTCTAAATCATCAAATTTAACGCCCTTATAGCCCTTCTCCTTTGGTAGCTGCGCTGTATAATCAATCGTATTTTTAGCCACCAGTCCAAGCGCATTTGCGATATCGTTTAAGAAGTAGCCACCATGTGTCAAAGCCGCATTTGTCGGCACTACTTCGTTATTTATGCTTGTAAATGTGCCCTCTTGCTGATTTAGCGCACCAGCGTCAAGATCGCCCTCAAAAATGCTAAATTTAAACTCGCCCATTTC
>CAUUZE010000123.1:0-3614 GCA_963549665.1 Campylobacter concisus | reverse complement strand
GGCGGAACTAGCGTGATGAGAAGCTTGGAGAAAAACGCTTTTATAAAGGCGTAAAACTAGCATTTTAAAGGAAATTTGATGTCAAATAGAGTTTTTATCATAGCTGAGGCTGGGGTTAATCACAATGGCGATATAAATTTAGCCAAAAAGCTGATCGACGTGGCAGCCAAAGCTGGCGCTGATGCAGTGAAATTTCAAACCTTTAAGGCTCAAAATCTTGTTTCAAAAAATGCGCAAAAGGCTAGCTATCAAAAAGAAACTACCGATAAAAATGAAAGCCAGTTTGAGATGATAAAAAAGCTTGAACTAGACGAGAACACGCATAAAGAGCTCATAGCCTACTGCAAGCAAAAAAATATCACTTTTCTCTCAACTCCTTTTGATAGCGACAGCATAAAGCTTCTTGATGAGCTAGGGCTTAGCACATTTAAGATCCCAAGTGGAGAGATAACAAATTTACCTTATCTTAGGCAGATAGGTGGGCTTAATAAAAAGATCATTCTCTCAACTGGCATGGCAAATTTAGGCGAGGTGGAAGCCGCGATAGAAACACTTGTAAAAAGTGGCACGAAACGTGAAAACATAAGCCTTCTTCATGCAAATACGCAGTATCCAACGCCAATGGAGGATGTAAATTTAAAGGCGATGATAACTCTTAAAAATGCCTTTGGGCTTGAGGTCGGATATAGCGATCACACCCTTGGCATCGAGGTTGATATCGCAGCGGTTGCCATGGGCGCAAAGATCATAGAAAAGCACTTTACGCTTGATAAGAGCCTGCCTGGACCTGATCATAAGGCTAGCCTTGAGCCAGATGAGCTAGCATCTATGGTTAGGGCTATTAGAAATATCGAGCTAGCGCTTGGAGACGGACTAAAGCACTTTAGCAAAAGCGAGAGCGAAAATATCAAAATAGCTAGAAAGTCGATCGTGGCAAAATGCGATATAAAAAAGGGTGAAATTTTTAGCGAGCAAAACATCTGTGTAAAACGTCCAGGAGACGGCATAAATCCTATGAGATGGGACGAAGTGATCGGGCAAATTTCACAAAAAGACTATAAACAAGATGAGTTGATATGAGAAAAATTTGTGTAGTGACAAGCACCAGAGCCGAATATGGCCTGCTTTACTGGCTCTTAAAAGAGATCGAGGCAGATAGCGAGCTTAAGCTTCAGCTTATTGTTACTGGCATGCACCTAAGTCCTGAATTTGGGCTCACATATAAAGAGATAGAAAAAGAATTTAAGATAGATAAAAAGATAGAAATTTTAAGTAGTTCTCATACAAGTCTTGATATTTGCGCTGAGATGGCAAGAGTTTATGAGAAATTTGCTCTGGCACTAGCTGAGCTTAAACCTGACATATTGGTGCTTCTTGGCGATAGATATGAGATATTTGGTGTAGCAGGTGTCGCTAGTATCATGCAGATACCAATAGCGCATATTCACGGTGGCGAGACCACACAAGGAGCATTTGACGAGGCTTTTAGGCACAGTATAACAAAGATGAGCCATATACATTTTGCAGCCACAAATGAGTATGCAAACCGCATAATTCAGCTTGGCGAAGAGCCTGGTAGAGTTTTTAATGTCGGCGGCCCTGGCATAGAAAATATAAAAAAGCTAAATTTACTAAACAAAGATGAGTTTGAAAAGTCTATAGATTTTAGGCTTGCTAAAAAAAATATCCTCATCACTTTTCACTCAGCTACACTTGAAAATAGTAGTGCAAGAGAACAGTTTGGTGAGATACTAAAAGCACTTGATGAGCTAGAGGAAACAAATTTTATCTTTACAAAAGCAAATAGCGACACAGATGGTGATGTGATAAATAAAATGATAGATGAGTATGTGAGCGAAAACTCACAAAAAGCCGTGGCTTTGGTATCACTTGGACAGCTAAGATATCTAAGTGCGATAAAATTTGTTGATATTGTTTTAGGAAATAGCTCAAGTGGCCTTTTGGAAGTTCCAAGCTTTAAAAAGACCACCATAAATATAGGTGATCGCCAAAAAGGACGTGCTAGAGCTAGCAGTGTGATAGACGTTAGGCCTGTTAAAGAAGAAATTTTAGCTGCTATAAAAAGAGCGTATTCAAAAGAATTTGAGCAAACTTTAAAAGATACGATCAATCCTTATGATGGTGGCAATCCAAGCAAAAAAATGGTTAAAATTTTAAAAGAGACCAAGCTTGATGGTATTTTGAAAAAGAAATTTTATGATATAGGTATAAAATGAGAATAGTAAACGATATAAAACTAAGTATAAATTCAACCATAAAAGATGCCTTGCAGACTATCAACAACGGAGGGCTTCAAATAGCCATCGTTGTTGATGAAAACGACGCTCTAGTAGGCACGGTAACAGACGGTGACATCAGACGCGGTTTGCTAAACGGCTTAGACCTAAACAGTAGCGTCAGCCTCGTAGTACATAAGAGCCCAAGTATAGCAAGTGTCGGTGATACGAAAGAGTCTATTTTAAAGATAGCGCTTGCTAAAAAACTTCATAAAATTCCATTGGTTGACGAGCTTGGTAAGCTTGTGGGCATAGAAGACATTGAAGATATTATTAAGCCAGTTGGCAAGACAAATAGAGTTATCCTAATGGTAGGAGGCCTTGGTACTAGACTAAGACCACTCACACAAGATACGCCAAAGCCGATGCTAAAGGTTGGAAACAAGCCGATCCTTCAGACGATAGTCGAGAAATTTGCAGAGTATGGCTTTGTAAATATCACGATGTGCGTAAATTTTAATGCAAGCATTATTAGAGACTATTTTGGCGACGGAAAAGAATTTGGCGTAAATATAGACTACGTTTTAGAGCAAAAAAGGATGGGTACAGCAGGGGCGTTAAGCTTGCTAAAAGAGCGTCCAAGTGAGCCATTTTTTGTTATGAACGGCGATCTTCTTACAAATGTAAATTTCGAGCACATTTTTAACTATCACACGCTACATAAAGCCACAGCTACAATGTGCGTCAGAGAGTACGACTATGAGGTACCTTACGGCGTGGTAAAGATGAATGATAATAAAATAACTGCTATTGCAGAAAAACCAGTGCAGAAATTTTTTGTAAGTGCTGGGATATATATGCTCTCACCTGAAATTTTAGATCTGATCCCACAAGATGAGTTTTATGATATGCCTACACTCTTTGAAAAGGCGATAGCTCAAGACAAAAATGTAATCTCCTTTCCGATACATGAGTATTGGATAGACATAGGACGTCTTGAAGAGTATCAAAAGGCAAATGAAGAATATGCAAAGATATTTTAGTGAGCTATTTTAGATGAAAGCTCTTGTTATAGGCTACGGTTCAATCGGCAAAAGACACTGCGAGGTCTTAGAGACTTTAGCACAGATAGATGAAATTTGCCTAGTTACTAGCCAAGATGTGGCTGATAAAATTTGCTACAAAAGCTTAGAAGAGGTCTCAAATTTAGACAAGTTTGACTACTTCGTCATAGCAACTCCAACATTTTTACATCTAGAAAATTTGAAATTTATAGATGAAAGAGTGAGTGGCAAGATCATACTTTGCGAAAAACCATTATTTGAAAAAAAATATAATTTTACACCTAAAAATAATAAAATTTTTGTAGGTTATGTA
>CAUUZE010000122.1:0-3727 GCA_963549665.1 Campylobacter concisus | reverse complement strand
TTTGCTAGAAATAAGTAGTTGCAGTAAGCTCCCACGATAAGACCAGCTATCATCCAGACATTTGCTACGCCAGTTGCGTATAAGGCCCCGGGCACGCCAAGTAGCATCCAACCACTCATATCAGAAGCGCCAGCACTAAGTGCGGTGACGACTGGACCCATTTGACGGTTATCCAGCAGGTATTGGTTCATACTTGCATTTTTATCGTAGAAATATCTTCCGATAAAGAGCAAAAAGCCAAAATAGATGGCGATGGCTATATAAGACCCAAAGCTCATAAAATTCCTTTCAAATAAAATAAAACGGTTATGTTATTACAAAAATATTTAAATTTCAATGAGCGGGCTTGTTCCTTAAAAATTTTTAAGCAAAATGATATATTTTTTTTCGTATCATTTAAGGTTACATTTTAAAGAAAGGATGAAGTTGAACGCTCAAAATTTAGCCAAATTTCTATTTTTTATAATAATTGTCTCACTTGGAACATATTTTTTCTATCCAAGAGATCTTAGCGAGGCGCAAGAGATCGCATATATCAAAAGTTATGGAGTAACACTTGGTCTTACGATAGGCGGTATCGCTATAGGTATCACACTTGGATTTATTTTAGCTTTTATTAAATTTTTAGATATCAAGGTTTTAAATTTCGTCATAGATGAGTATATTGACATCTTGCGTGGAACGCCTGTAATACTTCAACTTCTAATATTTTCTGTGGTGATTTTCGCCACTTGGAGCGATAACTTCTACGTCGCTGTGATCGCACTTGGCTTAAATAGCTCGGCTTACGTCGCTGAGATAGTAAGAAGCGGCATAAATAGCGTCGATAAAGGGCAAATGGAGGCAGCTCGTGCGATGGGGCTAAACTACTACGTTTCGATGCGTGAGATAGTCTTCCCACAAGCTACTAAAAATATCTTGCCAGCGCTTGCTAATGAATTTATATCGCTTTTTAAAGAGACCTCAGTCGTTGGCTACATAAGCGTCGTTGATATTACGATGCAAAGCAAGAGCCTTCAAGCGGTCTTTTACAGCCCAGAGCCAGTCATTTTTACGGGCATTGTATATTACGTGAGCGTTAAATTTTTCACCCTTTTGGTGAAACTACTTGAGAGGAGACTAAATCGCCATGATTGAGATTAAAAATTTAAACAAAAGCTATGGCGATTTGCGTGTTTTAAATGACATTAGTGTAAATATCAAAAAAGGCGAAGTCATAGCGATAATTGGTCCAAGTGGTGGTGGCAAAAGTACATTTTTGCGTTGCATAAACCGCCTTGAAGAGCCAGATAGCGGGCATATCAAGATAAATGGCGAAGATATCCTCAATAAAAAATCAGACATAAATAAAATTCGCCAAAAAGTGAGCATGGTGTTTCAGCACTTTAACCTTTTTGCAAACAAAAACGTCTTGCAAAATTTAACTCTAGCTCCGATAAAAGCTGGGATCTTAGACAAAGAGAGTGCTGAGAGGAGGGCAGATGAGCTGCTAAAGAGCGTTGGGCTAAGCGATAAGAAATTTGCCTATCCGCACAAGCTCTCAGGCGGTCAAAAGCAGCGTATAGCAATCGCTAGAAGCCTAGCTATGGATCCAGAGGTGATACTATTTGACGAGCCAACAAGTGCGCTAGATCCTGAGATGATCGGCGAGGTGCTTGATATCATGAAAGATGTCGCAGCAAAGGGCATAACGATGCTTGTGGTGACCCACGAAATGGGCTTTGCAAGAAACGTGGCAAATAGAATTTTCTTTATGGACAAAGGCAAGATAGCAGTTGATGACACGCCAAAAAATGTCTTTACAAATCCGCAGCACGAGCGTCTGCGAGAGTTTTTAGGTAAAATTTTAAATCACTAATAAGGAGTAAAATGAAAAATTTATTAAAATTTCTAGCGTTAGGTTTAGCTCTGTTTTTTATAGGTTGTGGTGATGATAGTGGCAAAAAAACCGCTGCAAATGCGCCAGAAGCTAGCAAAGAGGTAGTTTATAAGGTGGGTTCAAGTGCTGATTATCCTCCGTTTGAGTATCTTGATGATAAAAATCAAATCGTTGGCTTTGAGATCGATCTTCTAAATGAGATCACTAAAAAAACTGGGATCAAATTTGACGTTGCAAATATGAGTTTTGATGGGCTAATACCAGCTTTAAAAACAGGCAAGATCGATATCGCGATAAGCGGTATGAGCGCAACTGATGAGAGAAGAAAGTCTGTTGATTTTACTAAGCCATATTATTTTTCAGAGAATTTATTTATCCGCAAAAAAGGCTCAGATGTAAATAAAGATAATCTTAAAGATAAGAAAATTTCGGCTCAAGTTGGCACACTTCAAGAAGAGGCAGCTAAAAAGATCACAAATCAGTCAATCCCAGCTGAAAACGTAGCGGCAGCTATAATGTCACTAAATGCCGGTAAGATCGATATTGTGCTCACTGATAGTCCAATAGGTGTTGAGTTTTTAAAACAAAATCCAGACTTAGAGGAGTTTTTAAGACTTCCTGACGGCACAGAGGGCTTTGCGATGGCATTTGATAAGGGCAAACACACTGATCTTATCAAAAAGATAGATGCTGCGATCGAAGAGCTACAAAAATCTGGCGAATTTGACAAAATGCTCGCTAAATACGACCTTAAAAAATAAATCCTAATATAAATTTGCAAGAGGCAAAAACGCTTCTTGCAAAAAATCTCACAAATTTCTAATTTATAAATTTTAATATTATTTAAATATATTGTAATAAAATTGTCAATTTACTTTAAGGAGAATGCAATGAAATCACTCAGGATGAGAACGGCACTTGTGCTAAGTGTCATGCTTTTGGTTTGTGTTAGTGTGGTTGGTCTTGTGACCTATAACATGGCTAAAAATTTATATACCGACAGGGTCGAAAGTAAAGAATTCCCACTTGCTGTCAATGAAGTTGGCTATAAAATAGAATCTTACATCGATAAGATAATCGACGCTTCTTATCAAATAACTCAAAATAGCTTTTTAATAGACTGGGTCAAAAACGGCGAGGACGAGCACGGCAGAAAGGTCTTGTTTGACTATTTTCAGACTCTTGCTAAAAATTTAAAGCTAGATACGATAATGTTTGGCTCAGACAGAACCCTAAACTACTACGTTGAAGATAAAATTTTAAAGGTCATTAACCCAGAAAATGACAAATGGTACTACGCCTTAAAAGATGGCAGCAGCTTAAGCCTAATCGACATCAACAAGGCTGAAGACGGCAGTGGCAAGATAATGATGTATATAAACTACAAAGTTCAAAAAGATGATAAATTTTATGGTATCGCAGCAACTGGCGTAAATTTAAGCGAGATAGTAAATTTTGTCCAGTCACAAAAGATAGGTCGCGGCGGTAAATTTCTACTTGTCGATGAAAAAGGTGACATCAAGATCGGTAAAGACGTAAGCGGCAATCTAAAAGATTTAGTTGGCGATGCAAACCTTAAAAAGCTGATTAACGAAAACGGCAGCTACATTTCGCTAGATAAAGATGGCAGAAATTTATTGATCGGCTCAAAATATATCAAAAGTATGGGCTGGTATCTTATCGGCGAGCTTGATAAAGACGAGCTTTTAGAGGATCTAAACTCACTTGCTTATGCATCTGTTGGAGTGCTTGTAGTGGTGCTTATTTTGGGATTATTGCTCTCGCTTTATCTATCGTCTTACCTCCTAAAAATCATCCTCAAACTAAAAACAGGCCTACTATCTTTCT
>CAUUZE010000121.1:0-3738 GCA_963549665.1 Campylobacter concisus | reverse complement strand
GCTGTTGCACCTTTTTTTAGAAAATCTCGTCTGTTCTCGTTCATTTTTTCTCCTTATTTGCCTAAATTTACGTCAGATGAGTGTTTTTGTAGGTACTCGATAACTAGCCACTCGTCTTTTTTCTCTATTGCGGTTCTACCGATCATTGATTTTAGAAGTGACGGCCATTGATTTGCGTTAAAGTGCGTAGTTTGAGGCAACGCATGGCAAACGCCACAGCTCTCTTTATACATCTTATCAGCTTTTGCAAACATCGCATTTACATCAGTGCTAAAGCCATCTTTTTGAACAAAAACTGTCGTTTCTACCTCGTTCCATTTGCCGTTTTTGCCCTCTTTTATCACTTTGATATCAAAAGGTGCAGTTTTAGCAAATGCTACTGAGATGATCCTCGCGCCATCAGCAAAATAAACTACGTTGCTAACGGCTGGGTTTTGATAGCCTTTTACTTTGATCTGCGCTCTATCGCCGCTTGTTTGCAAAATTTCAACTGCGTTGGTTGGTAGCAGCCTGCCTATGCTCTTAGCTGAGTTTGCGTCAGCATATACGTCTTTTACGACATCTGTGTAGTTCATACCTGCACCAAATGCAGCACAAGCCACGATGGCTGAAAGAATGATTTTTTTCATATTTCTCCCTTTAAAAATGAAATCGTTCAAATTCTAGGGGCTTTTTGATTAATTACAAATTAAAATTAAAAATATACTTTAAGAATAATGTAGAAAATTTTATTTAAAAATGAGTAGAAACACGCCAGATACGATGAGACAGAGGGCTAAAATTTCTTTTAAATTTAGCCTCTCACCAAGAAATATGACAGCCAAAATGACAGCTAGCACAACGCTAAATTTATCAACTAGTGCCACTTGATAGACCTTGCCCGCTTGCATCGCTTTAAAATACATAAGCCAAGACATCCCAGTTGCCATGCCACTTAGTATGAGAAAGAGCCAGTTTTTAGGGCTTAGTGAGCTTAGTGGTTGCCATTTTTTAGCCACGCTTAGAAGTAAAATAAGCATAAAAACGACAACGACCGTTCTTATAAATGTCGCAAAATCGCTGTCGATGTCCTTTACGCCAAGCTTTGCAAAGATCGCAGTAAGTGCAGCAAAAACAGCCGAAAGAGCTGCGTAGATAAACCACTCTGGCATCTTTATCCTTATAAATTTAAAGGGGCAAATTTACTTCGCCCCAAGCTAAATTTATCCCTCGTAGTCGCCAAGCATATCAAGCGTAGGAGCAAAATATAAAGCCCCAGTTACTGGCGTACTAAAGTCAAGCAGTCTATCTGAGTTGCCTTTTGGCTCGCCGATAAACATCTTTTTAAGCATAAGCTCAACAGTTGAAAATGTGCTCGCATAAGCGATGAAGTAAGTGCCTGTTTTGCTACCTTCAGTAAATGGCATATTGCCACGCACGACCTTTTTATCATCTCCTACATTTGCAGCAGCTGAGTGTGAATTTGTAGGTTTTACGCTCTCGTCCATCTCGATGTCATACTCTTTTGAGCGACCTATAACCTTTTCTTGCTCGCTTACGCTTGTGGCGTTCCACTCTTTCATTTTGTGGAAGTATTTTTGAACAAAAACGTAGCTACCGCCTTTAAATTTAGCATCCTCTTTGCCGACTTTTGCAAAAAGGTCTCTATCTTCGCCATCAGGGTTTTCAGTGCCATCGACAAAGCCGATGATCGCCCTGCCGTCGTGGTACTTAAAGCCTTGAGTCTCATCTGTAAGCTCTGCAAATTTAAACAAAACTTCTTTGATATTTTGCGCCATGTCAAAGCAGTCAGCCGCATTTAGCGCGCGGATGTGGATGTGGATGTCGCCCTTTGTGCTAACAGCTTCATGTTTATCGCCTTTGATCGCTTTAAAATTTACAAGCTCTTTTGGCAATTCTTTTGAAATTTCAAGCTTTTTCCAAGCATCATGACCCACGCCAAGGACGCAATTTACATTTTCGTTTGCGCCAAATCTAACTTTAGCAGTTTTATTTAAATTTACAACCAAAGCACAAAGCTTAGCAAAGCCCTCTTTACATGCCTTTTTGTCGCCCTTTAAAACCCATGTTTGAAAGACTGTGTTGTTGCCTGGTGCTTGTGTAACCTCTTGTGAATTTACACTCATTTTTTCTCCTTTAAATTTTGTTTTTATGCTATGTTTTCTAAATTTAGTTGCTCGTTGATCTGCTCGTCACTATCGTCAAAGACAAATTCAACCTTGTTTGCGCCAAAGCTCTTAGCTATCGCTTCAAGCGTGTCGCGAGCTGATTTGTGGATTTTGCTTTGAAGCTGCGAGATAAGGCGAACGCTCATCTTTTTGACCTCATTTCTTGCCTCTTCGATTAGTCTATTTTTATCTTCTTCTGTAAATGTGCTACCAAAAAAGCCATTTAGCGAGTCAGGCAGCAAAAATGGTATAAATTTGCCGTTTTTCTCATCGTAAAATTTCATATCGGCGATTGAAAATTTATACTTACATGGGGGCATTTTTATCTTATAGCTAGAGTTTGCGATCTGCATGATCTCAAGTCTAGGGCTAGTTAGATCGTAGATGAAATTTATCTCAAACTCAAATATCATCGAAAGCTTCTTCTCGCTTACCAGCCACCTTAGATACTCTTTGCCGAAATTTCCAAACGCATGATCTGTCTTTGTGACGATCTCTTTGCTATACACCTGAAAAACAGATAGCTCGCCGATGCTTTTTAGCTGCGAAATTTCAGTGCTGACTGAGACATTTTCGCTATCATCTTTTGCCTTTTTTAGCGCCTTGTTTGACCTATAAAATGCAAATGCCAAAATAGCTAGCAAGATAGCTAATATCAAATTTGCGTATTCGCTCATATTTTCTCCTTTAAAGCCCGCATTTTATCCTAAATTTGTAAAGCAAAAGAAATTTATCACTCTGGCAAGGTGATAGGGCTCTTATAAGGCATGTGAGCTCCAACTATCTTTGTAGTCTCGTCCTCCAAGCCATCAAGCACCTTTTCTCTTGTTTTAGCAGCTTGGGCTGGATCTACATCATAAGTTATAGATATGCTTGGCTCGACCTCTTGCACTGCTAGGACGTGAAGAAGATCAGCTATAAAGATGATCTTGTCGTTATCTGTCTCAAAGCTTATCATGTTGTGCCCTGGAGTGTGGCCATAGGCTGGGATAGCTCTGATCTTTAGCGCCCCGTCAAATAGTGGCTTTTTATGGTCAAAAAAGCTCTTATCATCCTTATAAAGCGATAAAATTTCTTTTATCCTCTCATCTTTGCCCTTCATCCAGTAGTCCCACTCCTTTTCATCTATAAGAAGCTTGGCGTTTTTAAATGTCTTTTTGCCGCCATCTATGAGCCCACCTATGTGATCAGGATGAGCGTGCGTAATGATGACGTAGGTTAGATCCTCTGGCTTTATATTGCCAAAAGTTTGCAGATCATACTTTAAAACCTCCAAGCTATCTTCATAGCCGCTATCTATGAGCGCCGTGTAGTCATCGCACTTTGCAAACATTACGTTGTGTTTGTTTGGTAAATTTTTAGTATTTGCCACAAGCTCTTTTTGCGCCTCATCTTTGGCTATTAGCTTATCTACTGGCGCGTCAGTCGTCTTTAGTGAAAACACATAAAGCTTGCATCCGCCCATAGATCCTATCCATACTTGATCGTTTTGCTTGCTAACCACCTCATCATCGGCACAAAAAGCTAAAGTGCAAAACAACGCAAGGCTTAATAAACTCTTTTTCATATC
>CAUUZE010000120.1:0-3792 GCA_963549665.1 Campylobacter concisus | reverse complement strand
TAAAAGAGTATAAGGCGGACGGCGTGATCGACGTTGTGCTGCAAGCCTGTCACACTTACAACGTAGAAACGACCAATATAAAAAGGGCGTGCAACGACGTAGATACGCCTTATATGGCGCTTGAGACGGACTTTTCTACAAGCGATGCTGGGCAGATCAAGACAAGGCTCGAGGCATTTATAGAGATGCTTTAGGATAAATTTGGCGTCTGGCTTTTTGAGGCGAGCGCTAAATTTAAAAGAGCAGGGGAGCTAAATTTAGCTTTAAATTTAAAGTGGCTGACTTGAAATGCAGTGAAATTTACTAAATTTACAAGTCAGCTAAAGCGAATGAAATTTATTGTTTATCTGGCTTAATCGAGCAAAAGCCACCATGCAGAAGCATCTTTATAAATATATCTCATGTGTTGATAGTCATAAAGAACCGAATTCCACTTTTCATCGCCATTTTTCATTTTGTCGTTATACTCTTTAGTTTTTTCTCTGTCGCCGCCAAACAAACTCCATGCAGGAGCACTACCCCCCCCGTACTTAAAATAAATTTTAAAAGGGTGCTGACCCATGAAAAAGTATAAATTTAGTGTCTAAGTGCCTGCTAAAATGTGCAGAGTATGTCAAGCAGTCTGCCAAGCTTTTGCATATCGTTTAAGAAAAGCTGGTTTGATTTTTGTGTAAATTCTTTAGCTTCTTCTAGGATTTTGGGCTCTAAAATACTATAAGCAAACTCCTTTTTTAGGATCTTTGCGCCCTTTTTATAGACAAATTTTGCCTCAATTAAACTTGCAAAAAAGCTATCATCTCTTAAGTAGTAGTTGGTGGCCGCATTTACAAAAACTGGCTTTTGAGCCAAAAACTCACCGCAAACGCCGTTTGGTGATCTAAATTTAACACTCTCAACCACGTCAGGCCTTATCTCATAAAACCTTATCTCGCTAGATTTTTTAAGAGCCAAAACGTCACTAGTTTTGTTTAAATTTATAGAGGCGCTATCTGCTTTAATGACGTTTATAACGCCACTTACTAGAGAATAAGCACTTGTCGTTTTATTTTGATCAAGAAAATTTATCATGCCAAAAAATGGCACGCTGGCATTTTTATCAGCTAAGCTTGGCATGCTTTTTATGAGTAGTTGCTGCTTTTTGCCATTTAGCTCAAAGTAGCTCACCATGATGGAAATTTCATCCTTTTTGCTAGGTGTCTTTTGCGAGCAGCCTGCAAAAAAGAGTATTGCTAGCAGCAAAACTACTAAATTTCTCATTTTATAAAGTAATCACCATCAAAGCTTACAAGCGAGTATTTTCTCTCGTTGCCGATGCTCTCTTTAAGCTCATCGATACTCAAAAACTCTAGGCTATCGGCTCCGATGTACTCTCTGACCTCTTCAACGCTTTTTTTGGCGCTTATTAGCTCCTCAAAGCTTGGTGTGTCGATGCCGTATCGCTCAGGATACTTGAGCTCAGGACACGCAACTCTAAAGTGAATTTCTTTCGCTCCTGCGTGTCTTAAAAGATCGACCACCTTTTTAGAAGTGGTGCCACGAACGATGCTATCATCGATAACTACGATACTTTTACCAGCTAGCACGCTTGACATTGGGTTGAGCTTTAGTTTGACCTTTAAATTTCTCATCTCTTGGCTTGGCTCGATAAAGGTTCTGCCCACATAGTGATTTCTGGTGATGGCTAGCTCGAATGGAATTTTGCTCTCATTTGCGTATCCAAGAGCCGCTGGCACGCCGCTATCTGGCACTGGCACTACAAAGTCAGCCTTTACCTTGCTCTTTCTAGCAAGCACCTCGCCCATCTTTTTTCTCACTTCATAGACGCTTTTACCCTCTATCACGCTATCTGGGCGCGCAAAGTAGATGTACTCAAAGGCGCAAATTCTAGGCTCTGGCTCGAAAATTTGCAAGCTTTGAAACTCGCTCTTGCCATGCTCAAAAACTATCATCTCGCCAGGTCTAACATCTCTTATAAATGTCGCTCCCACAAGGTCAAACGCGCAAGTCTCGCTAGCTACGATATATCCGCCGTCCTTTAGCCTGCCAAGGCTTAGCGGCCTAACACCCCAGCGGTCTCTGATGGCAAAAGTCTTGTGGCGTGACTGCACGAGCAAGCAGTAAGCGCCCTTTATCTTGTCAAGTGCTGCGATGATGCGATCTTGCAAGTGTTCGTCGTGGTTTCTTGCGATGAGGTGGATGATGTTTTCTGTGTCCATATTTGTCTGAAATATCGCGCCATCTTTGATAAGTTCGTCTCTAACCTCGTCTTTATTGACCAAATTTCCGTTGTGAACGATCGAGATTTGACCTAGGGCGTAGTTGGCGGCTATTGGCTGGGCGTCGCGGCCTGAGTTTTTGCCAGCTGTCGCGTAGCGGTTGTGACCGATCGCCATGTCGCCTTTTAGAGAGCTCAAGATCTCCTCGTTAAAGACATCAGTGACTAGTCCGTTGCCCTTGTGGGTAGAGATCTCGCCGTCGTTACAGACGCTGATGCCACTTGCCTCTTGACCGCGGTGTTGCATAGAAAATAACGCATAATACGCCGTTTTCGCCGCATCTTTAGAATTTATGATACCTACTATCGCACACATCTTTTATCCTCTTTTCATCTTTTTAAATTTTTAAATTTCATAGCCAATGCTAAACACTTTTTATAAGTGTTTGTTGTCTAATGGCTGGCACATTTGCCGTTATTTGCACCATTTATAATAATCCACATGCGCTAAAACTAATTTTCATCATCTTAAATCAACTCACCAGCTCTTAAATTTTGGCGATTTTCGCGCTCTGGCAGGTAGAATTTATCGCCAAATTCTAGCTTGTAGCTCTGCGTGTCATCAAGACAAAATTTAATCATCAAGCCCCAAACTATCATCTATTGAGTAAAGACCGCTGCCTTGATCTTTTAGCCAGATAGCAGCCTTGATCGCACCTTTTGAAAAGGTCGCTCTACTAGTTGCGGTGTGGTTTAGCTCGATAAATTCGCCGTCATTGTAAAAGCCAACCGTGTGACGACCGACGACGTCACCGCCACGAAGCGCCATAACTGCGATCTCGTCCTTACTTCTTGCGCCCACCATGCCAGCTCTACCGGTTACTAAAACATCTTTTAAATTTAGATCCCTTGCCTCTGCCACGCAACCAGCCAAGGTCATCGCAGTGCCACTTGGAGCGTCCTTTTTATGTCTGTGGTGCTGCTCGACTATCTCTATATCAAATTCTCTTAAAACTTTTGAAGCTATCCTTGCTATGCGGTTTAACACTGCTACGCCTAGACTCATGTTTGTTGCGTAGAGTATTGGCATAGTGCCTGATGCTAGGTGAAGCAAGTTTTTCTCGTCGTCACTTAGTCCAGTTGTGCCGATGACTAGTGGTTTTGGGTTGGTTCTAGCATAGTTTAGCAGCGCTACGGTCGCCTCTTTTTGGCTAAAGTCGATGATGACGTCGCACGCTTCAAAAAATTTAGCAAAGTCATTTGTCAAAAGCTCGCTACTTAAATTTTCAACCTCATTTTTTTGGCTAAAAGCGACGCTTAAAGTGGCGTCCTTTTCATCTTTTAAACAAGATATGATACTTTGAGCCATCTTGCCGCTAGCGCCGTATAGTCCTATTTTTACCAAAATTTATCCTTTTAATTTTGGTTGAAATTTAGCATAAATTTTATTATAGGGAGATTACGAATTGGCTTTTGAAAAATGTGGAAATTTGGATAAAAAAAGAGAAATTTAGCCAAAAAATTGGCTAAATTTGAGTATTAATGCAAGCTTTCTATGTAGCTCATAGCGCTAAGTG
>CAUUZE010000119.1:0-3810 GCA_963549665.1 Campylobacter concisus | reverse complement strand
TAAAAGGCTATGAAATTTTAGTAGTCAAATTTATAGAGAAATTTACTGATTGATCTTATCAAGCAGCTCTTCGACCTCTTCAAGCGCAAAGGCCTCTTCTGAGCTTTGTTTTAAGAAGCTCTCCATAAATTCTTTCTTCGAGATCGCAAGGTCAAGCTCCTTGTCGCTACCCTTTTGATATGCGCCGATACGAAGTAGGACCTCATTTTCTTTTAAAAGCGAGTAGAGGCGCTTAAATTTCATCGCATTTAGCTTGTGTTCTTTGCCGATCACATCGCCCATGACACGCGAGGCCGAGTTTTGGATATTGATAGGTGGGTAGATGCCAAAGTCCGTTAGCTCGCGGCTTAGCACGATGTGTCCGTCTAGGATAGAGCGGCTTTGGTCAGCTATCGGGTCGCTCATATCATCGCCCTCAACTAGCACGGTGAAAAATGCCGTGATACTGCCCTTGCCCTCCTCTTTGCCCGCGCGCTCCATTAGCTGTGGTAAGAGTGTGAGCGAGCTTGGCGGATAGCCCTTTGAGGTCGGTGGCTCGCCAAGCGCAAGGCCGATCTCACGCTGCGCCATCGCAAAACGCGTGACGCTATCCATGATGAAAAGCACGTCGTTGCCCTGCTGTTTGAAGTACTCAGCCACGCTCATCGCACAAAATGCGCCATACTTTCGCATGAGCGAGCTATCATCACTGGTCGCTACGATGATAACCGTGCCCTCCAGGTCGCCACCTAGGTTTTTTTCGATAAATTCAGGCACCTCACGGCCACGCTCGCCTATTAGTGCGACTACCTTGATCGGCGCAAGCGTATTTTTTACGATCATACCCATAAGGGTTGATTTACCCACGCCAGATCCCGCAAAAATCCCCAGTTTTTGCCCTTTACCGCAAGTAAGTAGCCCATCTATCGTCTTTATCCCAACACTAAAAGGCTCGTTTATAAGCCCCCTTTTCATCGCATCTATCGGCGCTCTCATGATCGGCATATATTCAGTTGTATCGATCGCCCCTTTGCCGTCAATGGGCTTCATAAATGGATCGACCACGCGACCAAGCAAATTTGGTCCCACCGGTATGCTCATGCCCTGATCGCTCTCATAGACAAAGTCGCCTATCCTAAAGCCCTCGACAAAGCCAAATGGACTGATATAAGCGCCATCTGTCTTTATCTGCGTGACCATGCCAAGGCCGTTTTTACTCTTGTCTTTTGCGACTATTCGCACGATGTCGCCGATACTTGGGCGAAGTCCGGTGATCTCTATCGTAGTAGCTGTGATCTTTGTGATGACGCCAAAAGTATTTGAGAGCTTCACGCCCTCTTTAAGCCTTGAATTTATACGCTCTAAACTCAAAAATGCGTTTCCCTAGGCGAATTTATAAGCGAGAAAAACTCCCTTCTTGTGTCTGCATTTTTGATAAAGCAGCCCCTAAGCGCCGAGGTCGTGGTAGTCGAGTTTATCTTCTCCACACCCCTCATCTCAACGCACATATGCCTTGCCTCGACAACTACTCCAACGCCTTTTGGAGCGATCACGTCCTCAAGTGCCTTTGCGATCTGCTCGGTCATCTGCTCTTGAATTTGTAGGCGTCTGGCGTAGATATTTACCATGCGTGGAATTTTACTAAGGCCAACGACCTTGCCATTTGGGATGTATGCGACATGCACACGGCCAATTATTGGCAGCAAATGGTGCTCACAAAGGCTGTAAAACTCGATGTTTCGCATTAAAACCATTTCGTTATTTGAGCTAGTAAAAAGAGCGTCACCAAGCACCTCTTTTGGGTCCTGCTCGTATCCGCTAGTTAGAAATTTAAAAGCTTTATAAACACGCTCAGGGGTTTTAATAAGCCCCTCTCTGTTTGGATCTTCGCCGATAATAGTTAGCATATTTTTAACTGAATTTTCAAAACTCTCTTGCATAAATTTTCTCCACAATTTTATCGCCAAATTTTACGTTAAAACGCCTTTTATATCTATAAAAATTTACAAATTTTACAATGAAATAAGGAAAATTCTGCTATATTTTGGGCTAAAAATTTGTATTCATAAAGGAATTCGATGGAAATCAAAATCAAAGCTCTAGATAGCGTAAATACCCTAGCTAGCACAACTATAAGCGCAGATGCTATAAAGTCTAGCGTAGAAAAACTAGCAAAAAAAGCAGCAAAAACTATGAAAGTAGATGGCTTTAGACAAGGTCATGTGCCAGTCGCTGTCGTGCTAAAACGCTACGAGAAAGAGCTGACAAACGACGCTGAGCAAGATGTCTTAAGAGATGTAGTCGAAGAGGCTATCAAACAAGCAGGCAAGAAAAATGACGACCTTATCGGCGAGCCTATCGTTTCAAAATTTGACAAAAAAGATGACAAGATCGACGTTGAGCTAACAGTTTCATTTAAGCCAAGCGTCGATGTGAGCGGCTATGAGAGCTTGATACCTGAGTTTTCAAACCCACGCGTTTTGAAAAAAGATATCGATGAGAAGAAAACTGAACTTCTAAAAATGATAGCTCCACTTGAAAAAGTAGATAGCAAAAGAGGCCTAAAAGTTGGCGATTTTGCTAAATTTGACTTTGAGGGCTTTGTTGATGGCGTTGCATTTGAAGGTGGCAAGGCTGAAAACTACGTGCTTGAGATCGGCTCAAATCAATTCATCCCAGGCTTTGAAGATGGCATGGTAGGCATAAAAGCTGGCGGCGAAAAAGATATCGAGGTAAAATTCCCAGAAAACTATGGCGCTGCACATTTAGCTGGCAAAGATGCTGTTTTTAAAGTCAAACTTCACGAAATTCAAGAGAGAAAGATCCCTGAGAAGCTAGACGAAGAGATGCTAAAAACTATCCTTCCAAACGAAGAAAAACCAACTGAAGAGCTACTTGAAGAGCGCATAAAAGAGCAAATTCGCCAAGAGAAAATTTATAAACTTATAAACGAAGAGCTAAAACCAAAATTTGCTGAAGCTGCGGTTGAGAAATTTAAATTTGATGTGCCAAAAAATATCGTCGAGCAAGAGATCGATATGCAGTTTAGAAACGCATGGAGCTCATTTACTCCAGATGATATGAAGAAATTTAGAGAAGACAAAGATGCTCTAGCTAAAAAACGTGACGAGTATAGAAAAGATGCTGAAAATAGCGTTCGCCTAACTTTCATCATCGATGAGCTAGCTCGCGTAAGAGGCGTAAAAGTGAGCGATCAAGAGGTCGTTCAAGCGATCTATTTTGAGGCGTATAGAAGTGGTCAAGATCCAAAAGCGCACCTTGATATGTACCGCAACCAAGGCATGCTTCCAGCTATAAAGATGTCGATGATCGAAGAGAAGCTATTTAGCGAGCTTTTCAACAAAGAAAAAGACGAGAAAAAAGCAAGCAAAAAAGAGAAGGCTGAGTAATGAGCTATTACGTTCCTGTCGTAGTTGAAAGAACTAGCAGAGGTGAGCGAAGCTATGATATATACTCCCGTCTTTTAAAAGACAGGATCGTTATGCTAAGTGGCGAGATAGAGGACGGTATGGCTGCTTCTATCGTCGCTCAGCTGCTATTTTTAGAGGCTGAAGATCCAGACAAAGATATCTACCTTTATATAAACTCACCAGGCGGCGTGATAACAAGTGGCTTTAGCATATATGACACGATGAACTACATAAAGCCAGATGTTTGCACGATCTGCATCGGTCAGGCCGCTAGTATGGGTGCATTTTTACTAAGCTGTGGCGCACCTGGCAAGAGATATGCGCTGCCAAATTCTCGTATCATGATACACCAACCACTTGGCGGTGCTAGAGGACAAGCGACTGATATCGAGATACAAGC
>CAUUZE010000118.1:0-3841 GCA_963549665.1 Campylobacter concisus | reverse complement strand
GCTGGCGTCGTTGATCCTGAGAAAAAACGCAAGATCATAGGCGAGACATTTATAGAAATTTTTGAAAAAGAGGCTAAAAAGCATGGCGATGTAAAATTTCTCGCTCAAGGCACTCTTTATACTGATATCATCGAAAGCTCAGTTGTCGGCTCAAGTAAGACCATAAAGAGCCACCACAACGTTGGAGGCTTGCCTGATTGGATGACATTTGAGCTGATAGAGCCTTTAAGAGAGATTTTTAAAGACGAAGTTAGAAAGCTAGGACTTGAGCTTGGACTAAGCCGCGAGCTAGTCTTCCGCCATCCTTTCCCAGGACCGGGCCTTGCGATCCGCATAATGGGCGAGGTAAATAAGCCAAGCCTAGAGCTACTTCGTAAAGCTGATGTGATCTTGCGTGATGAATTAAAAAGTAGTGGCTGGTACAACAAAACTTGGCAGGCATTTTGCGTACTTTTAAATGTAAATTCTGTTGGCGTTATGGGTGATAACCGCACCTACGAAAACGCTGTTTGCGTGCGCGTAGTAGATGCAAGTGATGGCATGACTGCAAGCTTTTCAAGGCTTCCTTATGATCTACTAGAAAACGTAAGCCGCCGCATCATAAACGAGGTAAATGGCATAAACCGCGTAGTTTATGACATTTCAAGCAAGCCACCTGCAACTATCGAGTGGGAGTAAGAACCTCTTAAATAAATAAAGCTGGCCAATAGATGATATCTTACGCCAGCTTTAATCCTAAAATCAAAATATAAAATTAGCTCTTTTAAATAAATGCTTTCAATAAGATATTTAAACACAAAGAATAAGCACTTGAATTTATACCTTTTTTATTTTAAAGTAAAAATGTAGAGTAAAGTTACACAACAAAATTTCTGTTAGATATAAGCAAAATAGTAAATTTACAGATGTCTAGGCAGTCATAGAACATTTATGAGCTAAAAATATTTTGCATAATCTTATAAATATCGCTTAAAAAAATTATGCAAGTATCAAAGAATATTTTCTAATTTGATATGTTTTTACAAAAACACCAAACACTTTTTGTTTATTTAATAAGTTCAAACTAAATTCTCAAAAATTGGCTATAAATTTATATTTCTCTGATCCTACCGATCGCTTCAGCAAATTTTAGCTCTTTGTTTTCAAAGAGGTTGTACTCGATCGCATCTTTTTCGCTAAGTATGACGATGGTCGAACCAAGCTCAAAATTTCCAAGACGCTCACCCTTTTTGATATGTAAATTTTCATACTCATAAATTTGCGTAAAATTTGCCATAGCATTTGTTTGAATACGCTCATCAAAGCTAAATTTCATCTTGCCAACGTTTAGCGCACCAACGAAAACTAGCCAAAGTTTTTTGCCATTTTTCATCTCGCAAAGTAGCGCCACACGCTCGTTTTTAGTGTATAGACTTTCGACCTTGCCAAGCCATTTTACTGCCACACTGTAAAGCTTACCAGGGATATAGACCGCTTTTTTTATCGTAATGTCGCAAGGTGCATGATAGTGGTGGTAGTCTTTTGGGCTAAGATAGATGTTGGCAAAGTCAAACTCGCCTTCAAGCTCGCCCTGCCCTAAAAGCTCCTTCACGCCGTAGCTCATGCCCTTTATGCTAAAAGCTTCTAGCTCTTTCGTGGTGCCAAAACTAAGGCAGGTACCATCAACAGGACTTATAAATATCTCATCTGCTGCGTCAAATTCTCTTGGCTTTAAGAGCTCTCTGGTGAAAAGTTCGTTTAAATTTTTATACTCATTTGCCGGCTTAAACTCGCTCATGTCGATCTTAAATAGCTTTACATAAAAGGAGTTGATGAGCTCTTGAAGCGGTTTGAAAAAGTTTAATTTTGCTACCTTGCCAAAAATTTGAGAGAAGAGATTGTCCTTGTTCATTTTATTCCTTGCTTAAATTTAAAATAGCGATCTCACTTGGAGCAAAGATCCTAACTGGAGGCCCCCAAAATCCTGCGCCACTACTAACATAAGCTTGCATTTTATCATTAATCTTATAAAGCCCATGTAAAAAACCTTGATCCAGCAAGACTAGGATACTAAAAGGAAAAATTTGTCCAGCGTGCGTGTGACCGCAAAGCACTAGATCAACGTCTTTTTGCATAGTTTTTATAAATTTTGGCTGATGAGAGAGTAGGATGGTCGGCAAATTTGGGTCACATCCTGCTAGCGCTTCGTCTAAATTTGGCTCTAAATTTTTAAACCTTATGCCAGCTAGATCATAGACTCCTGCCAAATTTATACCAGCTATTTTTTCATTTTTATTGCCAAGTATCCTAATGCCAAGAGCGCGAATTTTTTCTAGTATCCCATCAACTCCGTGGTAGTATTCGTGATTGCCAGGGACATAAAAAGTGCCATAGGTGCTTTTAAGATTTTTTAATGGATCTAAAAAATCCCCTATAAGCTCAGCTCTCATATCAACCAAGTCGCCAACTATCACCACCAGGTCTGGTCTAGCTAAATTTATCTCTTTTACAAGCTCAGCCACAAAATCCTTTTGCAAAAACTCGCCAATGTGCACATCGGTTATCATGGCTATTTTTAGATCACTTTGTAAATTTTTTATTTTTATACTAACTTGTCTAATTTTTGGCGGAGTAAGTGCGTTAAAAATTCCTTTCAAAAAGCAAGCAACTACAAAAATGACAAATGTCACATCAAAGCAAAATTTAATAAATTTTCGTCTTGTGGGATTAAAATGAGCTTTTGAACAAATGGACCTAACAACATCATAAAACAAACTAACACCAAATAAAAATATAGAAAAACCAATGAGAGCTCCTGCTATCAGATAGAGTTCTATATTTAAAAAAGAAAACCTTAGTTGAAGAACAAATACAAACTCAAGCACACTAATAATATAGAAAAATATACGAATTTTTTTAAGATGTGGTGTAAAAAACGATACCTTTTTGATAAAACGTTTGTATGAGTATAAATTTGTAAAAACACTAAAGATAAATGCCCCAATAATAATCCGAAAAAGTCCCAAAATATCTCCTTGAAAACAAGGATTATATTTTATATTTTTAAATTTACATTATAAATTTTATTAATTATTTAGAACAATTTGTAGTGCTAAGCCGTATGATTTTATAATTTAAATTTATAAAAATAATTATTAAAAGGTGTTTGTTTTAGGATAATAACTAAAAGATAAAATTTTGGAATTTAAAAATAAAAAGGTGGGAAAAATTCCCACCTTAAAAAGTGTTACTCTACTTTACCAGATTCCATTCTTTTTTTGTAGATCTCGCGAAGTTTTCTTATATCATTTTTAACTTCGAATACACCATGCCAGTGTGAGTAGTCAGGACCACCCATTAGAGCACCTTGTCTCATACGGCGACCTTCGTGGTGCCACATATGATAGTAAACATCTTGGAATTCATCTTCCCAAGCGTCTGCGAGTAGTAAGTTTTTAGCTTTCAACTCTTCAAGCATCTTAGTTGCTTCAGCATTGTAAACGTTATAAAGCTCTACTTGCTTATCACCGATAGCAAAGAAGTTATCTGTGTGAGTTGGTGTATGGCAAGCTTTACAAACTAGTTTCATCTCAGCACGTGCTTTTTCAGGATCGCCACTTGGGTGACCTGCTAGAGGTGTACCAATGTTTAGTTTACCAGTTTTTTCGTAAATAGTAACAGCTTGTTCATCACCAGCTGTTCTTAGCTTACTGCTAATGCCCCATAGGTTCCATTTTAGTCTTCTTGAAACATTGTGAGTTGTTGTTGTTTCACCAACACCGCTCATATGACAAGCTGCACAAGTTGGAGTTCTAAAGTCTGGTACATCCCATGTGTCAGGAGCAGCATCAAAGTTCCATTT
>CAUUZE010000117.1:0-3869 GCA_963549665.1 Campylobacter concisus | reverse complement strand
TCGTTACAAAGTAAATTTTAAAACGATAATGTTATTAAAATTTGCATATTTTTGATAAGTAAAATAGAAATTTGGTATAAATTCTTAAGGAATTCCCACGCCAAAAGACGTGGGATAAAATTTACGCTATCTTGCTAGCGTCGATGATATTTAGATCAAGTCCTAGCTCTTCGACAGATAGACCAAGCGCAAGACCTACAAGTTGAGAGAGGTGAATTATTGGTTTTCTAACATCTGAGTGGTTCTCATCTTGGTATCTCTCTTGATAGATGTCAAGTTGCATTTGACAAAGTGGGCACGGAGTGACAACTACGTCTGCGCCATTTTGATCAGCGTTATTTACGATCTGGCTTGACATTTTTCTTACTGATTTTCCAGCTGGATAGCTAGCGTGGAAGCCACAGCAGTCAAGTCTTTTCTCAAATGGCACGATAGTAGCACCAAGCGCACTTACAACAGTTTCAAAGCTCTTTGGATTTACTGAGCTTTCTCTGTTGTGTAGATCTTTTTCAGGTCTTAGGCTGTGGCAGCCGTAAAATAGCGCTACTTTTAGACCGCTAAGTGGCTTAACAACCTTTGCTTTTAGCGTATCGACATTTTGGTAAAGCTCCCATAGAAGGCTTGTGATCTCAGTTGAGCCGTTATATTTCATATTGCCTTCAGCTAAAAATGTATTGATACGATCTTTTGCGCCCTTGTCAAGCGTGCTTTTAGCTCTTGTTAGAGTTAGCATACAGGTTGAGCATGTCGTAAGCATCGGCATATTCATCTGCTCTGCAAGCGCTATATTTCTAGCATTTGCTACAAGTGCAGCCATAGGATCTACGTCTTGTGCTTGTTGAGCACCACAGCAGCTCCAGCCCTTTATCTCGTGAAGCTTCCAGCCAAGCACTGGAGCGATGGCCTCAAGCGACATCTTAGCCTCTTTAGCTGCTTGAGTGAGTACGCATCCTGGGAAAAAAGCGAATTCATTTTGCATAATTACTCCTTACTAGCAGCTTTGCGAGCCGCATTTATCATTTTTACTAGATCGTCATGACCTTCTATGTCTTCTTCGCCAAATACATGAAGCGGATTCATCTTGCCAGCAAGCATTAAGTTTGCAGCGATGTCTAGTTTGCCCATATTTTTGATAACGCCTTCTGAACGAAGTGCAAGTCTAACCTCATTTAGTCTGCCTGAGCCATCGACTAGATCAGTCAAAAACGCCTCAGCGTGATCTGGTCCCATGCCCTCATTAAAGCCTTTTTGTATAGCCATGATACGAAGATCAGTTATGTCGCCGCATGCGCTTATGCCTTTTGGACAGCGGTCAGCACACTCTTGGCACTTTACACACATCCAAAGTCCGTTGTCGATAGCTGGTTTTAGGTGTGGCATAGGATCTTTGCTACGTGAGTCAAAAGCGGCTCTATAAGCATGCACAAAGACAAACGGCTGCATATAGTCACTCGCATCTGCTTCAAGTTTATTACACTCGCTAGCGCATGCACCGCAAAGTATGCAGTCCCATTCAAGTGCTACTTTATCGTACTCTTTTTGGCTTTGCTTACAGCCTTTTGCAGCGCTAAATTCTGGCTTAGCAGTGATGCTTGGTTTGATCTTACGTAAATTTTCTATACTTGGCTCCCAATCCACCATAAGGTCTGAGATAACCTTGAAATTTCCAAGTGGTGAAATTCTAATAGTATCTGGGTTGCCATACTCTGCTAAAAGCTCGTTCATCTTTGTGTCGCAAGCTAGATATGAGTGACCATTTACTCTAACAGCGCACGCACCGCATATCGCTGAGCGACAAGATGCTGTGAAATTTAATGTCGCATCCTTTTTTTGTTTGATATCAAAAAGCACTGTTAAAAGAGTTTTGCCTTTGACCTCTTCATTTGTTAGCTCATAAGTTGATTCATATTTTTTAGTTCCGTCAAAACGGTCGATAATAATTTTCATCCTAGCTCCTTACTCTGGCTTCTTGCCGTCAAGTGAAAATATGCCTGTCACAACGTCTTTGTAGCCAAGCTCCAACTTGCCGTCTTTTAGTGTGACTATGCTGTGTTTTAAGAAATTTACATCATCTCTTTTTGGATAGTCCTCTCTTGTGTGAGCGCCACGGCTCTCAAGACGATTTTGCGCTGCAAGACATGCTGCACGAGAAAGAAGTATAAGGTTGCCAAGCTCGACGTAGTCAGTAAAGGCGGTATTCATGACTGGATTTTGATTTGGCACTTTGATAGTGTCATATTTTGCTTGGATAGCTTCTAGGTTTTTAGAGAGCTGATCTAGTTTTGCGCCAGTTCTAAAGATACCCATTAGATCCCAGTTATTTTTGCCAAGCTCCTCGCGAAGTGCGTACATATCGTTTGTGCCGCCCTCGCCTGTTGCGATAGATTTAAATTTATCTTGCCATATTTTAGCTAGCTCAGAAGTCTTTTTGCCGCTTGCAAATTTTGCATTTTGAGCATAAGCACCAGCACCTTTGCCAGCTAGATCACCAGTTACAACTGCGTCAGTTAGGCTATTTCCGCCAAGGCGGTTTGCGCCGTGGATAGATACGCATGAAGCCTCACCACCTACGTAAATTCCAGGGATCTTTGTGCTCATATCATCAAATTTAGCTACCTCTATGCCACCCATTGAGTAGTGAGCTGTTGGGCGGATAGGCACTGGTTGCTCGACTAGGTCGATGTCTTGGAAAAGCATCGCTGTGTGGCGAATTTTTGGAAGTTTTTTCATAATAGTATCTTTGCCAAGGTGGCGAACATCACAAAGTACATAAGCGCTCATACCCTCGCCAAAGCCTCTACCTTCGCGAATTTCTGTCTCGATAGCACGAGCGACGACGTCACGAGGAGCTAGCTCCATTTTTTCATGATAGTTTTTCATAAAGCGCTCGCCCTTGTTGTTTAACAAGTAACCACCCTCACCACGAGCAGCTTCTGTGATAAGTGTGCCGCCGTTTTGAACGCCAGTTGGGTGAAACTGAAGCATCTCAGGGTCTTCAAAACCAAGACCTACTTTAAGCGCAGCAGCGATACCATCGCCTGTTGCTATAAATGGAACTGAAGTGCGGTTATAGAAAATTCTAGTGTATCCGCCAGTTGCGATGACTAGAGATTTGCAAAGAACTGGGTAAATTTGACCATCTTGGATGTTGCGAAGAACGACACCTTCGACCTTGCCGTCCTCAAGACCAATCTCAAGTAGCTCATGATCCATTAAAAATTTAACCCCAGCTGTGATAGCGTCGTCAAGACAGGCGTGCATCAAAACGTGGCCAGTTTTATCAGCTGCGTAGTTACAGCGTTTTTTGCTAGCGCCACCCATGAAACGAAATGCCACGTCGCCATTATCTTTACGAGAAAAGAGCATGCCGTTATAGTCTAGCTCGTGGATAACAGCACCTGCTGCCTCGCAAAATTTCACAACTGCATCTTGATCAGCAAGATAGGCTGCACCTTTTACGGTGTCGTAGGCGTGAAGCTTGAAGCTGTCGCCATTGCTAAAGTCAGTAACGCCGTTTATACCGCCCTCTGCCATACAAGTTGCGTTGCGTGATGGCATCATCTTTGTAGCGACAACGACTGTTAAATTTGGGTTTTGTTTGCGAACGGCTGTTGCTGCACGAAGTCCTGCACCGCCAGAGCCGATTATTAGCACATCAACAGATGGCAAGCCATTTTCATTGCCCTTTTGGGTCTCGCCAGCAAAAACATTGGTCGCACCAGCTGTTGTAGCTAGCGCACCTACGCTGATACAGGCGCTTTGTAGAAATTCTCTTCTGGTAAATTTTTCACTCATTGATAACTTCCTATTTTAATAAGTTTATTAGCGTTAAGACGCACCGCCAGTTCATTTCTTAATATTTTTTAAAA
>CAUUZE010000116.1:0-3903 GCA_963549665.1 Campylobacter concisus | reverse complement strand
CCACAAATGACCGCGTCACAAAGCTCGCTTTCAATGAGCCTTTTAGCCTCAATAACCGCCTTGACGCCCGAAGTGCACGCAGTCGATACGCAGTAGCTTGGGCCACTAAGCTCGTAAAAGTCGCTCACAAACTCAGCCACGTTTGCAAGGCAGTTTCTGTTTATGCCAAACCTGCTTTTATCAAAAAATCCAGTCGCGATATAGCCTTTAAATGGCTCGAAATTCTCCTCAACGCCGCTTGTTGTAGTGCCAAGAACGACGCCCACACGGCTTTTGCCATATTTTTTGATCGCTCTTTTTATCTCCTCATCAATCTCAAGCATCGTGCTAAGAAGCAAGGCGTTGGTGCGAGTTTTGAAGTGCTCTTTAGTTTTGCTTGAAAAGCTAGGCAAAGTGCCGTTAAATTTACCCACCAAAAACTCATTTTGTGGGTGAAATTCAGAGCTTTTACTTAAAAATCTCTTGCCACTTAAAAGCGAGCTTAAATTCTCATCACTACTACTACCTGCGGCGCTGATAATGGCTGGTTTGCTAACGTAGATCAACGCTTTTTACCTCATAAATTTGATCATCTATCATAAATTTTTGCTCATTTTTTTCATCTTTTATCATCTCAAGCACCTTGATAAAAAGCTCGTTGTAGGCGCTATTTGGTGGTAAGAAGCCCAAATTTGCAAACGTGCCATCCTTTAAAACTCGCCTAGCTTCTGGTGCTCCGAGTGCATTTACAAGGCTAAATTTATACTCATTTTCGCTATTTTGCACATAGAGCATTAGCGGCCCTTTTGATGAACTGACCTTAAATGCCTTTAAGCTAAAATCAGCCAGCTTTGGCGCATCAAATTTCTTCGCACAGCCAAGAGCTAGAAGCGTTACCGCAAGGATCATAGCTATCTTTTTTACAAGCACTTTTTACCTTTTTAGTATTCTAAAATCATAAAAATTTAACAATTATATCTTTGCAATGCTTAAATGCAAGGCAAATAATAAATAGATTATTAATAATCAAGTATCTTCTATCCATTTCGTCAAATTTAGCGCTAGCAAGGTCGCTAAAGGCTAAATTTTTGGCTTTTATCACAGCCTCTTTTGCGGTGTAAATTTCATAAAATTTTTGTATTTTGTCTTTGGCATTTGCGTAAATTTCGCTCTCTTTTTTGTTAAAGCAAAATTTGATCACTCCGTCAAAATTTCGCTCCTTTATCTCCTCCACATCAACGCCAACTTTTTCTTTTGAGATAGCCAAAACGGCGATATTTTCTTTGTGAGAGAGGCAAATTTTACCCCGTTTTTTTGCTTTAAATTTTAAATAGCGAGAAAGTTTAAATGAGTTTGAATTTATTAAATTTGGATATTTTTTTAGTTTTCTACGATCTTTTCTAGAGAGCATTTTGAGGCTAAATTTCTCAGCCTCAAAGCCGATAAAAAGATAAATTTCACCCCTTTTTATAGGCATTTTCAACTCTTTTTTTATACTCTTTTGCACTTTCAAGTGTCCCTCTAAACTCGCCGCTAACCGCCCTTAAAGCGTCATTTTGAAGCTCGCTCTCATCTTTAAACGACCTAATTCTTGGCGTAAAAGCGACCTCATCATCTCTAAAGTTAGCCTCTTTTAGATCAAAATTTAAATTACTTATTTTGCTATTTAAGATATGCAAGGCACATTTTCTTGGTCCAAAGATGAAATTTCGCTCATTTAATGGCTTCAAGCTCCTTACCAAAATGCCGCCATAAAGCGCTGGCTCGCTCTTAAAAGAGATGTCAAAACCAAAGTTGTGAAAGTAAATTTCGCCCGCCTCGCACGATCTTTTGTAGGTATTTACGTCAAAGCAGGTGTAAATTTCAAGCTCGCTAAATTTATACTCCGCGCCGCTTACAACAAGGACCTTGCTTTGCATCAGCTCACGTAGAAAGCTCTGAAATTTCGCGTCAAGATGCGCCTTAAAGTCTGCTATTTCAAGAAGCTCCTCTCTTTGGCTCTTATCTAAACTTTTAAAACCATCTCCCCTAAGTGCTTGAAATTTTTCTTTATCAAAACGACTTTGCTTTAAAAACTCACTAAGCATTGCCACTAGATCAAATTTAGCAAAATGGCTTTTAAGTAGCTTACCTGATAGCATTTTTGCTCCTAATTTTTTGGCATATTTTAAGAAATTTAGCTTTTATATGCAAATGCCGAGTATAAAATGCACAAAATAATCCTTTGTTCTACAAAGAAAAATGTCAAATTTTAAAATTTTATGAACGAGTAATTTCGGCTCTAAAATTTGAGCTAAGCTGTAAGCGAAGCCAAATTTTAGTAGTCAATTCTTGCGAGTGAATGGAATTTTAAAATTTGAAAAATAATAAATTTCTATTTTTAAAAATGCAAACCTTAAATTTAAAAACTCTTTTATTCAAAAGGGAGACAAGGGGACTTGAATTACGAAGCCGTCCCCTTATCTCCCTTTAGATCCCTCAATCCCTCGCACGTTTAAGGTTGTATGCCTCAGTGCTAGCGCACTGCATGCGCTTTATTGAAATTCTAGTAAATTTTAAAATTTATGAGCGAGCATATCACGGCTCTAAATTTAGTGGCGAGTGGCTACGAGACCTAAATTTAGTAGTCTGCTAAGGCGAGTGAGTAAAGTTTTAAAATTTGCAAAATGTTTTTTTGGAAATTTAAAGTTTTGTTTCTTTGTTAAGGGGGAAGAGGCTTGAATTACGAAGTCGCTCTCTTCCCCCTTAACGATCCCCTAACTCCTACGACGTTAGAGGTGGCATGCGTCAGTGCTAAAGCACTGCATGCGTTTGTGTGAGAGAATTTATAGCAAATTTTAAAATTTCATGAGCGAGTAATTTCGGCTCTAAAATTTAAACTAAGCTGCAAGCGAAGCCAAATTTTAGTAGTCAATTCTTGCGAGTGAGTGAAAGTTTAAAATTTGTAAAGGGTAGTGAAATTTACTTCTAAAGCAGGCAAATTTTACCAGCTGCCGCTAGCTCCGCCTCCGCCAAAACCACCGCCGCCACCACTAAAGCCCCCTCCTCTGCCGCTTGAGCGACCGCCACCATTTGAGCCTGAATTATCACGCCTAAAGCCCATTGGCAAAGAGCCACCTTGGCTATTTCTCTTAAAAACGTCTTTTAATATTAGAAAAAATACCGCAAATATAAAGGCAAAAACGCCAAAAATGATAAGGTAGTTTTGCACGCCAAATCCCTGCTCAAGTGCGGCTGATACAAGTCCTGCAAAACACGTGCTAAAGCCAGTTCTAACAAAAAATTTGCCAAAGATTACAGAAGCAAAGCATGAGAGTATGCCAGCGATAAATGCGATCACACCAAAAGGTATGTCGCTAAGCTCAAATTTACTCCTAAATTCCTCGCTGCTAGCCACTTTTATGATCGCCAAAACGCCATCTTTCACGCCTTCGCTCATATTGCCATTTTTAAACTGAGGTATCATCACGCTATTTATAATCTGGCTTGAGATGGCGTCAGTTAGCACCCCTTCAAGCCCGTATCCAACCTCGATGCGGACCTTTTTCTCATTTGGGGCTACCACTAAAAGCACGCCGTTACTATCTTCTTTTTGACCTAGTTTGTAGCCTCTAGCTATCTCTAGCGATAGCTCTTCGATACTCTTATTTTCAAGCGAATTTAAAGTCACTATGGCTATTTGTGTGGTGCTGTTTTGCTCGAAATTTTGCACTAAATTTAAAAGCTCATCTCTTTCGTTTTGTGAAAAGATATGAGCCTCATCGTTGATCTGCTCATTGAAATTTAGAGCAAAACAAAAGCAAAATGCAAAGAGCAAAAGAGCAAGAGCTTTTTTCATCACTTCTCAAACGAAACTTTTGGATTTTTCATATCTTCGCTGCTAACTTCGATGCCTTGCTTTGGCTTCATCTCTGGATGAAAGAT
>CAUUZE010000115.1:0-4056 GCA_963549665.1 Campylobacter concisus | reverse complement strand
TGCCATCTTTTATCTCATTTACAAAGGTGTTGGCTTTTTGGATGAAGGTGTTCTCGTGCTCTTTTGTCGTCTGGATAACCTCTATATTTTCATTTATAAGCGACGACATGATACAAATTTCATCTTTGCCTTTTAAGCTTAGAAGTTTAGCAGAATTTGTCTTGTTGTTTAGATATAAGAAAAACTCGCTTAGACCGCCTTTTACGCTATCGATGCCTGAGATGATATTTTTACCAACAAAAAATGAAACCAAAACAAGCAATAGTATAAAACAGGCAAGTAAAATAACCATGAAAACAGCTAAGTTGCCAGCTTCACTCATGTCTTGTAAAGCTTTATCTTTCATATCATTTAACAAGTAAAGCTCATAGCTTCTAAAGTTATCGATCAAATTTGTGATGCTTTGAAACCAACTAGCCGCTTCGATCTTGCTAGCTGTCTCATCTGGAGTAGCGATAGCACTTTTGATGATATCATCTATCTTTTTAAACTCATCACTTTGCAAGATCTCTTTTTGCAAGCTATCTGCGTATGTGCCTGCGTTAAATTTCACGTAGTCATTTAAGAGATTTTTGATATTTGCGTTAAATGAAACTAAATTTACGTATGTATTTTTATCGATGTTATGTTTTATAAAGACAGCATTTAGCACCGCTCTTGTGATACCAAAATACTCTTTGATCTTTGAGATGCTAAAAATTCTAGCCAAGTTATCTTTCATATCAGGCTCAGAACTGCTTGCGAGGGAATTTTCAAAGACAAGTGTATTTTCGATCATGTCGTGAAATTTAGGAGCTATGAGAGCAAAACTTTCTTTGTTATCTACTTTTGCTCTTATGTTATTAAGCTCACGTGAGAGTTCATTTTTATTAGAAAGTTTAGACAAAACGCCATCAACTTTAGCTCTTTGCTCTTTTAAATTTTTATCAGCATCTTTGCCATTAGCTATAAAGCCTGCGCTATAACCGCGCTCTTTTTGAAGTTCATGGATAAATTCACTTTGTTTTATGATATCTTCAGCTGTATTAAGACTTGATACAGCTTGGCTTCTAGTCTTAAAAACACCATTTAAAATATAAATACTTGTCGCGCTTAAACAAATAAGACTTAAAATTACAATTAGTAGGATCTTTATTTTTATACTTAGATTATTCATTTTTCATTCCTTTGCATTACAAGATACGATATATAGGCTATTTCTCCTAAAAACAAAGCGGATTTTATTACTTTAATAATTAAATATAACTTGAAAATATAAATTACATTTAAGCAATAATAAATTTACTTTACTTAATAAATAGCCTATTTTAGGTGATTTAAGAAAATTTTAATTACAAATAAATAATATTAATTAATAAAAAATATTTAAATTTTCTCTAAAATTTACGAAAATGAATAGATAAATTTGAAAAAGTAGTTAAAGATATTTTATAAGCAAAGATAAATTTAAGCAGGAGATCACTCCCCTGCTTTGAAATTATTTAGAAAATTTTGGCTCAGAAAATGCTGTAAGTTTTGGTGCTTCATCGCCTTGATATTTTCTGATATTAACAAGAGCTGTGTGGCTGATGTTACCGTTTGCTAGCTTACTTGTTGGGATATCTATGGTTAGCACGTTTGCGGAGCCGTTTTTGCAGATGCCACTATCAAATCCGTCATACCAAGCGCCCTCAGCTAGTTTTACAACGCCCTCTTTGATGTTTTTAGTCACATAAGCACCAGCTAGTACCTCGCCACGAGCATTAAATACACACACCAAATCGCCAGTTTTTACGCCAAGCTCTTTTGCGTCATTTTCGTTTATCCACACTGGCTCACGGTTAGCGATAGCATACTTCTCACGAAGTGAAGTTTGGCTTAGCTGTGAGTGTAAGCGGTCAGTTGGGTGGGCGCTTATCATGTGGTATTTTGCAGGTTTGTCTTTCATGCCTAGCCACTCGATCGGCTCAAACCAAGTTGGATGCGCCTTGCAGTCATCATAGCCCATTTTCTCGATCGTATCTGAGTAAATTTCGATAAGACCGCTAGGCGTTCCAAGAGCGTTTAGCACAGGATCTTCTCTAAATTCGCCAAGTCTTACCCAATTATCACTATCTTGAGATGAGGCAAATGTGACTGGTTTGTTTTCATTCCAAAACTCTTCAAATGGCTTCATGTCGCTTGCAAGCTCAGGGACGGCCTTTACTTGAGCGTAGGCTGCGTCATAGTACTCTTTGATCCAGTCAAACTCGTCTTTGCCGTTATCTGTGTAGGCGATGGATAAATTTTTAGCATAAGCCTTGCAAAGATCGGTGAAAATTTGATAGTCATCTTTTGCTTCGCGGTATTTTTCAACGACTTGTTTCATTGGCACGATGTTCATATTTGAGTAATCACCAGTCATCGTGATGTCGTTTCTCTCATACTCTGTGGTGACTGGAAAGACGATATCAGCCATCTTTGCTGTCGGTGTCCAGTAAGCTTCGTGAACGACAACCGTTCTTGGCTTTCTCCACGCTTTTAAATTTGTATTAGTATCTTGGTGGTGAACTAGTGGGTTACCGCCGACCCAGTAGATAAAGTCGATGTCTGGATAGGTGATCTTTTTACCATCATGATCTATCACTTTGCCAGGGTGAAGCAACGCATCAGCGATACGAGCTACTGGGAAAGCGTAGTTGGTTGCTTTTTGTAGCCAGCTTTGACCTGTGCCTGCTACTGCGGCTGCTTTTGCGACGAAGCGACCGTGTTTGTCAAACTCGCCCGTATCTGTGCCGATAAACTCGCCTTTTTCATTAAATTTACCCACACTTGCGCTATTTACGCCACCGATGACTGCGCCTTTGCATGTTGGTGCGCCGCCGTTTGAGTAGTGGTAGCTTAAGCCAAAGCCTCCGCCTGGTAGGCCTATCTGACCGATCATAGCAGCTAGCGTTACCATCGCCCAGTGTGGTTGCTCGCCGTGGTGAGCGCGCTGCATACCCCAACCACTCATTAGCATCGTGCGGTTGCTTACAAATGTATCAGCTAGCTCTTTTAAAGTATCTTTGTCGATGCCACAAATTTTGCTCGCCCACTCTAAATTTTTAGGAGTGTTGTCTGTCTTGCCAAGTAGATATGGGAGGAATTTATCAAAGCCATAAGTGTAGTTTTCGATAAATTCTTTATCGTATTTGCCACTTTCATATAGGTAGTGCATCATGCCTAGCATCATCGCTGTGTCGGTGTTTGGCACTGGAGCGATCCACTGAGCTTTGTCGAAGTATTGCGCTGTTTCAGACCTGATAGGATCGATCACGATCACTTTGATATCTTTTTTGTTTTTTAGCTCTTCAAAGTATTTAAAGCCTTGCTCATCAGTCGCTGTCCAAGCTATGCGAAGTGTCGCAAGTGGGTTTGCACCCCAGATGACTACGACTTTTGAGTTTTCTAGCACGACTGGCCAGCTAGTTTGCTGTTCATAGACCTCAATGCTACCTACAACGTGAGGCATAATGATCTGGCTAGCGCCTGTTGAGTAGTCACCTAGCGAGCCAACAAAGCCGCCACTAAGGTTCATAAATCTATGAAGTAAAATTCTTGAGTTATGCACATTGCCGCTTGATTTCCAGCCGTAGCTACCTGCAAATACGCTCTCTAAGCCCTTTTGCGCCCTAGTCTTTTTAAGCTCTCTTGCAACTAGCTTGATCGCCTCTTCGTAAGGCACCTCGACCCACTCGTCTATGCCACGAAGCTCTGGTTTTGGGCTGTCTGGGTTTTGCAAGTAGCTCTTTCTTACCATTGTATGCTTGATACGACTTTTATAGATCATATCTGATGTGTAATGTTGAAGTGGGTTGTAAATTTCACTTGTCTTTTGGATAGGCTCTGACTTTACAGCAATGCCATTTTTGGTTGTCACTTTTAGCATACCCCAGTGAGCAGCTGTAAGAGTTTCGCCATTTTTTGCAACGCCCTTTTTAACCTCATCAGCAAACAAATTTGAAGCTGTTACGCTTGAAAGCAAAGGTGTAGCTGCAAGCGCTGTTGCACCTTTTTTTAGAAAATCTCGTCTGTTCTCGTTCATTTTTTCTCCTT
>CAUUZE010000114.1:0-4121 GCA_963549665.1 Campylobacter concisus | reverse complement strand
TTTTTATCTTGCTTAAGAGCCTTTTTTAACTCCTCTAGCTCGCTTTTTGTCTTGACATCTTTGTCAAACTTTACCTTAAACGAGGCAAAGTGCTCGTCCATATTTTCATTTTTTAAAAAGTAAAAGCTCTCATTTTTAACCACTTGCTTTTTATAAAATGTGCTCCCATCAAACCTAAAACTCCCAACTAAGCTCGGCTCATCTGCCAAAGAAAAAACGCCAAAAAATAGCAAAACAAAAAGGCTAAATTTACGCATAAAATTTCACTCCAAATTTCTAAAAATAGCCGCCATTTTGCCTAAATTTCGCTTAGCTTAATCAAAAAATAACAAAGCTTTTTATACAATCAGGCATTTTTATTTTAAGGATCTTTTTGCAGTTACACCAAGCAAGCGAGCTTAGCATTCTTGTCGTTTTGGCATTTATCGTCTTTGCTTCGCCTTATATTTCTAAAATTTTACGCATCCCAGTCGCGCCTGCTGAGATACTACTTGGAGCGGTTGCTGGCTACATAGGAGTTGTCGGCGAAAACGAGATGTTTAAGCTCATCAGCGAAGTTGGCTTTTTCTTTTTGATGTTTCTAGCTGGCATGGAGATCGACCTTAGGATGCTCATAAACATCGACCGTAAAATTTTGCGTCTTGGGCTCATCTACCTAGCGCTCATCTACGCTCTAGCCACGGCTTTGACGCTAGGACTTGAGCTTAGCCTGCTTTACATCATCATCATCCCGATAATGGCCGTTGGCATGATATTTACGCTATTTAAGGAGTATGGCAAGCAGCAAGAGTGGCTAAATTTAAGCATGCTAATAGCAACTATCGGCGAGCTTTTAAGCATCACACTTCTAACATTTACCGCTGCTTATTTGCAGTTTGGAGCGAGTATAAATTTATGGCTAACGATTGGCTATTTGATCCTATTTTTGGCTATCAGCGTGCTTAGCTTTAAAATTTTGGACGTGCTTTTTTGGTGGTATCCGGGGCTTAAAGTGGTGCTCATGCCGCACTACGACAAGGACGAGAAGGACATCAGGCTTTGCATCGCGGTATTTTTCACGATGATAGCCTTGATGCTCTATCTAAATTTAGAAGTAGCCTTTGGCGCGTTTATCGCAGGTATGTTTATCACGACATTTTTTGATCACAAAAAGGACTTGCCGCACAAGCTTTCAAGCTTTGGATTTGGCTTTTTGGTGCCGATATTTTTTATCCATATAGGCTCGACTTTTAAGCTTTCAAGCCTAGGATCTAGCGAAGTGATAAAGGATGCTATTTTTATATTTTTAGCGATGCTTGGCACGAGAGTTATATCTAGTTTACTCTTTTTGGGCAAGCTTGGCTTTAGAGGGATATTTTTATTTTCAGTTTCGCAGTCTATGCCGCTTACTCTTTTGATCGCAGTTGCTACTATCGCACACAAATCAGGCGAGATAAGTGACTATTCTTACTCATCTTTCATCCTAGCAAGCCTCGCACAAGCTATAATAGGAGCTATAATCATCAAAATTTTAATGCAATCAAAAAGCAAGGAGTAAAAATGTCATCAAATACAGCCACACTAATCGACAACCGAACTGGCAAGAGCTATGAATTTCCTATCCTAAAAGGCACGATGGGGCCAGACGTCATCGACATATCGACCTTTTTTAGCGACACTGGGATGTTTACCTTTGACAGGGGCTATACCTCAACTGCGATGTGCCGCTCAGCCATAACCTACATCGACGGCCTAAAGGGCGAGCTCATGTATAGGGGCTACGACATCGCCTATCTGGCTGAAAATAAGACATTTTTAGACGTTGCCTACCTACTTTTAAACAAAGAGCTACCAACTAACGAGCAATATGCAAGTTTTAAAGATGAGCTTAAAAAAAGAAGCTTCATACACGAGGGCATGATGAAGCTATTTGACGCATTTCCAGACAAGGCGCACCCTATGGCGATCTTGCAAGCGGCAGTCTCAGCGCTAAGTGCCTTTTACTCAGACCACCTAAACATGGACAAGCCTGAAGAGTACCATGAGATGGCTATGCGTATCATCGCCAAGATCCCAACGATAGCGGCCTTTAGCTACCGCTACTCACGCGGCCTTCCTATTATATATCCAAATTTGGATCGTGGCTTTACTGAAAATTTCCTCTACATGATGAGGGGCTATCCATACGAGCACGTCGATCTTAAGCCTATCGAGATAAAGGCGCTTGATACGGTCTTTATGCTGCATGCCGACCACGAGCAAAATGCTTCAACTACGACTGTTAGGACTGTTGGCTCTACGCACGCGCACCCATACGCATGTATAAGTGCAGGCATCGGCGCTCTTTGGGGCTGGGCTCACGGTGGGGCAAACGAGGGCGTCATCCGCCAGCTTGAAGAGATCGGCTCGGTCGCAAACGTCGATAAATACATCGCTAGAGCAAAAGATAAGAACGATCCATTTAGGCTAATGGGCTTTGGTCACAGGGTCTATAAAAACTTTGACCCTCGCGCAAAGGTGCTTAAAAAGATGAGAGATCAGCTGATGGATGAGATCGGCATTAGCTCAGAGCTTATAAAGATCGCCAACCGCATCGAGGAGATCGCGCTAAATGACGACTACTTTGTAAGTAGAAATTTATATCCAAACGTTGATTTTCACTCAGGGCTCATCTTAAAAGCGCTTGGCATACCAAACAATATGTTTGCCGTTATTTTTGTCATCGGCAGGACGCCAGGCTGGATCAGCCAGTGGATCGAGCTAAAAGAGCAAGACACTATAAAGATCGTCCGTCCAAGACAGCTCTATGTCGGAGAGACAAACAGAACACCAAAATGAGCGAGCTTTTAAACTTAGCCATCAAGGCAGCCATCAGCGCTGGAGGTGAGATAATGAAATTTTACTCATCTAATAGCCAGGCGCTTAAAGTCTGCCTAAAAGATGACAGCTCGCCGCTAACTAGCGCTGATCTAGCGGCAAATGAGGTGATACTAAAAGAGCTAAGCAAAAGTGGGATAAAAATTTGCTCTGAAGAGAGCATCTTGCAAGAGAGTGACAAAGATGAGTTTTGGCTAGTTGATCCCCTTGATGGCACGAAAGAATTTCTAGCTAGAAACGGTGAATTTTGCGTTTGTATAGCGCTTATAAAAGAGGCTAGACCGGTGCTTGGTGTCATTTTTATCCCAGTTAGCAAAGAGCTTTTTTACGCTGATGAAAACGGCGCTTTTAAAGAAATTTTAGGCGCTAATGATGAGGTCGTAGAAAAACAAGATCTAAATGAAAAAGCTAAAAGCTTAAATAACTTCATCTTTTCAAGCAGAAGAGGCGAGACGAAGAGGGTCACGCTTATAAGAGATAGTTTGAATTTAGAGCAAAAATGCATCGGATCTGCCATTAAATTTTGCCGTTTAGCCGAGCTTGGTGGGATATATGTGAGATTTAGCCCTAGCTATCTTTGGGACAACGCTGCAGGCGAGGCGGTAGTGAAATTTAGCGGTGGCAAGGTCATAAACGCTAGTGACAGATGCGAGCCAAGTTACAAGCTAGCGGATATAAAAAGTCCATTTTACGTAGCTTTTGGCAAAAATGCTTTGGGCTTAGAGGATGAAGTTTTTAGGCTGATAGAGCAGGGCAGATAAGGCTACTTGCACCTTATCTCATCGCTCATCTTTAAAAATGCGCTCTCGTTTTGCTCTAAAAATTTATTTGCCGCTTCTAAATCCTGAAATTTATCTTTTAGTCTAATCACTAAAGTGCCACATTTTAGCTCTCTAGCTCGCTCTAAGCTAGCATCAAAGCTTTGCGTTAGATCATTTACGCTTTTTATCAAAAGATCATTTTTGCCTAGCTCTTTTACGCTAAATTTAGTGTGTCTCTCAGCTCTTACTACGCCAAGATAGTTTGCGACTTTAGCGTTACTTATGTAGATGAAAACTCCCTCACGCAAGTTGCTGCTAAATGCCACTGCATCATCTTGCTCAAGTATCTTTGCAAGCTCTTCACCGCCGTAGTTTAGGCTGCTTTTAAGATTTAGATTTTTCACGCTTGGCTTGCTAGCACAACCTGCTAGAAATATACAAAATATAAGAGCAAGAATTTTTTTCATTTTAAATTTCCTCAAGCAAATAGAGCATGCTAGCTAT
>CAUUZE010000113.1:0-4239 GCA_963549665.1 Campylobacter concisus | reverse complement strand
TTTGCCTTTTTGGCGTCTTGCTCTACGCCATTTCCGTCATAGTATAAAAGTCCAAGGCCGTAGTATCCGTCGCCATCTTTTAGCTCGCAAGCTCTTAAAAATAGCTCTTTTGACTTTTGATAGTTTTTATCTAACGTATATACAAAGCCAAGCCTTGCGCAGCCAAAGCCGTCATTTAGCTCGCAGCCCTTTTGGTAAAATTTGGCTGCATTTTTGTTATTTACATCTTTTATGTAGTCCATGTCGTAGAGCACGCCCACGCTACTGCAAGCGCCTGCGTGTTTTAGCTCACATGCTTTTTTATAAAACTCGCCCGCTTTTTGGTAGTTTTTACTCTCCTCAAATTTATTACCAAGTTCAAAGCAGCTTTTAGCATCTTCGTTTTCGCACCTAGACTCAAGCGTTTTTGGCTCTAAATTTGCGCCCCACAAAAGCACCGCAGAAGTTAAAAATAAGAAAGTCTTTTTCATTGCCTGCCTTTTTAAAAATTTAAATAAGTTTAGATAAAAAGCTCTAAATTTATAGTAAATATACTCTTAGGTTCAAATTTAATACCCAAGCTTATCTAGTAAATTTCTCATATCGCAGCCCTTTTTAAAGCCTAGCTCGCATGATCTTTGAAAGTAGCTTTTGGCTGTCATTTTGTCCTCTTTTTTGCCGTTATCTAAAAGTGCGTAGTTTAAAAATCTTGCATATCTATTTAATATGATAGTTTGATTAAGCTCGCTACCCACGTCGTTGTAGCCATTTATATAGATGAGCGCAGCACTGTAGCAACCCTCTTTCATATCATTTTCGCAAGCTAGTAAAAATATCTTTTGTAGCTTTTTAAACTCTTTATCATCGCTTGATGAGTTATAAATTTTTACAGCGGCCTTGTAACAGCTCGTTAAATTGCTCTTATATCGCCCTCGCTTTGGCACATCTCGTCTAAATTTTCTGCATTTAAAAGCACAATGAGAGATAAAAACAAAATCAAATTTTTCATAAATGCTCTTTAGTGAAAATCTCTGACTATCTCGCAAGCCTCTTTAAGGCCTAGCTTGCAAGCTTTTTTCAGCTCTTTTTCTGCCAGCTTTTTATCCTTTTTTGTGCCTATGCCATGATAGTAAAAGTATGCAAGATGTTTGCACCCACTTGCGCTATCTAGCCTGCACGCTTTGTTGTAGTATCTAAACGCCACTTCATCGTCTTTTTCTACGCCAAGTGCGTCGTCGTAAAGGCTGGCTAGGTTATTACAAGCATCGGCAAAGTCAAGTTTGCAAGCTTTAAAATAGAGCTTACTGGCCTTTTCATACTCTTTTTGCTCTTGATATAAGGTCGCTAGGTTGTAGCAAGAGATGCTAAAGTCGCTATCGCAAGCCTTTTTGTAAAGCTTTACCGCCTCTTTGTAGTTGTGCTTTACGCCAGGGGTGTTGTGGTATAAAACGGCTAGGTTGTAGCACCCTTCATAGAAATTTTGCTCGCAAACTTCTTTGTAAATTTTAGCAGCCTTTTTATAGTCTCTTTTTACGCCACCACCGTTATTATATAAAACTGCGATGTTAAAACAGCTTTGAATAAGCGTGAGATCGCAACCCTTTTTAAAAGCATCTAAAGCCATTTTGTATTCTTTCATCTCTTGATACTCAACACCAAGGTTGTGACAGGCAAATTTATTGCTCTCATCGCAAGCTTTGTTAAGAATTTCTAGTGATTTTGTCGCGTCTTTTTTTACGCCAAGTCCGCTTTTGTAAAACTCAGCCAGATAGATGCATGCGTCTAAATTTTTAAGCTCGCACTCACTTTTGTAAATTCCAAATAGCTTTTTATACTCATCATCGCTGTATCTGCGGCTAAAATCAATGCAGTTATCCTCGATATTGCAGCTATTTGCTTGAGGGATTTTTATCTTTGGATTTGTTGTTAAGGCTATTAAATTTAGTGTTAAAAATATTAGTAAAATTATCTTTTTCATAGAAATTTTCTTTATAAATTTTGTTGTTATTTTATAAAATTTAGTTTTAAAATGCGAGTAATTAGTTAAATTTATAAAAGCAAAAACGCCTCTTTAAATTTAAATTTTTAAATTTTTGCTAACATTTTGGCTTTTTATGAAGGTAAAATTTGACATTTAACTATGTTTTTAAACTATCCATTCCTATCTTTATGGGCTATTTCCCGCTTGGTGTCGCCTTTGGCGTGCTGGCAAAAAGCATGGGAGTGAGCGCATTTATAGCTATGGCGCTTAGCATGCTTGGATACGGCGGAGCAGCGCAGTTTATGATGCTCTCGCTTTTTAGCGTGGGCACGAGCTACGTTGAGGTCTTTATCGTGAGCTACCTTGTAAATTTGCGCCACACCTTTTATGGAATTTCACTTTTAAAAGAGTATAGCGGGATCAAATTTAAGCTCTTAAACATCGCTTTGCTAACAGATGAGACCTTTGCGATATTTAAAAATTTAGGGCTAAAAGAGGCTAGTGATCGAAGTTTTGTCTTTACCTGGCTAAATGTGCTTTCTTGGTCATACTGGGCAGCTGGAACGCTTCTTGGAGCGATACTTGGTGACTTTATCAAGGCCGATACAAGGGGGCTTGAGTTTAGCTTAACAGCGCTTTTTACAGTAGTCGTCATTGAGATGTTTAAAAATGATAAAAACTACCGCGTGCTCTTTGCGGCAGTCTTTTTTGGCGTGCTTGGAGTGAGCCTCTTTCCAGCTAAATTTGTGCTTGTTGGCTCGATGGCGCTTTGTTTTGTATTTTTGCTTTTGTTTAAGGATAAAATTTGATAAGTGTAAGCTCAAGTGAGATGGTGCTTTTTGTGGCGGTGCTTTTAAGCGCCTTGGCTACTTTTATAACGAGAGCGACGCCATTTTATGCGTTAAGAAACTATAAGCCAAACCCTTATTTAGACGCCATTGAGAAGCACATGGGCATGATGATAATGGTCGTTTTGGTCTGCTACGGGCTAAAAGATACGAAATTTAGCGAGTTTCCATACGGCCTAAGCGAGATAGTGGCGGTTTTTACGGCTGTTTTGGTGCATTTGAAATTTAAAAACGCCCTTCTTAGCATAGTCGTTTCGACTGGAATTTATATGCTTTTGATAAGAATTTTTTAAATAAATATAAATTTTGAAAATTAATAAATTTTTTAAATATATGACGTTATAATGCTCTAGCAAATTTTAATGCAAAGGAGCTAAAATGCGTTTAATCTTTAAGGCGGTGTTACTCATGATTTTAGGTGCTACTTTAGCGGTTGCTAAGCCAACCATCTACATCCTAGCTACTGGTGGAACGATAGCAGGAAGCGGCTCAGGCTCGCTTGATTCAAGCTATACTTCTGGAACTGTTACGGTCGATAAACTAATCGCAGCCGTGCCAGATATCAACAAGATCGCTACCATAAAAGGCGAGCAAATTTCAAATATCGGCTCACAAGATATGAACAACGAAGTTTGGCTTAAGCTTGCAAATAGAATAAACGAACTTCTAAACAGTGGCAAAGCCGATGGTATCGTCGTTACTCACGGCACAGACACTATGGAGGAGACAGCTTACTTCTTAAATTTAGTCGTTAAAAGCGACAAGCCAGTTGTGCTTGTAGGTGCGATGAGAAATAGCGGCTCACTAAGCGCAGATGGCCCACTAAATTTATTTAATGCTGTAAATGTAGCTATCAGCAAAGATAGCGTAGGCAAGGGCGTTGTAGTTGTTATGAATGACGAAATTCACGCGGCTCGTGAGGTGACAAAGACCAACACTACAGGCGTTGATACATTTAAATCACCAAACAGCGGCAAAATCGGCACAGTCTTTTACGGCAACGTAAAATACTATATGAATCCGATCAGAAAACACACAGCAAGCTCAGCATTTGATCTAACTGGCGTAAAAGAGCTTCCAAGAGTTGATATCATCTACTCTCACGCAAATGACAATCCTGACTTTGTAAATGTGGCTGTTAAAAACGGCGCAAAAGGTATAATTAGCGCTGGTCTTGGCAACGGCAACCCTTACTTTAGCGTGCTAGAGGCTCTTGGTGAGGCTTCAAAGGCTGGCGTAGTGGTAGTTCGTGACTCACGTGTGGGAAGCGGCGAGACAACTATGAACGGCGAAGTCGATGACGCAAAATACGGCTTTTTAACATGCGATAACCTAAACGCTCAAAAAGCTAGAGTGCTTTTGATGCTTGCTCTTACAAAAACAAGCGACAAAGCTAAAATTCAAGAGTTTTTCTTAACTCACTAAGCTTAA
>CAUUZE010000112.1:0-4466 GCA_963549665.1 Campylobacter concisus | reverse complement strand
GTAAATGAAGATGCAAATTTAAACCTAAAAAGCACATTTTTAAGCGAGGGCAGGGCGATATATCTACTTGGCGATACAAGCGGAGAATTTGCAGCTTCGCTTTACGCAAAGTCACTATTTAACGTGGTTGGCGGCAAGCTAAAAGAGGTTGATTATAAAGCTGAAAGGGCCCTTTGGGAGCTAGTGATAGAGGCGAATAAAGAGCAAATTTTAGAGTTTGCAAATAGCGTAGGCGTAGGCGGTCTTGCTATCACGCTGGCAAAAATGGCTAGCATCTCAAATATCGGCGCAAACTGCGAGATTAAATTTAAAGAGCCAAATTTCATCTTTGACGAGAGCTTTTCAAGAGCAGTTGTGGGTGTAAAAGATGAGGCTAAATTTGAAGCGCTTGCGGCTAAATTTGAAGTGAAATTTGAAAAGATCGGCGTTAGTGGCGGCAGGAGATTTAAGCTAAATGATATAGATGAGAGCTTAGAGGACGTAAGAGAAATTTATCTAAAAGAGTTTGCGAAAATCGTAAAAAAGGAGGACTAAGAGATGTTTTCTAAAAAGTCTCAAAAAGCAAGCGGGGAAAAGGAAGTAGAGCAAAACGAGAAAAAGGGCGTGGCAAAACCGCCAGTGCTCTTTAGCGATACTCAAAATTTGATAAGTTCGATCGAAAAAAGGCTAAATGCCCCTTTGATAACCTACTACAACTCAAACGCTGGTAATGTCTGTGGCAACGATGCAAGCGCAATGTATGAAATTTTAAAGGGTAAAAAGATAGACACTGCCTATCTTTTCATAAAAAGTGATGGCGGAAGCGGTATAGCTGCGCTTAGGATCATTAGCACCCTTAGAAACTACTGCAAAAATTTAATAGCACTGATCCCATCAAACTGCGCTTCAGCTGCTACTATGATGGCGCTTGGCGCAAATGAGATCGTCATGGGTCCGCTTGCCTATCTAACGCCAGTTGATACTTCGCTCAAACACGAGCTAAGTCCTACAAACAAGGGCAACGAGCTTGTTAGCGTCTCTATGGACGAGCTTAGCCGTGTAGTCAAGCTTTGGAAAGAGCAGGACAAAGATAGACCAAACGACACAAACCCCTATAACTCGCTATATGAGTATATCCATCCGCTAGTTTTTGGTGCGGTTGATCGCGCTAGCTCGCTTTCTCTTAAAATTTGCACTGAGCTGCTTAGATATCACATAGATGATGATAAAAAGATCGTTGAAATTTCTGAGAGGCTAAACGCAGACTACCCAGCACATGAGTATCCGATACTCTTTCGTGAGGCGCAGGAGATCGGTCTGCATGTCAAGAAAATGGACGATGATCTAAACGAGATGCTTCAGGAGCTAACGCTGCTTTACTCAGAGATGGGGCAGCGAGCCTTTACTGACTATGATGAGAACAGCTATCACGATAACAACATCGCAAACATCATCGAGACAAACGGTAAGCAAATTTACTATCAGATCGATAAAGACTGGTTTTATCGCCCTGAGGAGCGCCGCTGGAACGTGATGAACGACGAGAGCTCATGGCGTAAAAATGAGCTAGTAAATGGCAAGATAAAAAATACAATCTATCACTTGTGGTAATATGTCTGGAGTCCTGTTTTTACTCATATTAGGTGGTGCGATATTTTTATTTATGAATGTCCAAATAGGTAGTAACCGCAAGAAACAAGCAAATGTAGATGAGGCTAAATTTCTAGTCTCACTGCTTGCAAAAGTCGCTAAAAGTGACGGCAGAGTTAGCGAGCTAGAGGCTAGGCTGATCACTCAAGTACTTGATGATCTAAGTCAAAAAGTTAGCGGTGTTAGCGGCGTGCGCGAGTATCTAAAAGAGGTCTATAACAGCCAAAAAGAAAATGTAGATAACGCCTATGAAACCGCCAGAAACTACAAGCGCGCGTTTAACCTAAACTACGATACCTGCGTGGCTAGGCTCACTTTTTTTCTAAATTTAGCCTATATAGACGGAGAATTTAACAAAAGCGAGCAAGACGTCATAAGAAATATCGCTTATGGATTTGGCATCGATAAAGAGACGCTTGATGAGATAATCTATAAATTTGATAGCTTTTATGGCTCTAGGTTTGGTGCAGACCATGATGAGATAAGCCAAGAAAACGATGCATTTGATGTTTTAGGACTTAGTAAAAATGCAAGTCTTGATGAGATAAAGGTTCGCTACAAAGAGCTTGTGAGACAGTATCACCCTGATATTTTGATGGGCAGGGGCGAGAGTAAAGAGGTGATAGAGCGCTCGACTAAGAAGCTTCAGGAGATAAATGAGGCTTATGGACGATTAAAAGAGAAATTTGGAGTTTAGATGAAGAAATTTGTGATTTTGCTTTTGGCTGTGGCTGGCTTTTGCAGAGAGCTAAACGTAAGCGATCTTGATGGAAATGAGATCAAATTTGAGCTAAAAGATAGCACGCTTTTTGAAAATGGCAAAAAGATCGGCGAATACAATAAGACAAGCGCTGCTAGCATCATCCTAGCTGGCAGTGATGGCGTAGAGGCTGATTTTAAGGCAGTTAGAGCTAAAAATTTAAATGAGTTTAAAGAGTATATATTTTCAGATGAGGGCGGCATAAAGGTGGTGAAATTTAGCGCTAAAAGCCCGATCTGCGAGGCATTTAGTAAAAAAGAGGCTGTAAATTTAAGCGTGCTAAGTTCAAGCTATTTTGGTGGCAAGCAAATTTCAAACTACGCCTTTAGTGTGGATATCGCAGGCGGCGAGTTTCAAAATTTAGTTAAAAAGAGCCACTTTGCAGTAAATGCTAGCGGCAAAAGTTTAGAAAAACTAGAAAATTTAACAGAAGAAAATATCAAAAAAGACACAGCCATGGGGCTACTGGTGCTTGAAAAAGCGATGTGTTTGGCTGAGAAATAAAATAAATTTAATCAATCTAAAGGAGAAAAAATGAGAGCGTTGCTTAGCGTTAGCGATAAAGAGGGCATTGTAGAGTTTGCAAAGGGGCTAGAAGAGCTTGGCTGGCAGATACTTTCAACTGGCGGCACCTACAAACTTTTAAAGGCTGAGGGTGTCAAAGCCACTGAGGTTAGCGAATTTACGGCATCACCTGAGATGTTTGAAGGCAGGGTAAAGACCCTTCATCCAAAGATACATGGTGGTATCTTGCACAAACGCGATGACGCTACACACGTGGCTCAGGCAAAGGAGTATGGCATCGAGGGCATCGACCTAGTTTGCGTAAATTTATATCCTTTTAAAGAGACTACCATCAGGACTGATGACTTTGCCGAGATCATCGAAAATATCGACATCGGTGGCCCAGCTATGGTAAGAAGCGCTGCTAAAAACTTTAAAGACGTGCTTATAGTCACAAGCGTGCTTGACTACGATGAAATTTTAAAGCGCCTAAGAGAGAAAAGCGATGATTTTGAGTTTAGAAGATCGCTGATGATAAAGGCGTTCGAGCATACAGCAGCCTACGACAGCATGATCGCAAACTATATGAATGATAGATTTAATGGCGGTTTTGGCGATGCTAGATTTATCGTGGGAAGCAAGGTTTTTGACACTAGATACGGCGAGAACCCACACCAAAAAGGCGCGCTTTATGAGTTTGATTATTTCTTCACAAACAACTTTAGAGCCCTAAAAGGCGAGGCAAGTTTCAATAATATGACCGATATAAATGGCGCTTTAATGCTTGCAACTAGCTTTGATGACGCGCCAGCAGTGGCTATCATCAAGCACGCTAACCCTTGCGGCTTTGCGGTAAAAGATACGCTGCTTGAGAGCTACGTGGCAGCGCTTAAGTGCGACCCGATATCAGCATACGGCGGCGTGGTGGCGATAAATGGCACACTTGATGAGGAGCTAGCTAAAAAGATAAATGAAATTTACGTTGAAGTAATCATCGCTGCAAATGTCGATGATGCCGCGCTTAAGGTATTTGAGAGTAAAAAACGCATCAAAATTTTCACTCAGGATAATAAATTTTTAGTGCGTGCAAATGATAAATTTGACTTTAAACACATCGATGGTGGATTTGTATTTCAAGAAAGAGACTTCGTAAAAGACGAAGAGCTTGAAAATATGAAGCAAATGAGCAAGAAATTTGCAACTGGTAGCGAGCTAAAAGACGCTCAGATCGCGTGGAAAGTGGCTGCGCTAACGAAGAGCAACTGCGTAGTTTATGTAAAAGATGGCGCGATGGTGGCTATTGGCATGGGTATGACTAGCCGTGTGGATGCTGCTCGTGCGGCCGTGGCAAAGGCAAAAGAGCTAAAGATCGATCTAAGTGGCTGCGTGCTAGCAAGCGAGGCCTTCTTTCCATTTAGGGATAGTATCGACATCGCTAGCAAAGTGGGCGTAAAATGCGTCATCGAGCCAGGTGGCAGTATCAGAGATGATGAGGTGATAGAGGCTGCCGATGAACACGGCATGTCGCTATATTTCACTGGCGTTAGACACTTCTTACACTAAAATTTAGGGG
>CAUUZE010000111.1:0-4508 GCA_963549665.1 Campylobacter concisus | reverse complement strand
GAAATTTAGCCACCAAAGTGGCTAAATTTGAAGTTATCTTAGGATTTGAATTTTTGCTTTTGCGCGGAGTTTTTCGAAGTAATCACTCATTAATTTTTCTTGCTCGCCTTGGTAAAGCTCGTTTATAACGTTATCTTTTACATCAGCAAAGCTTGGTGTGTATGAGCCGATCTTCTCTTTTACTAAAAACATATCAAAGCTGTCAGGTCCTTGCAAAGGCTGTGTGTAGTCGCCGTTATTTGTGCTTGAGATGATCGCAGCAAGCCTTGGATCTATGCTTTGATAGTCTAAACTCACCTCTTGTGTTTGCACGCCGTCTAGTAGCTTCGGACTTGTCTTTTGAGCTTCAAGCAGATCAGGGTCTTTTGCTCTATAAACTACGACTCTAGCGGTGCTAAAGACCTTAAATTTATTAGGATTAGCGTCAAAATACGCCTTTGCTTTTTGCTCGTTTATATTTTTGCCAGCCTCAGCAGCTATGCTTTTATAAAGTTTTTCTTGAAGCATCTTGTGCTCTAAGTTGTTTTTAAAGTCCAAAAAGTCTATGCCTTGAGCTTGGATAGAGCTTCTAAACTGCGAATTTGTCATGCCATTTTGCTTTGCGATCGCCTCGATCCTGTCGTTTAGCTCAAAAGGTGTAACGCTTAAATTTAAGTTTTTTATCTGTGCATCTTCAAGTCTATCTCTGATAAGCAAATTTAAAGCGTCCTGCTCTGTTGTCTTTAGCTGTTCTTTCAAGCTATAAACCTCGTAAAGCGTGATAGGCTCGTTCTCCACGATAGCTGCGATGCCGTTTATCATCTGAGCTGAATATAAATTTAAGGCACTTAACACGCCAGCAGCCAAAAAGAGCAATTTTTTCATAATGAAACCTTTATTTAAGTATTTAGTAAATATAATTTTGGGCAATTATAACATAAAAATAAGGCACAAAATGATAGTTACTAGATTTGCTCCGTCGCCTACTGGATACCTACATATAGGCGGACTTAGGACAGCTCTTTATAATTATTTATACGCAAGAGCTAACAATGGAAAATTTCTGCTCCGCATCGAAGATACTGACTTAAAACGAAACTCAGAAGAAGCCACACAAGCTATAAAAGAGGCATTTGCTTGGTGCAAGCTAGATCACGACGGCGAAGTGACCTATCAGTCAAAGAGATTTGATCTTTACAAAGAGTACGTTAAAAAGCTGCTTGATGAGGGCAAAGCCTACAAATGCTACATGAGCAAAGAGGAGCTTGAGGAGCTTAGAGCTAGCCAAGAGGCAAGAAAAGAGCGCCCAAAATATGATAATAGATATAGAGATTTTACTGGTACGCCTCCAGCTGGCATCGAGCCGGTTATCCGTATAAAAGCCCCACTTAGCGGCGAGATCGTCATACATGACGGCATAAAAGGCGAGGTTAAATTTAAGGTTGAAGATATCTTAGACGACTTTATTATCGCAAGAAGCGACGGCACGCCAACATATAACTTCACAGTTGTGATAGACGATGCGCTAATGGGCGTAACAGACGTTATTCGCGGCGATGACCACCTCTCAAATACCCCAAAACAGATCGTTCTTTACGAGGCACTTGGCTTTAAGGTGCCAAAATTTTATCACGTCGCTATGATAAACGGCGAGGACGGCAAAAAGCTTAGCAAAAGGCACGGCGCGACTGACGTTATGGAGTACAAAAAGATGGGCTACTTGCCTGAAGCGCTCTTAAATTTCCTTGTTCGTCTTGGCTGGAGCCACGGCGATGATGAGATTTTTACTATCGAGGATATGCTTAAATACTTCAATCCAAACGATATCAACAAAAGCTCAAGCACCTACAACGCTCAAAAGCTTGACTGGCTAAATTCTCACTACATCAAGACCTTGCCTTACGAGAGGCTAGCGCATGATATGCTTGAATTTGGCGTGGATTTTAAGGCCTTGGTAAAGGGCGAACTACTGCTAAATTCGCTCCGTGAGAGATCAAAGACCTTGATCGAAATGGCAAACAGCGCAAATGCTATCATCAACGCTCCAAAAAGCTACGATGAGAAAGCGTGGGCTAAATTTATAAATGAAAATAGCAAAGAAATTTTGGCGAAATTTGCTCAAATTTTAGACCGTGACCTTGACGCAAAGGGCTACGAGGAGCTAACTAATAAATTTTTAGAGCAAAATGGCTTAAAACTAAAAGACCTAGCTCAGGCCTTGAGGATAGCGCTAACTGGCTCAAGTGTGAGCCCAAGTATCTTTGAAGTGCTTGAAGTAGTAGGTAGCAGCGAGATCAAAAACAGAATACAAAATTTACTAAAGGAAAAGAAATGACACATGTAACTAAAGAAGAGGCACTAAACTACCACATCGGCGGTAAGATCGAGATCAGGGTAAAGACACCTTGCGAGACTTCAAGAGACCTTTCAATGGCCTATACACCAGGCGTTGCTGAGCCATGCCGTGAGATAAATGCAGACACTGAACTAGCTTATAAATACACAAATAAGGCAAATTTAGTAGCTGTCATCACCGATGGCACGGCTGTTCTTGGACTTGGTGACATCGGCGCTATCGCTGGTAAGCCAGTTATGGAGGGCAAGGCGGTGCTATTTAAGAAATTTGCAAACGTTGATGCCTTTGACATCGAGCTAGACGAGCACGATCCTGATAAGATCGTTGAGATTTGCAAGGCTCTTGCTCCGACATTTGGCGGTATAAATTTAGAAGATATCCGCGCTCCAAAGTGCTTTGAGATAGAAAGAAAGCTTCAAGAAGCAGTCGATATCCCTGTAATGCACGACGATCAGCACGGCACAGCGATGATAACAAGCGCTGGCATTATAAATGCGATGGAAATTTCTGGCAAAGATATATCTAAGATAAAGATCGTAGTTAGCGGCGCAGGTGCAGCTGGCATCGCTTGCGCAAAGATGTATAAAGCACTTGGCGCAAAACACATCGTGATGATAGATAGCAAAGGCGTCATCCACTCAAAAAGAACAGACCTAACTCCAGAAAAGGTTGAATTTGCGCTTGAGACCGAGGATAGGACTTTGGCTGATGCGATGAAAGGCGCTGATATGTTTTTAGGTCTTTCTAAGCCTGGCGTTGTGACAAAAGAGATGGTTGCGTCGATGAACAAAGAGCCTATCATCTTTGCTTTGGCAAACCCAGTGCCTGAAATCTTCCCAGAGGATGTCGTAGCTGTAAGAGATGACGTTATGATGGGCACAGGCAGAAGCGACTATCCTAACCAAGTAAATAACGTTTTGGGCTTTCCATTTATCTTTAGAGGCGCGCTTGACGTTAGGGCTAAAAAGATCACTGAAAATATGAAAATGGCTGCAGCTAAAGCTCTTGCGCAGCTTGCAAAAGAGCCAGTGCCAGCTGAAGTTTTAAAAGCAAGTGGCGTTAGCGAGCTAAAATTTGGCAAAGAGTACATCATCCCAAAACCATTTGACAAGCGCGTGCTAACAGCTGTCGCTCCAGCAGTTGCTAAAGCTGCGGTTGAAGATGGCGTAGCGAGAGTAAAAGATTTTGATGTTGAGGCTTACAAAGCCAAACTTGCAAAAGGTTTTTAATCAAATTTAGCCCAAATTTTGGGCTAAATTCTCCTCTTGGCATTTTGTAAAAGACAAACCTTGTAAAAACAGTAAATTTAAGGACAAAAAATGCAAAACGTGAAGCTCATCTCACACCCATTGATCGAGCATAAATTAACAATTTTACGTGATAAAAACACCCAGCCTTTTCAGTTTCGCATGCTAGTTGATGAGATCAGCTATCTTATGATATTTGAGGCGACTAGAAATTTAAAGGTAAAAGATGTCAAAGTCCAAACCCCAGTTGCGCTAGCAGACGCAAAGAGGCTTACTACAAAAGTGATGATATGTCCTATTTTAAGGGCTGCGCTTGGCATGCTTGATAGCGTCTTTACTATCATCCCAGACGCGAGTGTTGGCTTTTTGGGCTTTCAGCGAAACGAGGAGACAGCGCAGGCTGAGTTTTTCTACGCAAAGCTTCCAAAAGACGCAAAAGAGCGCATGGCGATCATCATCGATCCTATGTTTGCAACTGGTGGCACGGCGATAGATGCGGTCAAATTCTTGCGTGAAAAGGGCGTTAAGGAGATCAAATTTATCTCCATCATCGCTGCACCTGAGGGGCTAAAAAGATTTAGCGAAATTTACCCAGACGTCGAGGTCTATACAGCATCGATCGATGAGAAGCTAAACGAGAAAAACTACATCGTTCCAGGCCTTGGTGACGCTGGCGATAGAGTTTTTAACACACTTTAAGGGCAAAATTTGAACAAAAGACTTTTTCCAGCCTTAGTTGCCTTTGTCATTGCCATCATCATAGGCACCTTCTTTTTTTCAAAAGAGGGCGGCGAGGCAAACAAAAACGCTCAAATTTTACTTGAGCAGCTAAACAAAGAGGGGCAAAAGAGCCAGAGCCTTGCAGAAAACGGCTCATACACCTCAAAAGATGAGGTCGCACTTTATATCTATAAATTTAACAAGCT
>CAUUZE010000110.1:0-4849 GCA_963549665.1 Campylobacter concisus | reverse complement strand
CATTAAGCTTTCATCAAGCGCCTTATTAGCCAAAATTTTGTAAAATCCGCTCATTAAAAAGGATAAAAAATGAGTGAAAATTCTGGCTTTACACACCTACATTTACACACCGAATACTCCCTGCTAGACGGAGCTAACAAGATAGAAGAGCTAGCTCATACGCTTCATGACAGAGGCGACACGGCAGCAGCGATCACGGATCACGGCAACATGTTTGGCGCGATTGATTTTTACAAAAAGATGAAAAAAAATGGTATAAAACCGCTAATTGGCATCGAAGCATACGTGCATAACGGCGAGCAGCTCGATGACAAGAGCACCAAACAGCGCTTTCACCTCATCTTAATCGCCAAAAACGAGACTGGTTATAAAAATCTGATGTATCTTAGCTCCATGAGCTATATCGAGGGCTTTTACTACTATCCTCGTATCAATAAAAAAATCCTAAAAGAGCACAGCGAAGGCCTAGTTTGCAGCTCTGCTTGCTTGCAGGGCGAGGTGAGCTGGCATCTAAATTTAAGCGAGCGTAACGTTAAATTTGGCGCAAAAGGCTACGAGAGAGCAAAAGAGGTCGCGCTTGAGTATAAAGAAATTTTTGGAGATGACTTTTACCTTGAGATCATGCGCCACGGCATCGGCGATCAAAGGCGTATAGACGATGACATTTTGCGTATCGCAAAAGAGACTGGCATCAAGGTCATCGCCACAAACGACACCCACTACACTTTTAAAGAAAGAGCCGCCGCGCACGAGGTTTTTATGTGTATCGCGATGAACAAAACTCTAGACGATCCAAACCGACTTCGCCACAGCGTCCATGAGTTTTTTGTCAAAAGCAAAGAGCAGATGAACGAGCTATTTTTAGACATCCCTGAAGTGATAGAAAATACTCAAGAGATCGTGGATAAGTGCAATCTCGAGATCAAGCTTGGCAACCCAACTCCGCCAAATTTTAAATTTACTCTTGAGTGCGCCAAAGAGAGAAATTTGACCCTCCCAGAGCCAGAAAACAGATATAGCTTCAAAAATGACGCTGTATTTTTCGAGCACGAGTGCAGAAAAGGTCTTGAAGAGAGGCTGAAATTCGTCCCTGAAAATTTACACGAAGAGTATAGAAAGCGCCTTGAGATAGAGATCGGTATCATCAATAAGATGAATTTCCCAGGATATATGATGATCGTTTGGGACTTCATCAACGAAGCCAAGCGCAGAGGCGTGCCAGTTGGCCCAGGACGTGGCTCTGCGGCTGGTAGCTTGGTCGCTTACTCGCTAAAGATCACCGACCTTGATCCTATCCCATACAACCTGCTTTTTGAGAGATTTCTAAACCCAGAGCGCGTTAGCATGCCAGATATCGATGTGGATTTTTGCCAGAGCAGACGCGGCGAGATCATCGACTACGTCACGCAAAAATACGGCAAATTTAACGTTGCTGGCGTCATTACATTTGGTAAATTGCTCGCAAAAGGTGTCATTAGAGATGTCGCTAGAGTGTGCGACATGCCTTATGCGGAGGCTGATGCGATGGCAAAACTTATCCCTGATGAGCTAAACATCACGCTAAAAGATGCCTACGATAAAGAGCCAAAGATAGCTGAGCTAATAAGCCAAAACCCAAAGGCGGCTAAAATTTGGAAATTTGCCCTTGATCTTGAGGGTCTAAACAGAAACGCCGGTCAGCACGCAGCGGGTGTCGTCATCTCAAACGAAGAGCTTTGGAACAAAACTCCGCTATTTCGCCAACCAAACAGCCAAGAAGATCGCTTTGTGACGCAGTATAGTCTAAAATACCTAGAAGACGTTGATTTAATAAAATTTGACTTTCTTGGTCTTAAGACGCTAACGGTTATTGATAATGCGATCAAGCTCGTTAAACAGCGCACTGGCAGGGACATCATCTGGGAGCAGGTCGATAAAAACGACTCTGGCGTTTATAAAATGATACAAAGTGGCCAAGCCATCGGCATCTTTCAGATAGAGGGCGAGGGCATGAGAAAGCTAGGAACTAGCCTGCGCCCAGACTGCTTTGAGGATATCGTTGCGATGCTAGCACTTTATCGCCCAGGACCGATGGAGAGTGGTATGCTTGATGACTTCGTCAAAAGAAAACATGGCGAAGCGGAGATAACATACGCATTTAAGGAGCTTGAGCCGATCCTTGCGCCAACATACGGCGTCATCGTCTATCAAGAGCAAGTCATGCAGATCGTGCAAGCCATAGGCGGTTTTAGCTTAGGCGGTGCGGATCTTGTGCGCCGTGCGATGGGTAAAAAGATCAAAGAGGAGATGGATAGGCTAAAGGGAGAGTTTGTAAAAGGCGCTGAGGCTAAGGGGCTAAATGGCCAAAAAGCGGACGATCTTTTCGAACTGATCGTTAAATTTGCAGGATATGGCTTTAACAAGTCTCACTCTGCAGCCTACGCTTATGTCACGTTTCAGACGGCTTATCTGAAGGCTTACTATCCGGCTGAATTTATGGCGGCACTTCTAACAAGCGAGGAGAGCAACGTCGATAAGATCGTTCGCTACATCGATGAGATAAAACGCATAAACATCGATACTTTGCCACCATCTATCAACAAATCAACCAAAGAATTTAGCGTCGTTAAAAATGAGGGTCACGATGGCATTATATTTGGACTTGGAGCGATTAAGGGTGTTGGTGGAGCGGCAATTGAGAACATCATCGCTGAGCGTGACGCAAAGGGCGAGTTTAAGAGCATGGACGACTTTGTCTCAAGGATCGATCCATTTAAGGTCAATAAAAAGGTCTTTGAAAGCCTTATAAAAGCTGGCTGCTTTGATGAGTTTGGCTTTAGCCGAAAGATGCTTTTACAAAATGTAGAAAATATCGTAGAAGCTTGCAAAAATGCAGCTCAGATACGTAAAAATGCGGCCGAGAGCCTCTTTGGCGAAGATGATAGTATGAATGATGTGAAGATAAATTTCGTCATTATAGATGATGAATTTGATATCAAGCAGATCTTGAAATTTGAGCAAGAGAGCGTTGGCATCTACCTCTCAGGTCACCCGCTTGATGACTATAAAGATGAGATAAATAAGATCAAATACACGCTAAGCTCGGAGTTTGAAACCTTACCGCAAAGTGCTGAAATTTTGGTAGTTGGCAAGATCGAGGACTTTGCTACTAGGATAACTAAAAGCGGCAAAAAAATGGGCACCATAAATGTGCTGGACTTTCACGGCAACATCGAGATCGCAGTCTTTGAAAGAGAGCTTGGCAATATCGAAGATATCGTAAAAGACGAGGCAAAACGCGATCTGCCTTATGCTTTTAGGATAAACATCTCGCGCGACGATCAGTTTGTAAGGACAAATTTAAATGAGGTTTATAGCCTAGAAGATGCGCAAAATTTAGACTTTAAGACAAGAAAGCTAAAACAAAACTCTAAATTTAGCAAAAACGAAGAGACGAGCGCCCCTCAAAAGGCAAGAGAGTATGCCGAGCTAGAGGTGCTTTTGAGCCTTAGTGAGCTTAGCAGGCAAAAGCTGGAGCAAATTTACTCGCTAGTTTTTAGCAAAAATGCTCCAAATAATCAAAAACGGCTAATTTTGAAGATAAAAAATGAAACGACAGGCGAAATTTTCATCTATAAGACTGAGTTTATCGTAAGTGATGATGTGGGCGAAGAGATAGAAAAGCTCGCTGCATCAGCGTAAATTTAAGGACAAGAAATGTTTGATATTTTTAGAAAAAAGAGCTATTTTTTAGATGAGCTTGGCATAGATAAAAGTAACTGGAGCGAGCTTTTTAGCGCTTGTCTTGGCAGAGCGATTCTGCTTCAAAAGAGATTATTTAAGCAAGTGGTTGAGGCTAGCAAGTGGCAGGCTGACTTTGAAAGCGGCAAAATTTGCTTTGACAAGCAGGAGTTTGATATGCAGTTTATCGGCTCTGAGAGCTTTTCATCAAACACTTGGCTTTGGGGCTATGAAAATATAAATGGCTTTGATAAGCGCTTGCTTAGCCTTGCAAATAGGGCGCGTGAGTTTGGCGAGAAATTTGGGCTTGAAGCGTTTAGCACGGCGCAGTTTGAGTTAGATGAAGAGACAAATGGTCACACGATTAGCATGGTTGCTTGCGTGGCGCTTGGCGAGGAGCTAAGCTATTATAGGATTGATTACGACGGAGGTGCTGCGTACGTGGCATTTAGGGCGGAGACTATCTTTAAAGAGCCAGTTTTAGCAAACGAAGTAGTTAGCGTAGTAAATGAGTGCATAAGCGCCTATGAACTTGATCACAGGCTTTTTATAAAAGGACTTTTGCTGGGCAGCGAGATAAAATTTAGCGAAAACAAAGATGAGATCGTAGCTAAGTTTAAAGATGAACTTAGCTTTAAATTTGATGATCTTAATAGGCTCGTAAATATTTCAGGTGCGATTTAGCAATAATTCAGCCATATTTTTAAGCCTAAATTCATAAAGCAAGTTTGAAATTTTATCTGCTGAGTTTAAATTTAGCCCAAGATCACTTGCTAACATTTTGTAATAAATTTGAGGATTTTGGCTTAGATCAATAGGTGGCGATTTGGAGCTTTTAGAAAGCTTTTTGGCTCCGTCCAAAAGTAGCTTGTGGTGGATAAATTTAGCATTTAAAAAGCTAAAATTTAGCCTTTTTGCAAGATATCTTTGAGCTAGCGTACAAGGCAGCAAGTCCTCGCCTCTAACGACTAAATTTACTCCCATATCTTCATCGTCAATGACGCTTGCAAAGTTATAAGCTGGGGTAAAATCCTTTTTATAAATGACAAAATCGCCCATCTGTGCTACCACTTGCCTGCCAAGCTCGTCGTTTTCATCCACGCTTAGCCTGATAGCGGTTTTATCTTTT
>CAUUZE010000109.1:0-4917 GCA_963549665.1 Campylobacter concisus | reverse complement strand
ACAAATGCTGAGAGGATAACGATAAATAGCACTGCTAGGATTAGCTGGATTTTTAAAAGCGGTATAGTCTGGCTACTAAAAGTATCGGCATTTATCGCAGCAACTGCGAGCCAACCATCGTCGTTTATAGGTAAAATTTTAGCCAAGACATTTTCGTTTTTCGCATTTTTATAAGAGATTAGTCCGTTTTCATCAAAGTCTTTACTTGCAAATTTAGCAGCCAAGGTCTTAGTCGCTTCAACAGAACTGTTTATAAGACTTTCATCGTCATGTAACAAGATAACACCATCTTTGTCCATAAAATAGACATAGCCAAACTCAGTTTTACCCATCTTTAGAAGCTTTTTACTTAAAAGCCTGATATTAACATCAGTAAATGTAGCACCCATAAGCTTGCCGTCCTCCGTTATCGGAGTAGAAAAAGTCATGCATAAGTCGTGCTCTGGGGCAACCATATCGATATATGGCTTTGTAAAGATAGTTTTTCCGCTACTCTTTGCGGCGATATACCAGCCCCTGCCCCTTGGTTCGTATTTATCTTTTTTTGGGGTTAAGGTTTTACCATTTGAGCCGTAGGTATAGCCGTTGCTCTCTGCTGCAAAATAAGCACCTATGACTATTGATTTTAAATTTTCTTTTGTAGATTTTAAACGAGCAAGAATTTCATCTTCGTTACCCACACTGCCCACTAGCTTGCTAGCTAGCTTTTGCGAATCCTCCATGTAGTCATCAATAAAACTTTGCGTCACAGACTTTATGTCAGATAGAATTTGATCTTGGTTTTGGCTGATCAGCTTCACCACCTCCTCTTTTGCGTTAAAGTAGCTAACAGCCGACATCGCAGCAAAGCATACACTCAAAAGAACAATAAGCGTCAATGCGATCTTGTTTGATATAGATCTCATTTCATCCTCCTTGTGAAATATTAGTAGAATTATAAAATTTAAAATATAAATTTAATCTTTTGTTTTAAATAATATTTTATATTAAATAGTGATTAAATCTATAAAAATAACGTAAATTAGCAATATAATAAAAATTTTTTAATTAAATTTGATTTATTTTATAAAATATATTTGAAGTAAAATATTTAATTTTTAGCATGAAAACTGCTTTATAAACTAAAACTATGCTAGATAACCTTAAACAAAATAGAAACTTCTTAAAATTTTACATGTAATGAGAGTTTAAATTTGTAAATGATCTGCGAAATTTAACTTAAAAAGTATTATAAAATTTAGCCAGAGACCAAGCCGAACTGGCTAAATTTGGTGATATTTAAATTTCCTTATAGCCGACTATATTTAGCCCAAAACCAGCTAAGCTTACAAATTCTTTATTTTTATTTGAGCTTAGAAGCTCGATATCCTTTACGCCAAAGTGATTTAAAATTTGCGCTCCGATGCCGTAGTCCTTGCTTGTGTTTGAGTTGTCGCTATCTAAAAAGATCAAAATTCCACCATTTTGGCTTAGAAATTTGATAGTTTTTAAAAGCTCGTCGTATTTTGGACTGCTCAAAAGCTCGTGATCGGCTAGAATTTTTTGAAATTTGACATTTGCCTTGCTCTTTGGCTCGCCAAAAAGATAAGCTGAGTGGATTTTACCTTTGTGATCAGTGATATCGTATCTTGCTGCAGCGCAGTCTGCGATCTTGACGTCACTTTTTTCGCCAACTCTTATGAGGCTTTCATGGCTTAGTCTATACTCGACCAGATCAGAAACGCTGATCATATTTAGACCAAATTTCTTACAAAACTCCTCTAAATAATCACGCCTTGCCATAGTGCCATCTTCTTTTACGATCTCGCATATCGAAGCCATCGGAGCAACACCAGCAAGCTTGCAAAGATCGACCGAGCCCTCCGTGTGGCCTGTGCGAACAAGCACGCCGCCATTTTTAGCGATGAGCGGGAAAATGTGTCCTGGACGCACGAAGTCTTCAGGCTTTGAGCTAGCATCAGCCGCAAGCCTGATCGTCATATCGCGCTCATATGCGCTAACGCCCGTTGTTGCGTCTTTTGCGTCGATCGTGACTGTAAAAGCTGTCTCGTGGCTTGAAGTGTTTTTGGCTACCATTAGCGGCAGATCAAGCCTTTTAGCGTTTGCCTCGTCCATCGCGAGACAGAGCACGCCCTTTGCATGAGTGATAGCAAAATTTACCTTTTGCATGTCGCTACTAGCTGCCGAAAAGACTAGATCGCCCTCGTTTTCGCGATCCTCATCATCGACCATAACGACCATTTTCCCATTTTTTATATCCTCAATCGCTCTTAATACATTTTCAAGTGCCATAATTATCCTTTTATAAATTTTTACGATTATATTGATATTTTGATAATCAAAAGATAAAAACCATATTTTTTCTTTGCCGGTAATCACTTTTGAGAAAAAATAGAATTTACACCAAAATTTAAGCTCTTGAGGTTGATATTAGCCATTTGGTAGGATAAATTTATCCCATATAGGCATAAAATTTATATGTATATTTGCGCGATAAAACAAATTTTGACTTTAAATTTTAAAATATGCCTTAACGTTAGACAACAAAAAATTGTTATTTTAGTTTATTAATAACACTATAAAGATAATTAAAAATTTTATATTAAATTTGGTTTTAAAATTTAAATATTCTTTATTTAGAAAATCGAGTGAAAATTAGGCTTTCATCGTTATTTTTGCTATAAAAACTAAAAATTTTTAATAGAGAAAAATATATTTTAAATTTTTCTAAAGACAATATTTTATGTATTATTTTACATATTATTTAACAGGATATTTTTATAAAAAAAATTGCATTAAACTTAAAAAATAAAGACAAAAATAAAAAATATGAAAAATTTAAAAGTAGATGGCGCAGCGGACGGGGCTCGAACCCGCGACCTCCGCCGTGACAGGGCGGCATTCTAACCAACTGAACTACCGCTGCACCTAAAAGTAATGGTGGTCGCTATAAGACTCGAACTTATGACATCCACCTTGTAAGGGTGGCGCTCTACCAACTGAGCTAAGCGACCTAAAAATTTAAAATATCTGGCGACCCTTAGAGGATTTGAACCTCTGTTTCTACACAGAGAAAGTAGAGTCCTGAGCCACTAGACGAAAGGGTCATAAACCCAAAAATGGTGTCCTGCGTTGGATTCGAACCAACGGCCCCCTCATTAAAAGTGAGATGCTCTACCGACTGAGCTAGCAAGACATGATTATTTAAAAAAGAATTGAGATTATACAAAAAACATTATTATATGTCAAGAAAAAAGAAATCCTTCTATACACGGTCGTCTTGAGATGTTAAGCAAAATTACTATACAATTACAACCAACTTAGTAGATAAAGGATACTCTCTTTATGAAAATTTTTTTATAAAATTTATACTTAGTATCATTGTAGTATTTATCGTAACACAAGTGTTTTTCTTAAGGATATACTTAGTTCCAACAAGCTCAATGGAGCCAACATATAAGATTAATTCGGTTATAGTTGCAACTCTTTTTGACTACGGCATATTAAACCCATATAGCCCTTTCTCGCAAATGCCTCTTATCTCATCAAAAGCCGATAGTGGGCACATATTAGATTCTACTGCCCGTCCGGAGCGTGGAGATGTGATAGTTTTTAGAAATCCACTAAGTCCAAAAACTCACCTTATGAAACGCGTTTTTGCTGTTGGTGGTGATGAGGTTCGATTCACTTGTGACGGTCTTTATTTAAAACGTCCGCAAGACAAAGAATTTATTTTTGATCCGTATAAAGAACAATTTGCAGGTATACACTATGATGAAGACAGTGCAATGATGTTTAATACCTTAGAACATGAGTATCAAAAAGGGCTAGAAGAAACTCTTAACAATAAAGACACTTCAGAAATGGCTTCATCTAAATCAAATTTAGATACTCCGGATTGTCAAAATGTTTTTATATGGAAGTTAGAAAAAGATACATTTTTCATGGTTGGCGACAATCGCAATCACTCTTTTGATAGTCGTTTTTTTGGGGCAGTTCCATATAAATTTTTAGTTGGTAAAGTTAGATGGCAGCTGTTTTAGCACAAATTAGCAAAAACCTTGGCTAAAGATTATAATGAAGCAAATTATCGGATCAATGAAATTTAAAGAAGATTGTGATGATTTTTGTCAATTATAATTAAAACAAAAAATATATGAATTTATAAAACCCACTTGTAAAGACAAGCAGGTTTTAAAATGTTTTATTTCTCTAGTTTTTCTTTAAGTTTTTCTTTTTTAGATTTAGCTTTTGAAGCAGCTTTTTCTTTCTTTTCTTTTACTTTGTCAATAACTTTGTCTTTTTCGTCTTTTGCTTTTTCACCCATACTAGTTTCATCTTCTTTGCTAGAAGTTAGCTCTTCTTTAGTTTTAGAAGCTTTCTTTTTAAATTTATCTTTTTTATCAGAGATTTTTTCTTTCATCTCGTCTTTTGCCTCATCCATTTTCTTCTTACCAGCTTTTGCTTTTTCGCTTATTTCGCTCTTGCCAGTAGTAGAAATTTCACCTTTTAGGTTATCAAAAGTTTTATCGCCGATACCATTTACATTTTTGAGATCGTCGATTGAGTTAAATTTATTTGCTTTTCTATACTCGATGATAGCATCTGCTTTTGCACTGCCGATACCATCAAGACTCATAAGTTCCTCTTTTGTAGCTGTGTTTAGATTGATTGCTGCCATAGCCAAAGACGCAATAGCTGCAAGTGAAATCAAAATTTTTTTCATCTTTATTCCTTAAAAGTAAATTTGAAATAAAATTCTAGCAAAGAGTGATTAATAAAGTATAAATATCGAGTAATATAAAAATGATTTTAAATATAGTTTATAGGAGAGAATCCCTGAAAAAATCAGGGAAAAAGTTTTATTTTCTAAGTTCGCGGATCTTAGCTGCCTTACCGCGTAGTTCGCGTAGATAG
>CAUUZE010000108.1:0-5047 GCA_963549665.1 Campylobacter concisus | reverse complement strand
AGAGATAGAGAATTAGTAAAATTTTAGTTTGGGGTCAAATAAAATATAAAAATAATCTTAAATATAAAATTTTGTGATACAATACGAAAATTAAAAACCAGAAGGAGATAAAAAATGGGAAAATTTGTCCAAAACATCGATCATTTTTTTGATTTTTGCAAAGAAAATGAAGTTAAATTTGTAGATTTTAGATTTACCGATCTAAACGGCGCTTGGCACAGCATAAGCTACAACATAAAAGCTGTTACAAAAGAGAATTTCACAAACGGCATCCCAATGGACGCTAGCTCGATGAACGGCTGGCAGCCTATCGACAAGAGCGATATGATAATGAAGCCAGAAGCGACATCTGCGTTTTTGGACCCATTTACCTCTGACATCACAGTCGTTGTTTTTTGCGATATCTACGACATTTACAAAGGTCAAATTTATGAAAAATGCCCTCGCTCGATCGCAAAAAGAGCGATGCAATATGTAAAAGATAGCGGACTTGGCGACGAGGCATATTTTGGCCCTGAGAATGAATTTTTTGTATTTGACAACGTCAAAATCATCGACAGCCCAAACTGCGCGATGTATCAAGTAGATAGCGAAGAAGGCGAGTGGAACGACGCTGCAGACTTTAAAGATAGCTACAACACAGGTCACCGCCCACGCAGAAAAGGCGGCTACTTGATGACCCAGCCAATCGACAGCATGGTCGATCTAAGAGCTGAAATGATGCAAGTTTTAGAGCAAGTTGGCCTTGAAATATTTTTAGGACACCACGAAGTCGCACAAGGTCAAGGCGAGATCGGTGTGAAATTTGGCAACCTAGTCGAAGCTGCTGACAACGTTCAAATTTACAAATACGTCGTTCGTATGGTCGCTCACCTAAACGGCAAGACAGTTACATTTATGCCAAAACCGCTTTATGGCGACAACGGCAGCGGCATGCACGTGCACCAATCAGTTTGGAAAGATGGTAAAAATTTATTCTACAAAGAGGGCAACTACGCAAATTTAAGTGACTTTGCAAGGCACTACATCGGCGGCGTTTTAAAACACGCAAGAAGCGTTGCAGCCTTCACAAACCCAAGCACAAACAGCTACAAACGCCTAATCCCGGGCTTTGAAGCACCATCTATCCTCACTTACTCTAGCCAAAACCGCTCAGCGAGCATCCGCATACCTTACGGCGCTGGCGAGAAGTCAGTTAGAGCTGAGATGAGATTTCCTGATAGCACAGCAAACCCTTATCTAGCCTTCTCAGCGATGCTAATGGCAGGCCTTGACGGCGTTAAGCACAAATACGAGCCAGTTGGTCCGATGAATGAAAATTTATTTAAACTTCACCTCGATGAGATCAGAGAGCGCGGCATCGAGCAGCTCCCACACACGCTTCGTGGCAGCCTTGAAGCGCTTATTCGCGATAACGAATACCTAAAACCGATAATGAGCGATCTTTTCATCGACACTTATCAACACATGAAATTTGAAACTCAGGTTTGGCCTTACGAAGCACGTCCAACCGCTTACGAGTTTAAGACTTGCTTCTCTTGCTAAAAAGAAGTCTCCAAGCTTTTTGGGCTTGGAGACTTCTTTAATCAAATTTAAAATATAAAATCCTGCGATTATTAAATTTAGAGCTAAATCCAATAAGCATTATCGCTTAGAAATTTCTTTTAACCACAACAGATAAATTTTTTAAAAATATAAAATCTATATAGTTAAATTTTGAACTAAATTTGGCTTTACACACAAGAATAAATTTTAAATTTAATAAGCCAAAACTCATGCAAATTTAGAAATTTAAAGCTTATACATAAAAATAGTCATAGCAGATAAATTTGAAATTCCAAATTTAATACGGCAGTTAAAATTTGAGCTAAATTTGATTTTGCAAACAAGGGGTAAATTTGCCAGAGTTTTAAATTTGCCTGCCTCATTAAGAGTTCAAATTTAACAAGCTCTAGCTCTTTTAAATTTGCAATATAAATTTAAGATTTTATTTAGTCAAGATAGCAGCAGATAAATTTATTAAAAAACTTTTATTTAAAAATTTACGCCAAAAAAAGTCAAATTTAAAGTGCTAAATCAAGCAAATTTACAAAAACAGCCAAATCCCTAGCTATTTTGCACTTCAGGCTGTCCAAAGAGCCTATTTGCCTCTTTTATCACGCCCTCTTCTCTTTGTTTTTTAAGCTCCTCTGGGCTTTTGCTCTGGCTTAGCGACATCAGCTCTTTTGCAAAGTCATTTTGAGGTTGAGCTAGCGCATTTACCCTAGTTTCAGACGCAGCAGGCTCGCTTGCTGGCTCATCTTTTTGCTCATTTTGCTGCCTAGCCTTTATCTTAGCGATCTCCTCGTCAAGGTAGCTATATTTATCCTGTGGCTCTTGTGGCTTAGTTTGTGGCTCTGGCTTTGTAGCAGGAGCTTGCGTCTTAGCATTTACGATCTTGATTTTTTTACCAAAAATTGTATGTAAAATTTCATGCATTACGCCCCAGCTTTTTTTGAAAAATGCCAGCTCATCGCCAGTTGCATTGACGATTAGCCCGAGCTCATTTTCATTTAAAAAGCTAAAACTTATGTGATTTTTAAAAATTTCTCCAAGCTCAAAGCTTCTATCATAAATTTTTGCCACAAACTGCTCGTATGGCGTCTTTGGCGTCTCTTTTACGGCTAAAATTTGCTCACTAACGCCAGCTTTTGGCTCGATCACAGCCACGCTAGGCTCGCTCTTAGCAAGCTTTATCGCTTCATCGATATCTTGCAGATTTAGCGCCTCTATCATCATAAAAAGCATAAGCATCAGCACAAAGCCATTGTCACTTGACACGCTTAGCATCGACTTTGCCTGCGCCAAAATCCTAAAAAATCTCTCATATATAAGAAGCGAAAATTTTGGGTCGTTTTCTAAAAATCTCTGCTTTAAATTTGCCAAAATTTCATCTATGATCATCTCTGGCTCGTAAGTCTCAAGCTCGGTCACAAGCACTCTAATGGCGTTTTTATCGGCATTTGCGACGTGCTCGATGATCTGCTCAATCCTGCTTGGATCAAGCAGCCCAAGCATCTCCGCCACACTTGATTTTGTGATATTACTAGCGCCATAAATGATAGCTTGATCAAGCAGCGTTAGCGTATCTCTTAGCGAGCCGCCGCCACTTCTAGCAAGTATCTCAAGCGCCTCTCTCTCGTAGCTCACACCCTCTTTGCTAAGGATAAATTCAAGATGTTTTACGATCTCATACCTGCTTATTTGTTTAAATCTAAAATGCTGCGTCCTTGAAAGCACCGTCGTTGGTAGCTTAAGCGGGTCAGTTGTCGCAAGGATAAATTTAACGTAGCTTGGCGGCTCTTCAAGCGTTTTTAGCAGGGCGTTAAACGCCTCTTTTGTTAGCATATGCACTTCGTCGATGATGAAAATTTTATATCTAGCGGCCGTAGGAGCGTATTTTGTCTGCTCTATGAGCTCTCTTATATCATCGATCTTTCTGTGGCTGGCTGCGTCCATCTCGATGATGTCCATGTGGCGCGACTCGTTTGCCATCACGCACTGCGCGCAGACCTCACAAGGCCTAGAAGTTGGGCCTTTTTCGCAAACCAAAGCCTTTGCAAATATCCTAGCGCTCGACGTCTTACCACTTCCCCTAAGTCCTGAAAACAAATAAGCATGGCTCACTCTATTTTCGTCAAGTGCGTGGGTTAGGCTCTTGCTTACGGCTTCTTGTCCGATGAGCTCGTCAAAATTTTTTGGTCGATATTTTAGGGCTAGTGCTTGCAACTGCTTTCCTTTTTGCAATTTTAATTTGATGATTTTATAAAAAAAGGCATAAATTTATGGTTATGGTAAAGTTAAATTTTGCTAAATTTAAGCCAAACTTTATTGAGAAAGATAAATTTGCAAGCATTTTTATCTGGATTTTTCACCTCTTTATCGCTCATTTTAGCCATTGGCGCGCAAAACGCATTTGTGCTAAATAGGGCATCAAAAGAGAAGATATCTTTATCATCTGCCTTATTTGCGCTATTAGCGACGCCCTCTTGATCTTTGCAGGAGTTTTTGGGCTTGGTAGCCTAGTGCAAAATTTCCCCATCATCAAGCAAATCGCCCTATATGGTGGCTTTTTATTTTTGCTTTTTTACGCGCTAAAGAGCTTTCACACGTACTTTTTTAAGGACCTTAGCATGGATACCAGCAGCGATTATGCCAGATCAAATTTAAAGAAAAACATCCTTTTAACGCTCGCATTTACTTGGCTAAATCCTCACGTCTATCTTGACACCATAATCCTAATAGGCTCGGTTTCTACTAAATTTAAAGAAGAAAATTTGATATTTGGCTTAAGAATTTGCCTTGCCTCATTTTGTTTTTTCTTCGCACTTGGCTATCTGGCTAGGTTTTTAGCGCCCATTTTTGCAAGGCCCATTTCTTGGAAAGTTTTAGAGTTTTTTGTCGGCCTCATCATGCTCGCCCTTGCCTTCATGCTCCTTTTTGCTAGCTTCTAGCCTCTTTTTTAGAGCCTCTTTTTTGCGAAGTTCGAGTGCATAGGCTTCATTTAGCGCGTCTTCGCCATCTAAATTCGCTCCGTCTAAAAATTTGCGGTAGTCTTCAAACTGCCTATTTTTTATCCCCCAAAGCACGCCAAAAAGCAGGGCCGCCCCCATCAAAACCGAGATAAAAACAAGCATCGCAAGAGTCGTTGTATCCACTATTTGTCCTTAAATTTTCTAACTATAAAAAGCGAGTTTAGTATGACGCTTAGCGAGCTTGCCGACATGAAAAGCGCGGCAAATAGCGGCATGACGTAGCCACAGACAGCAAATGGCAGGCTAAGGGCGTTATAAAGCAGGCAAAAGAGTAAATTTTGCTTTATCGTTTTATAGGTAAATTTTGAAATTTTCACCGCTTTTGCAAGGCTTTGCAGGCTATCATCAAGTAGCACCACGTCGCTTTTCTCTAGGCTCACCGCCGCGCCACTTCCCATGCAAATAGCCACGTGAGCAAGGCTAAGCGCAGCTGCGTCATTTATGCCATCTCCCACCATCAGCACCTTTTTGCC
>CAUUZE010000107.1:0-5157 GCA_963549665.1 Campylobacter concisus | reverse complement strand
CTTTACGCCGTAAAATTTCATCACTCTATTGTGAATTAATAGCGAGATATACATTATCACAGCGCCCAAAATAAGCCTTGTTAGATTAGTGTCCTTTTGCCAAAAGACTAAATTTACGATGATAGCAGCTGGTATGAGGGCGTTGTTCATGATGGCAAGCACGCCACTATCGACCTCGCAAGCGCCTTTGTTCCACATAAAATAGCCTAGCCCACTAGCGACTATACCAAGCCACAAAAGCACCAAAGTTTGTGTTAGATCAACGTGAAATTTAGCTGGATTGCCAAGGGTTATTAGTGCGATCACAGCTACAAAAAACGCTCCAAAGTGAAAGTAGCCAAAGACCTTTTTTTGATCCACGTCAAATCTCTCCAAAAGCGCTTTATAGGCACTCTGCCCTGCTCCAAAGCAGATGTTTGCCCCTTGCACCAGCAAAAAGCCCTTTATCGCCCCTTCGTTTATCGCGCCATACTTGATGATAAGCGCGCCAAAGACCGCCACGCCAACGCTAAAGAGATAAAGCGGTCTAAATTTAAAGCTAAAAGCATCGTATATGAGCGTCACATAAAACGGCGTAAAAATGGTAAAAAGCGCGACTTCAGGCACGCTTAGATACAAAAACGAGTTGTAGTAGCAAAGATACATTAGCCCTATTTGCACCGCTCCTATGCCCATTATGCCAAGGGCTAGCTTTGGACTAACGCCTCGAAATTTCGTAAATGGCAAAAAAACTAGGCTTGCAAGCGTCACACGCACAAAAACAGCCAGATAGCTATCGACCTTGCCAGCTAAAAATTCCCCTATCAAACTAAAGCTAAACGCCCATAAAATGGTCACAAAGATCAGTTTATTCATTCTATCACAACCTCATTTATATTTCTTGCGCATTCAAAAAAGTATTCAAGCTTGTTTAGCTCGAGCAAATCGCCATTTAGAATGAAATTTGCCCTGTCGCTAAAATTTTTCTCACTCACAAACAAAAACTGCTCAAATTTCACCTTGCCGCTAAGATAGCCATTTAGCAGGTCGTTAAAGTCGCTATCAAGGCTATCTTGCTTTAGCGAGTCTAAATTTAGCCTAGCGCTTAAGCCCTCTATCACGCCTCTTAGATCCTTTAGCCTAGCTATTATCCTGTTTTCTTCGTCGCTTAGATCAAGCGCGGCCTTTTGCTCTTCTATGCGCTTAGTTTGGCTTTGCTTGCTAAGGCTTAGGCTATCTGGTAGCTTCCACTCAAACTCCACTCTAGGCTTGTTCGCATCAGCGTATGCCTCAGCCATCTGCGAAGTCGTCTTCTCACCTTTTTTAAAGCTGTTATTATTCACACTTTGCGTATCTTTTAAGTAAATTTTTGGAGCAAATTTGCTCTTTTGCTTCTCATTTTCTTGCTCTTTTATATATTTTTCTTGCTCCATAGCCCCAAGCTTAGCGCTTAGATCATCCTTGCTAAAATCAGGCATCACTATCTTTGAGCCAGCATTAAAGCCGATTTCGCCGTTTGAGAGCAAATTTATCCTTGAGTTTAGCTCGGCTAGCTTAAGCCCAAGCTCGTCTAGCTCGGCTCTTTTTTTATTAAGAGTGAAATTTATCGCATCAAATTCGCTCTTATCTATCTCGCCATACTCAAACCAAAACTCATTTTCAGCAGCAGCCTTGGCAAAGCTATCTACAAATTTTGTCTCTAAATTTATCAGCGAATTTAGCGCAACAGCGTTAAAATAGACCTTTGCGACCTGAAAAGCGGTTAAATTCATCAGCTCTTCATCTTTGTAAATTTTCTCCACGCCCTTGTGGTCTAAAATCTTATCCGAAGCCTCGCTCGCACCACCATCAAAGATGAGATACTCGACCTTTGCAGTGATCGATCCAGCCTTTGTCATATATCCGCCCTTTAGCTCGTCAGGCACAAAGGTATATCTGCCATCAAGGGATAAATTTAGCTTGTTGCTCTTGTTTTTATTTATATATTCATTTTTATTAAATTCTTTCAAACTCTCAAGCTTCGCACTTTGCGCCAGAGCGATGATCTCTAGTAAATTTCCAGCCCAAAGAGGCAAAGCAAAGAGCAAAACCGCCAAAATCTTCTTCAAATTCTCTCCCTTTCATAAAATTTTCTTATAAATTTATCAAGATTATAGACCCAAGCAAAAAGCACTGGCACGACAAGCAAGCTTAGCAAGGTCGAGCTAATGAGCCCAAAGATGATGCTTATAGCCATAGGCGAGTTGGCCTCATAGCCAGCACCCCTGCTAAGTGCAAGAGGCAGCATGGCAAATATCATGGCAAAAGTGGTCATCAAAACGGCTCTTAGTCGCTTTTTAGCAGCCATTTTCACAGCTTCGTTTGCCTCCAAGCCGCTATTTGCAAAGTGGTTTGCAAAATCAACCACCAAAATGGCGTTTTTACCGACCATGCCAAAGAGCAAGATGACGCCCACCATTACAAATAGGCTAAATGGATTGCCGCTTATAAAAAGTCCGATCACGACGCCACAAAAGGCAAGCGGCATGGCAAGCATGATGAGAAATGGCAGCAAAAAGCTCTCATAAAGTGCAGCTAGCACCATGTAAATAAGCACCGCGCTAGCACTTACCGTAAAGATAAACGAAGCGTTTGTATCGTCCATGAGCTCCACAAATCCAAGAAATTTATACTTGAAATTTGCAGGCAAAATTTCATCAAGCTTCTTTGAAATTTCATTTGCCACGCTATTTAGCGGAGCGTTGTTTTTGGTATTTGCTAGAAATTTGATCTCATCGGCTCTATTAAACCTTGAAATACTAGCTGGCTTTTGCTCGAAACTAATCGTCGCCACATCGCCAAGTGTCACGAAAAAGCCATCATTGCTTCTTATCTTGGTCTTTAAGATATCATTTGTATCGCCTCTAAATTTATCATCAAGGCGCATGTAAAGCTCATACTCTTTGCCATTTTCGTTTTCAAAAACAGAGACCTCGTTTTGGCTAAATGCGCTATAAACGGCGCTTGCAACGCTGGCTTTGTCTAAATTTAGTCTCTTAGCCTTATCTTCATCGATAGAAATTTGCACGCGCTTTAGCAGATCTTCTTCGGGCGAATTTACATCCGTTGCGTCGTTTATCTCTTTTAGCATCTTACTGATCTTTGGTACAAATTTCTCTAGCTCTTTGCCATTTTCAGAGGTGATAGTAAGCTTAACTGGCTGCACATCGCCACCTTCAACCACCGGAAGATCAGCTACAATGACGCTCATATCGTCACTTTTTAGCTTGTCACGAAACCTCTGCATGATAGCGTTTTGCCGCTCGTGATTAGCTCTATCTTTTAGCTCCTTTAGCCTAACGTAAGCCTTTACAAGATAAGGCTGCTTGGCGTCTGTGTAGCCAAGGATAAAGTAGGCGTAAGCTACCTGAGGATCGGCGTTTATGAGTGAAATTTTATCTTTTAGTCTCTCTTTGCTAGCTTGCAAGCTAAGTGAGGGATCAAGCTTAAAGTAGATGTTAAACTCCGAGTTATCCTCGCTTGGCATGAAGTCACCGCCTACAAATTTAGCCAGAGCAAATGAGCAAACAACGACTACAAGCGTTATAGCTAAAAATATGAGCTTAAATTTAAGCGCTAAGGCTAAAAGCTTCTCGTAGCCATTTTCAAGCGCCTCAAAAAAGGGCTCACTCTTTAGAAAAAAGCTGCTTTCTTTGGCATTTACAAACCTAGCACTTAGCGTTGGCACAAGAAAGATGCTCACAAAAAACGAGATGACGATGCCAGCTGCCACGCTCATCGCAAAGGAGTTAAAGTACTTGCCAACGATGCCGCTCATAAAGGCTATTGGCACAAAGACGCAAAGCAGCACGAGCGAGATCGCAAAGACGCTAAATGCTATCTCTTTTATGCCTGCAAAGCTTGCTTTTAGGGCATTTGGCTCATCTTTTAGCTTGCTGGCGATATTTTCAGTGACAACTATCGCATCGTCGATAAAAATTCCGATACCAAGGGTCAGCGCTATGAGGCTTAGGCGGTTTATGTCGTAGCCTAGGGCATTTATGATGAAAAATGTCGCTACGATGCTAGTTGGTATCGCTACGACTGAGATAATGGTGATCGAGAAATTTCTTAAAAACAGATATACGATCACTATGGTTAGCAAGACGCCAAGGATCATATCAAAGGCGGTTTGATCGATGTGCTTTTGTATCACTTCGCTCTTATCATAGGCTATTTTTACGTCGTATTCATTGCCAAGCAGGCTTTTAAACTGATCTAGCTTTGATTTTGCTAGAGCGATCACTGTTAGAGCGTTTGCGTCTGGAGCTAGCTCAAGACCAAGCAAGACGCCACTTTTTTTATCCATTATCGCTGCTTCGTTTGCGTCTTTGTAAGCGAGATCAACACTTGCGATATCTTTTAAAAAGACCCCTTGTTTGATCGTTAAATTTCTTATCTCATCTATGCTTTTGGCGCTAAAATTTGACTTGATCGCCATTTGGATTTTTTCATTTTCTATCTTGCCAAGCGGCGCTTTTAAATTTTCAACCTTTATCAAATTTGCCACTTCATTTGCGCTAAGGGCGTTTTTATCAAGCTTAAATCTATCTAGCAAAATTTTCACCGCTGGCTCTAAAAAGCCATTTGTCTTGACCTTTGAAACGCCGCTAATGCGTTCTAAAAATGGCTTTGCCACATCATCTATCTCTTGCATGAGCTTAGTTTCGTTGCCATCAAGTCTTGTGATAAAGAGGCTAAACACGGCTGAAGAGAGGCCATTTAGCTTTTCTATCTCGTAGTTTGCGTTTAACCTTGCCTTTTGCATCTTGTCGCGGACGTCGTTTGTAGCGCTCTCTAGGTCTTTGTTTAGCTCAAATTCGATGCTTACCACGCTTAGGTTGTCAAAGCTAGTTGAGTAAAGCTTTTTTATCCCCTCTATGCTTGAGACCTCATCCTCGATCTTTTGCGTGATCTTTGTCTTGATGTAGTTCATATCGCCATTTGCGTAGGTCGTGATCTTAACGATTGGGATATTTACTTGCGGGTATAAATTTACGTTCATCGTCTTTAGCGAGTAGATGCCAAAGATAACGAGGCTTAAAAATATCATAAGCGTAGTTATGGGGCGGTTGATGGCTGTTTTTATCATTTATTTTCGCCGATTATCACTTTTCCTTGACCAAACATGCCTGGCTT
>CAUUZE010000106.1:0-5194 GCA_963549665.1 Campylobacter concisus | reverse complement strand
TATTGTAGTAGCTTCATTACGTTTTGCTGTACGCTGTTTGCTTGACTCATAGCATAAGCACCTGATTGAGCTAGGATGTTATGTTTTGAGAAGTTAGCAGACTCGCTAGCAAAGTCAACGTCTCTGATTTGAGACTCTGCTGATTTTACGTTAACTTGAGTTACAGTTATGTTGTTAACTGTAGCTTGAAGTTGGTTTTGAACTGAACCAAGGTCTGAACGAATTTGGTCAAGTGTTTTTTGAGCTGACTCAGCGATACTCATAACAGCCATCGCACCAGTTAATGTCATAACACCAGCACTTTGGTTAGATGTCATAGCACCACTATTGTTCATTCTAGTAAAGCCCATAGCAGCAGCTAGAGTTTTATCTATCTGACCTTTGATCTCACGCAAAGAAACAGATGCTTGAGCACCACCGTTACTATTTGCCTTAGATGACATACTAAAGGCTGCTGATAGACCGCCTAGTGTATTACCAGCGGCACCAGTGCTAACTTTGATATCGCGACCATCAAGTTTAACTAGGTTTAGTCTTCCGATAAACATAGTAGATAGTGCTGCGCCCATTTTTGTAAGGTCATCACCTTTACCAGCATAACCAAAAACAGCAGACATGTTGTTTGCAACATTAGCTGCATCTGCTTTTGATTTAGCTTGTATAGCGCGGCCATCTACTGATGTAAGCACTAGCTTGCCTTTGTCAAGTGAAGCTGTTACGCCAGTTTGGTCTTTAACAGCATTGATAGCGTTTATAAGTGCGCCATTTTCGTCATTTGCTTTAACGCTGATGTCACCTATGATAACATCGTTTATAGTTAGGTTTTTTAACTCACCAGCTTTAATAGCATCTTTGCCCTTCCATGTAACATCATAAGTAGCACGAACGCCAGTTTCGTTTGCAACTTTGTTGATGTTCTCTGCTAGAGCACCTACACCTTTACCAAGGCCAGTTGAGAGAGTGGCAGCTTGAACTTTTACATTGTTTACACCATCTACGTTTACAAATGTAAGGCTGATCGCACCTGCTGCTGTTTTAGTAAGTAGTTTTGAACTCTCAAAACGTGTAAGACCGATCTTGTCAGATGTAGTCGCACCAATACTTGCTTTAACAGTTTGGTTTGAGTAAGCGCCTATTTGGAACTCTTTATTAGAGAATGTTCCGTTTAGTAGTTGCTGACCGTTAAATGAAGTAGTGTTACCGATATTGTCAAGCTCCTCCATTAGACGAACGATATCAGCTTGCAATGCTTGGCGTGATTGAGTTGTTTGGCCGTCTTGAGCTGATTGAGTAGCTTTAGTCTTGATAGTATCAAGAACTTTTAGCTGCTCGTCCATAGCTTTGTCGGCAACTTGAATGATACCAATAGCATCATTACCATTTGCAATAGCTTGACCTAGAGCTGAAGCTTGGCTTCTTAAGCTATCTGCGATAGATAGACCTGAAGCGTCATCTGCAGCTGTTTGAATTCTAAGACCAGAACTAAGTTTGTTAAGTGACTTAGATAGGTCAACGTTGTTGCTAACTGCGTTAGCGTGTGTGTTAAGTGCGTTTACGTTTGTGTTAATACGAAAACTCATTGTAAATCCTTTTATGTTTTAAGTTACGACTTCATGTCGCACGAAAACTATATCGATCGGTTTTTAAAAAAGTTTAGAGTTATGCATAAAAATTTTTTATAAAAAACAAAAATTGCGCTCCATCTAAAAATTTTTTGCACGTTACACTCTAAAAAATTATTTCTGCTACAATTACGCCAAAAAATTCAAAGGCTATATATAAATGAAAAGCTTAATCATCGTGGAATCTCCTGCAAAAGCAAAGACTATCAAAAATTTCTTAGACAAAAGCTGCAACGTCATCGCCTCAAAGGGCCACATCAGAGACCTGCCAAAAACGAGCTTTGGCATCAAGATAGAGGATGATAAATTTACCCCAGAGTATCGCATCAGCAGCGATCACTCCGCCATCGTAAAAGAGATAAAAGAGCTTGCTAAAGGTGCAGATGAAATTTACCTCGCGACCGATGAGGATAGAGAGGGTGAGGCGATCGCATTTCACATCGCAAATGCCATCGGCAAAGAGCCAACCAGCCTGCCTCGCATCGTCTTTCACGAGATCACCAAAAGCGCCATACAAAACGCTCTAAAAAGCCCAAGACATGTCGATATGAACAGCGTTAATGCCCAGCAAACAAGGCGTTTGCTCGACCGCATCGTTGGCTACAAGCTAAGCCCGCTTTTAAATTTAAAGATACAAAAGGGCTTAAGCGCTGGCCGTGTGCAAAGTGCGGCACTAAAGATAATAGTCGACCGTGAGCGTGAAATTCAGGCATTTAAGCCAGTTGAATACTACACGATCGATACATTTTTTAAAAAAGACTTAGATGCTGAGCTAGTTAAATTTGAAAACCAAAAGATCGAAAAGCTCACTATCCAAAATCCAGACCGCGCAAAATATATCATTGAAAATTTACAAAATGAGAAATTTAGCGTCCGTGAGATCGAGAGCAAGGATAGAAAGATCCAGCCAAGTCCGCCATTTATGACCTCAACACTTCAGCAAAGTGCGAGCAACCGCCTTGGCTTTAGCCCTAAAAAGACGATGATGATCGCGCAAAGCCTCTATGAGGGCGTGCAAACAAACGAGGGCTTCATGGGTGCGATCACATATATGAGAACGGACAGCTTAAATTTAGCCAAAGAGGCCGTCGCAGCCGCTAGAGAGCATATCCTTCAAAACTACGGCAAAGAGTACTTGCCAGCCAAAGCGATAAGCTACACTACAAGCTCAAAAGGCGCGCAAGAAGCCCACGAAGCGATCCGCCCTACAAATTTAAACTTCACACCGCAAATCGCCGCTAAATTTCTAGAAAAAGATGCGCTCAAACTCTACACGCTCATCTACAATAGATTTTTAGCCTGCCAAATGAGCGCTTGCGTGAGCCAAACGCAAAATGTCTATGTCGCAAGCGAAAAAGGCGAGTTTAAGATAAGTGGCAGAAAGGTGCTATTTGACGGCTTTTACAAGGTTTATGGCGAGCTTGATAAGGATAAAATTTTGCCAAATTTAAAAAAGGGCGACGAGATGAGTTTGCAAAGCATAAAAAGCACGCAAAACTTCACCGAGCCACCAGCCAGATACTCTGAAGCTGGCCTTGTTAAAAAGCTAGAAAGCCTAGGTATCGGCCGCCCAAGCACCTACGCACCGACCATCTCGCTGCTAACATCAAGAGACTACGTGAGGATCGAGAAAAAGCAGCTCATACCAAACGAGATCGCATTTAGCATGATAGGCGTTTTGGAGGAGCATTTTAGCAACATCGTCGATAGCGAATTTACTTCACATCTTGAAGAAAAACTCGATGAGATCGCGCTTGACAAGGCTGACTGGCAAAAGGTGTTAAGCGACTTTTACTATCCATTTATGGAAAAAATTAGCGCTGGCAAAACTGGCATAAAAAGCCTAAAAACAGCCACTCCGATCGGAGAAAAATGCCCAGAGTGCGGAAGCGAGCTAGTACTTAGAAAGGGCAGATATGGCGAGTTTATCGCTTGTTCAAATTTCCCAAAATGCAAATACTCAAGAAACGTCGCAAAAGATAATGAAAAGAGCGCAGAAACTGGCACCACAACGGCAGCCAAGCCAAAACGCGAGCTTAAAAAGCTTGACGTGCCATGTCCAAAATGTGGCGGCGAGATCGTCGAGAGATTTAGCAGGCGTGGCAAATTTTATGGATGTGCCAACTATCCAAAATGTGACTTCATCTCAAACTACGAGCCAGTCGCGCAAAAATGCGATGAGTGCGGCGGCGATATGATCAAAAAAGAGCTAAAAAAAGGCACATTTATAGAGTGCACAAAGTGTAAGAAAAAGACACTTATCTCTGAAAATTAAAACTTCTAGCCAAATTTAAGCTCAATAGCCTAAATTTGGCTTATAAATTTGGACCTTAAATGCCTGAAACCATCATAGAAGTTAGCCAGTATAAAGGGCAAAAGAGCCTTGTGATAAACTGCACGCAGCTATGGGACAGCTTCACACCGCAGTATAAAACTGCCAAACAAAAAAGAGCAGTGCTTGATGAGTGGTGCGACTTTTTAAGAAGCGAGCAGGACGCATTTGATGAACTTAGCTTTTGCACCAAAATGCCTCAAGAGTTCTTTGACGCAGCGTGTTGCCAAAGAAATTTAAAGAGCCTTCACATCAAATGGGGCTCGTATGAGAGCCTTGATGCGCTAGCAAATCTTTCTAGTCTAAAGAGCCTTTTTGTTGGCTCAGGAGCTAGCGTAAAAAGCATAGCGCCGATCGCGACACTTGCAGGGCTTGAAAGCCTTGCGGTGGAGAATTTTCAAAAGATAAGTGACTACTCTGCGCTTTCAAATTTGCAAAATTTAAAGAGCCTAGAGATCAGTGGCGACGGACTTTCGCCCAAATTTATCCACATAGATAGCCTAGAGTTTTTACGCCAGATGCCTGGGCTAACCAGCCTTGTGATCCTGGTGGCTAGGCTAAAAAGCAAGGACTACTCGCCTATCTTATCTCTAAAATCCCTCACCCACCTTAGCCTGCCGCCGCAGCACGCACTTTTTGGACTTTTTGACGAGCTTAGCGCTTTGCCAAATTTAAAAACAGGGCTTTTAAAAGAGAGAGCGGAAATTTATAAGAAAAAGTAATGCTGTAAATTTAAATTTTCACATAGTTTTATTTTTAAGAGCAAATTTTAAAATTTGTTTGAAACTTACCTTTGGATAAAACACATGCGGCACGATAGTGCTTATCGCATGCACCTTGAACGTGCGAGGGGATTGAGGGATATAAAGGGAGATAAGGGGACGGCTTCGTAATTCAAGTCCCCTTGTCTCCCTTTTGATAAATTTATATCGCAGAGTAAATTTTTAAAATCCCATTCACTCGCAAGAATTGACTACTAAAATTACTCGTTCATGAAATTTTAAAATTTGATAGAGTTTTAAAACGCATGCTACACGATAGTGCTATCGCATGCCACTTCTAACGTCGTCGGGGTTAGGGGATTGTTAAGGGGGAAGGGAGCGACTTCGTAATTCAAGCCTCTTCCCCCTTAACAAAGGAATAAACATTTAAATTTACCTATTTCTTGTAAATTCAAGATGACCATACTTAAATTTTAAACCTACCAAAGCTATAATGCTCCCCAAAAAAGGATAAAAAA
>CAUUZE010000105.1:0-5219 GCA_963549665.1 Campylobacter concisus | reverse complement strand
CTGGCGTATCCATGAGCATAGTGCCTTTGCTATCAACAAATAACGTACCAGCGCCAAGAGCTATGACGAGCCTTGTGCTAGTGCCTTCTAGTAAATTTACTAGGTGAGCGGCCACTTTTTTGTGAGAAAAGAAGGTTTATAACGACCAAACGGCAAATGCGCTGATAACCGCATCAAAGCCTGTTAGATCAGCTTTTATAGGCTCAAAAATATCTTTTATAGATGACTTTTACGCCGTCGTTTTACTCTTTGTTTCTAACGATCGCTGTGACGTCGTAACCTTGTTTTAGCGCTTCTTTTACTAAATTTGCACCGCTTTTGCCGTTTGCACCTATGATTGCTATTTTCATTGTTCCTCCTTTAAATTTTCTCTTTAAATTTAGAGCCAGCTTGGCTTTACGTCATCAACTATCACGCCGTCACTCATTGTGTATTGCTCTAGGCTACCGCGTTTTGTTTGGATACAGATCATTTTGATGCCGTTTTTGCCAGCCCTAAAGCACCTCTTACCCTCTGGATCTATGCGCACCGCGTCGCCTTTGCCTACTTTTATCACTTCGCCATCGATGAAGAGCTCGCCATCGCCATTAGTGATGATGTAAAGCTCCTCGTTTTGCTTATGCGCATGGACAAATGGCACGCTCACGTTTGCTGGAAGCTCATTTATAGATACCTCACAGCCAGTTAAATTTAAAGCCTCTTTTAGCTCAACTCTTGGCTCGTTTAGGGTCTTTGCAACCTGATAATTTTTCATTTTATTCTCCTTGTTTTTTGTGTTGTAATCTTTTTATTTACAACCGATGAGCGAAGTATAGTGATTTTTGTTGTAATGTCAAGAGTTACAACAAAAATTTTTCAAAATTTATAAATTTGAGCTAAAATTCGCAAAATTTTTAGGAGTAAGTTTGCAAAATAACGCCTTTAAAACGCTAAAGAGCATAGCGACCGAGCATAACAAAAAGCTCATTTTGACCTTTGCCTTTGTGCTAGCAGAGAACGGGCTTTTTCTAGCTTATCCGATATTTGCAGGCTTTGCGATCAACGCAATCATGCAAGGAAATACGTTAAATGCTCTCATTTACGCACTTTTTGTGCTCGTAGCGTGGCTTGTAGGAGCCATTAGGCGCCGCGTGGATACACAAGTTTTTGCAAATATCTACGCAAAGCTTGCTGTAAATGTCATCATGAATGAAAAACAAAATGCCAAAGACGACTCCGCCATCATCGCCAGAGTAGCGCTCTCGCGAGAGTTTGTAAATTTCTTTGAGACGCATTTTCCTATGTTTTTTACATCGGTTATTTCGATCATCGGCTCAGCGTTTATGCTCATCTTTGTCGAGCCAAAGGTCGCTGTGGCGTGCTTTGTAGTGATGATCGTTTTTCTTATATTTTTACCAAGATATATCAAGAAAAATGACGACCTTTATCTTCGCTTAAATGACCGCCTAGAAAAAGAGGCAAAGGTGATAGGTGTTTTTAACAAAAGCACGCTAAATAGGCACTACGACGTCGTTTCTAAATTTCGTATAGCGATCTCAAATAGGGAGGCGATGAGCTATTTTATCATTGGCATTAGCGCTTCGCTGCTCTTTTTGGTGGCGATAATAGTGCTAAGCTCGCAGCAGACAAATGCCGGCCGCATCTACTCTGTGATGACCTATATATGGAATTTCGTCATCAGCCTTGACGACTCGCCAAAGCTCATCGAGGAATTTTCAAATTTAAAAGATATCGGCAAGAGGATCGACGCCCAAAAGAAGGATAATGATGCACAATAAGAGCGTTCTTAGAAATTCGTTTTTTCTAATTTTCATGTTTATGATAGTTGAGGCTGTTTTTGGCTTCGTTTCAAACTCGCTTGCGCTCATTAGCGACGCATTTCACATGCTCTCAGATGCTGCGGCTCTCTTTTTGTCGCTGGTCGCTTTTAAGATCGCAGAAAAAAGGGCAAATTTACAAAAGACCTTTGGCTACAAAAGGGTCGAGATCGTCGCTGCTTTCATAAATGCCATCGCTCTTATCGCACTTGCTGTTTTTGTCGTAGTCGAAGCTATTATTAGGTTTTTTAACGAGCCAGAGATAGAGGCTAAAACGATGCTTTTTGTTAGTATTTTGGGGCTTGTGGTAAATTTAGTCGTAGCTATTTATATGCATAAAAGTGCTGATACAAAAGAGAATTTAAACATGAAAGGTGCTTATCTGCACGTGCTTGGTGACACGCTTGGATCGGTTGGTGCTATCGTTGCAGCGCTTCTTGTGATGAAATTTGACTTCACGCAGGCCGATAGCATCGCAAGTATCTTTGTCTCGCTGCTTATCATAAAAAGTGGCGCTAGCTTGCTAAAAGATAGCTTTAACATCCTGATCGAAGCCGTGCCGCTTAAGCTTGATACGGATGAAATTTTAGGCGTTATAAAGGGCGTAGATGGCGTTAAAATCGTGCATGACCTGCATATCTGGGCGATAAATGCTGGCACAAATGCGCTCATAGCCCACGTGGTGGTGGATGACGCGCTAAGCGTGGCTGAAATTTCAAAGATGATAAAGCACATCGAACACGAGCTTTCTCACGCAGGCATCGGTCACGTCACGCTTCAGTTTGAGAGCGAGAGCCTTGGACATAAAGACGATCTCATCTGCGAGCTAAAAAGCGCGCATAAGGACGAACATTTTGGGCATCATCACTAAAATTTGACGCAAAAGGTTTAAATTTAATGTTTCGCATAAAAAATGAATATCTAATGGTCGTGGCTATGGGTTTGTTTTGCACTTTTATGGGCAGTGTCATAGTTCCTCTTATCGAAGTAAATTTTGTAGTAGCCTTGATCTGCGCTCTATTTTGTATGAAAAAGGGCTATATATTTATTTTGTTGTTAGGGTTAAATTTTGCTCTATATTTTAATGCCATAGATGCTCCGTTTGAACAACCAGAGCTTTGGACTTATCACGTGCCAGCGCTTGCAAATGCGACATACATGCTTAGTGCTTTAGTTTATGCTTCAGGTTTTCTTATTTTTTTGCCGCTTGTGGCTTACGCCTATTTTTTATATTCGCTTTGCGTTGTGCTCTGTGATCTGCGTAAAATTTTAAGAGCTAAATTTGAGCTTTAAATTTAAACCTTACTGACCTAGCAAAACTCATTTTTACTCAACTTTAACGATTTTTTTTATAAAATCGCCTAAAATTTAACTAGGGATTTCATGAAAAACATTAGAAATTTTAGCATCATCGCTCACATCGACCACGGCAAAAGCACGCTTGCTGACCGTCTCATTCAGGAGTGTGGCGCCGTAAGTGACCGTGAGATGAGCTCGCAAATCATGGACACGATGGACATTGAAAAAGAGCGTGGCATCACGATCAAAGCCCAGTCTGTCCGCCTAAACTACGCACTAAATGGGCAAAATTTTGTTCTAAATTTGATAGACACTCCAGGACACGTCGATTTTAGCTACGAGGTAAGCCGTAGCCTAGCTAGCTGCGAGGGCGCACTACTTGTCGTGGATGCTTCTCAGGGCGTGGAGGCGCAAACCATCGCAAACGTCTACATCGCACTTGAAAACAACCTAGAGATCATCCCAGTCATCAACAAGATCGACCTGCCAGCGGCTGATCCTGCTAGGGTAAAAGACGAGATCGAGCACATCATCGGCCTTGACTGCTCTGGAGCGATCGAGGTGAGCGCAAAAACAGGCGTTGGCATAAAAGAGCTGCTTGAAGCGATCATCACGAGGATCCCTGCGCCAAATGGCGACGCAAGCAAGCCTACAAAGGCGCTAATCTACGATAGCTGGTTTGACAACTACCTTGGTGCGCTTGCTCTTGTGCGTGTTTATGATGGTGAAATTTCAAAAAATGACGAAATTTTGGTCATGGGCACAGGTAAAAAACACATCGTGTTAGACCTCATGTATCCAAATCCTATAGCTCCGATCAAGACCAAAACGCTTAGCACTGGCGAGGTCGGCATAGTCGTGCTTGGTCTTAAAAATGTTAGCGACGTGCAAGTTGGTGATACGATAACGCAGTCAAGAAACCCGCTAAAAGAGCCAGTTGGCGGCTTTGAGAGGGCTAAGCCGTTTGTTTTTGCAGGACTTTATCCAATAGAAACTGATAAATTTGAAGATCTGCGTGACGCTTTGGATAAACTCAAGCTAAATGATAGCTCCATTAGCTACGAGCCAGAGACCTCAGTCGCGCTTGGATTTGGCTTTAGGGTTGGCTTTTTAGGTCTTCTTCACATGGAGGTCGTCAAAGAGAGGCTGGAGCGTGAATTTGACCTAGATCTCATCGCCACAGCGCCGACTGTGACTTATGAAGTCATCCAAACTGATGGGCTAAATTTAAAAATTCAAAACCCAAGCCAGCTGCCACCAGTCAATAAAATAGACTCAATCCTTGAGCCATACGTGAAAGCGACTATCATCACGCCAAGCGAGTTTTTGGGCAACATAATCACACTTTTAAATAACCGCCGTGGCATACAAACAAAAATGGACTACATCACGACTGACCGCGTTTTACTCGAGTATGACATACCGATGAATGAGATCGTGATGGACTTTTATGACAAGCTAAAGTCAAGCACCAAAGGCTACGCGAGCTTTGATTATGAACCAAGCGACTACCGCGTGGGCGATCTAGTAAAGCTTGATGTAAAAGTGGCCGGCGAGACGGTCGATGCGCTCTCTATCATCGTGCCTGAGAGCAAGGCGCAGACAAAGGGCAGGGACTTCGTAAAGGCGATGAAAGAGATCGTGCCACGTCAGCTCTTTGAGGTGGCGATACAAGCTAGTATCGGTAACAAGATCATCGCTCGCGAAACCGTAAAATCAATGGGTAAAAACGTCACAGCCAAGTGCTACGGCGGCGACATCACTCGTAAGAGAAAGTTGCTTGAAAAGCAAAAAGAGGGTAAGAAGCGTATGAAGGCGATAGGAAAGGTGAATTTGCCGCAGGAGGCGTTTTTATCCGTCCTAAAAATAGACTAGCGGCTTATCTTTTGTGCCCTTTTGAAAGAGTTAGTGAAATTTTGGCTTGATGAACTACATGTTCTATCTGCACCAAAATTTCACGTCACAGCTTTCAAAATCATCACAAAATATCTCGCCTTGTTATGAGGTGGCGATACTGCCGCATTTGGGAGCTCGTTTGGTGGATAGGTTTTGATTAAAATTTAAGTGCTAAATTTACAAAAAGGAGTGCTATGCCGTTTGTGA
>CAUUZE010000104.1:0-5577 GCA_963549665.1 Campylobacter concisus | reverse complement strand
ACAAATGCTGAGAGGATAACGATAAATAGCACTGCTAGGATTAGCTGGATTTTTAGGAGGGGCATAGTATTTGTGGTAAATACATCTTTTTGCATAGCAGATATAGCTAGCCAGCCACGATCGTTTAGCTCTATGAAGTCAGCATATCTATCCTCGCCCTTTGTGTTTTTATAAGCAATTAGTCCGTTTTCATTAAATTCTTTATTTTTGTATCTATTAATTAGACCTATCGTAGTTGGATTATCTTTGCCGACTAGATCTTTGTCAGGGTGGATGATGATCTTGCCATCTTTATCTACTACGTAAGCATAACTATAATCAGTCTTGCTGATACTCATGATCTCTTCACTGAGACTTGAAATATCAGCATTCATTGCAGCTACACCCTTATCGCCGATAGGTGCTGAAAATGCTATCATCATGGCATTTGAGCTTGATGATTTATAAGGATCAGAAAAAGTTGCTTTTGCGCCTTTTGCGATCTTATACCAGTCTCTTGTTCTTGGGTCGTAGCCATTATCTTTTGGCATCTCATTCTTACCATTTGAGCGGTACATCGCACCATCGCTCTCATATCCAACAAAAATTCTCTCTATCTCAGGCGATACGATTAGCTTTGTTGTGCTTAAAATTTCATTTATCTGGCTTCTATCCTCTAGCTTTTCTAGCCTTTGGGCGATGCCATTTGCGGCATGTGTATTCTCGTCAAAAAATGTATTCATAGCGTTTTTTACATCTTTTAGAATTTGACGTTGAGATTGGATGACTAGCTCGATGGTCTTGTTCTGAGCAGTATAGTAACTAGCGGCCGACATAGCCACAAACGAGATACATAGAGCAACTATTAGCATTAGTGCTATTTTATTGGTGATTGACTTCACACGAATTCCTTTACATATGATTTACATTGTCGCAATATCGGCTAGTTTAAAAAGAATTGTATAGCTGTTTAAAAAATTTTTCTTTAAAAATAAGAAATTTTGATCTACAAGATAAATTTAAGGTCTATCTTTTATTAAATTTAAGAGATTTTCTTTGATATTTTCACTAGTTAAATTTGAAATTTCGCTGTAAAAATTTCCATCTTTATCTAGCAGATAGATAGCGGAGCTGTGAGCGACAGAGTAGCCCATAGCAGAGTTTTTAAGGTGCATTTTTTGATATTTTACGCCGTAGTTTTTAGCTACTTTTGGCAGATCGTTCATCTTTAGCCCGTCTGCATCTTTGTAGAAATTTTTAGCCATTAGGGTTAAATTTTCAGGCGTGTCACGCTCAGGATCAAGGGTGATGAAAAGTAGCTCAAAGTCGTCTCTTTTTAGTTTATTTAGCTCATCGCCCACAAGAGAGAGCGTAGTAGGGCAGACATCGGGGCAGTAAAGATAACCAAAATATATCGCTTTATATTTGCCGTTATAGTTTTTAAGGCTCACTTCGCCATGCTCTGAAAGCGCCTTAAAATCATACTTGTTTGGCTTTATAAAAAGCATCGCAAGACCAGCACATATTAAGATTATTATCAAGCCCCAAAGTGTCTTTTTCATCATTTGCCCTTACATTTTTAGATCAAGATCTACAAAAAATCCAGTATCCTTTTCGCCATCAAGCAGCTTAAACCTATACCTCATAAGATCGACCACGCAAGCACTTAGCACGACTTGCGCTATTAGATTATCGCCTCTTTGCTCAAGCCTTGCCTTTATAGAACCCATGTTCATGTTTATGCCATCTATTACAAGATTTGGATCTTTTAGCTCTAAATTTTTGCCATTAATGATCTTAAAGCTAAATGGCCTCATCGCAAAGATCGGTCTTGGCGAGATGTCTATCTTTAGCTTAACGCCATTAAATTTCACCTCGCAAGCATCTTTGTTTAGATCGCATTTTAGAGGATCAAGCGATATATTTACATCGGCAAATTCAGGCGGATCCTCTTTGCTGACCATAAATTTATGACCTATCCAAAAAGCGCCTGCTACGATAAATATGAGTGAAAAAAGGATTAGAATTTTTTTCATTATTTAAAGTTTTTAGTTACTCCGATATTATCAAGCTTGATGCTTTCGCCGTTGCTAAATTTTAGCTCCAGATCAACCTTGTCGCCATCTTTTATGGGCTTGTTTAGATCCATAAGCATGATGTGAAGACCACCAGGTGCTAGCTTTGTCTCGCCATTTTTTGGGATAACAGCATCCTCAACCTGAACCATAGCCATCATGCCATTTTCCATCTTGTGGGTGTGGATTTCAGTGCTTTTGCAAACACTTGAATGAACGCCAACTAGCTTTACATCAGCATTTGAAGCGTTTTTGATATTCATGAAAATAGCGCTGTTGTTTGTGCCAGGCTTTGTGTCTCTAGCTCTAACATTTTCTAGGCTTATATCTGCCGCAATAAGAGTAGATGCCGCAAGCAATGCACCAAAAACAAGTTTTTTCATATATTTTCCTTTGTGGTAAATTTAATAATTGTTCTCACATTATACATATAAAGAAACTAAAATTCCCTTTAAAATTTAAAAATTGAAATTTTTTAGGTTATAATTACGCACTAAATTTTACTTTTTGGGACACTTCACTTGAAAAAGATACTATTTTTCTTCATCGCGTTAGCGCCTTGTCTTTTTGCCCAAAATTACGAAGAAATTTACTTAAAAAATGGCCCATCTGCTGTCATAGAAGCCATTGAAAAGAACATTTTAAGTAAGGACTACTGGCTAAACAAGCTTAAAGACAAGGACGTTAGATACGGATATTACGACAACGAGATACTTCTAAGCGTGGTTGATAAGACTGACAAAGAGCTTGAGGTCATCTCTTATAAAGACGGAGTTACAAAAAAACTCTTTAGCTCAAGCGTCATCGTTGGTAAAAACGGCGACAAACTGCTTGAGGGCGACCTAAAAACGCCAGTTGGCGTCTATCAGCTCACACGTAGATTTACGCCAAATGACAGATATCTTGGCCCACTTGCTTTTTCTCTTTCATATCCAAATTTACTTGATAAACTTGCAAAACGTAATGGCAGCGGCATCTGGATACATGGCTATCCGCTCGATGGTCAAAGGACAGATGAGCTAAAGACAAAAGGCTGCGTGGCTATGCAAAATGACATTTTGATGAAATTTGACGAAGTTATAGACCACAAAAAAACGCTCGCATTTATCTACGAAGACAAGCGCCCAGAAGCAAGCGTGAACGACATAGCGGTGATCATCTCTGGAATTCTTAACTGGAAAAAGACTTGGAGCGAGAGTGATATTGATAGCTATTTGAAATTTTACGATAAAGATTTTGAGCGGTATGACGGCATGAGCTTAGAAAATTTTAAAAATATGAAACGAGCTATCTTTTCTAAAAAAGAGAAAAAACATATCGCTTTTTCAAATTTTCTCATCACACCTTATCCAAATCTTAAAAATGACAAGCTCTTTCGCGTGAGTTTTTATGAGGATTACGCTGCTGATACGCATAAATTTGCAGGTCAAAAGACCCTTTATGTCAAGCTTTATGGCGATGAGATGAAAATTTTTATAGAGGAGTAGAAGTGGAAAAATCTAAAGAAGTAAAAGAGAAGATAGAGAAAATTTTAGAGGCTAGGTCGGCATTTTTTGCTGAGCTAGACCGTCAAGTGCCAAAGAAAAATGGCACTGATGTCTTTGACTTTAGCAAGGTTAAAGAGGCTGATTTAAAAGAAATTTACGCTAAATTTTATGCATTTGACTACAACGTAAGAAAGCTCTTGCCTGACGTTTATAAAGCTTATGATGTGAATTTCAATGTCTGAGATACGCCTAAACAAAGCAGCTTACATCCACAATCTAACTAAAATTTGTGACAAAGCTGGCGGAAAAGAAAATGTTATCGTCGTGCTAAAAGATAACGCTTATGGGCACGGCGCAAGGCTCATAGCTAGTGAGGCTAAGAAATTTGGCATAAAAAACTGCGCTGTAAAGAGCGAATTTGAAGCAAATGAGATCGCTGATATCTTTGAAAATATCTTGATCCTCTCACACATCCCAACAGGCGATGAGAGCGCTAAATTTACCTACGCCATAAACGACATAGACGCACTTTTAAAGATAAAAGAAAATACAAAAATCAACCTCGCCATCGACACTGGCATGCATAGAAATGGGCTTGATATAAGCGAGCTTGATTATGCATTTGAAATTTTAGCTAGAAGAAATTTAGAGCTTCTTGGCGCTTATACGCACTTTCGCGCAAGCGATGAGCTAAATGCTGATTATTTCGTGCAAAGAGAAAATTTTAACGCCGCAAAAGCGAAAATTTTAGCTCTTTGTGATGAGTTTGGTATAAAAAAACCGATCTTTCACTCTCACAACTCAGCCGCCCTTGAAAGAGCTAGCGCGGTTAAAGATGAGATGGTGCGCGTGGGCATCGCTCAGTATGGATATGCTCAGTTTAATGGCTCCTTAAATTTAAAGCCAGTGCTTTCACTTTGGGCAAAGCGCGTTAGCAGGCGGGTTTTAAAAAGTGGTCAAAGCGTGGGATATGGGGCTAAATTTATAGCAAAAGATGATATAAACGTCGCTACTTACGACCTTGGATATGGCGACGGACTGCTAAGATACAATGGGCTAGGTGAGCTAAGACTTGCAAACGGCGAGATGGTACTTGGTAAAATTTCGATGGATAGTTTTAGTTGCAAAGATAGTGGCGAGTGGGTCTGTGTCTTTGAGGACGCAAATGTCTGGGCTAACTTTTTTGGCACGATAAACTACGACATCTTGGTCAAACTCTCGCCAAATATCACTAGAAAATTTATATAAAGGTAATATGTGAAAAAGTTTGTTTTATTAGCTCTTGTAAGCCTTGCTTTTGGTGTGCAAGAGAGTGAGTTTAAAGTCTATGAGCAGATACTAAATCAGCTTGATACAAAGCAGATCCCAGCCTTTGTCGTCCAAACTGCAAAGCCAAATTTACCAAGCAGGGTCGATGAGATGATCACGCTAAAAGATGTAAGCAGCGACGGACTAAACATACATGGCGAGTTTGTCTTAAACGAGACCAAGACAAAGAAGCTAAAAGGCTACAACAAGGCTCAAATTTCGGCTTTAAAAGATGAATTTTATCAAAACGGAAAAGAGGCGCTTTGCAACTCAGGCATGGCAAGAGCTGCGCTAAATCGCGGCATCACACTAAGTGGTAGCTACGGCTTTGAGGGCAGACATCTTTTTGATTTGAAGCTGGATAAGAGTAGTTGCGAGTAGCCATTTTTGCTCTGGTTTTTTGCTCGCTAGCTCTGGCTCTGACGCCAGATATTGCAGCGAAAAATCACGCAACATACTACAAAAAAAAGCTCCCATTTATCTGCACGCCGACGCTAACTCTTAATGATATCTTAAACGTCGGCGATACGCTCATCTACAGATACGCCGTCAAACATGCAAGAAAGCAAGAGATCAAAAGGCTTGAAGAAAAAGAGCTTTTGGAATTTATCGAGGCTATAAAAAAAGAGAATTTAAGAACTGCTTGCAAGGATAAAGAAATTTTAAATATGCTAAGCATCGGCGTTAGCTTGGATGAAATTTTCTACTCAGAAAACGGCGAACTAATC
>CAUUZE010000103.1:0-5693 GCA_963549665.1 Campylobacter concisus | reverse complement strand
GCAAACTCCCACACTCTCATATAAAGGCAAAGCACCACGCCACCTATCACCATGCCCCAGCCAAGCGTGAGCGCGACTGAGTATTTGGCGTTTAGCCTTGCGGGAGCTAGGTTATAAACGCAGACGCAAACAGCACTTACTAAGCACCAAAATAGCGCTTTTGGCGAGATGACAAGGGCTGAAATTTGCGCATGAGTAGCCAAGAAAAAGACGCCAAGCATCGCGCATAGTAGTGCCAAAATTTCAAGTAGCCGTGGCGCTCGTCTCTCTTTTAGGCAGATGATAGCTAGGATGAGAACTGGAGCGGTGTATTGAATGACCGTCGCAACTGCGGCGTTTGAGAGCTCGATCGAGTAAAAGTAAGCATACTGCGTCATCATTAGCCCAAGTAGGGCGTATATAAGAAGCTCTGCTAGCAGTTTTACGTCAGTAAGTGGCGCAAAAACGGCCTTTGGAGCCTTAAAAGCGTAGTAGAGTACGATAAAAGCGCCAGCTAGCAAGAGCCTATAAGGCACTAAAAAATCAGCGCTTATGCCTTGCGAGAAGAGATACTGCCCGCAAACTCCGCTAAACCCCCAAAGTACGCCACCAACTAGCGTAAGTAGCACTCCAAGTTGATGGCTGGACATTAAATTTATCTATCTTTATGTAGTTGGGCATCTTTGCCGTAGTGAGGCGAGTATGGCCCATAAAGTATGCAGTCGCGGCAGTTTCTAGAAAAGAGGTAGGCATCAGCCCTTACTGCTAGGTCGTATGATCTGTCTGAGATGGTGTTTGCTACCTGCGTGATGACGGCTGAGACTAGCATGCCAAGCAGGCTGTTTTGCCCGTTGCCGCTATCCTCTGCGGCTGCTGCCTCGCCCTGCCAGAGCGTCGCGCCACTTTTTATATCGACTAGCTTTGCTTCAAGGACTACCTTTGTCGAGCTAGAGACTATGACGTAGCTCGTGCCGTAGTCTTTGATGTTTATGTAAAGCACGCTATCGGCGTGAAAAATTTTATCAAGCTTGTTTAGTGGCACCGCTGCGATCTCGCTTGGCTCGGTTATGCCATTTTGCTTAAATGTATCATTTACAAGAGCCACTGGAAATACATAGTATCCAGCCTCGCTAAGTGGGGCTACTGAGTTAGCTAGAACCGCTGCTGAGCCGCTTACTTCGGTGCTATCGTTTGTTGGCATGAGTACTAGGATGGAGCGTGGCTTTTTTTGCAAAAAGGCTGAGTAGTCGTATGGCTCAGGCTCTTTGAAAGAACAACCCGCAAAAAATATCGCAAGAAGCGTCACAGCTATAAATTTCAGGCTATTTTTCATCTTTCGCTCCCTCTTTTTTGCTCTGCTTTTTCGGGGTTAAATTTTTAGAGCCTTTGATGAAATTTATAAATTCTCTTGACTCTGGGAAATTTTGCACCTCTTTGTCAAAATTTGCATTTGCAGCGCCTAAATTTCCGTTATTTAAGTATAAAAGTCCAAGGTGTGCATAAAGCCCTGGCGCAACCTTGTAGCCCCTTTGGGTTGAGTTTTGCACTAAATTTTCTAAGCGTGAAATTTGCTCAGTTGCGTCGCCATCTTCGTTTAGATAGCTATATAGCGAGCTACTATATGTGCCGTCCCAGTAGTAAAGCGACCTTGGGCCACTTGCGTTGCTACATCCTGCAACTAAGAGTGCAAGAGCGCCAAGGCAGGCAAGCCCTATTTTACTTGCCATGCTCCGCTTTCTATGCCATTTACTAGGTTATTTACCGCTTCAACTATCGCTAGGCTTAGCACCTTGCCATTTAGCGTAGAGTCGTATCCTGCGGTGCCTCCAAAGCCGATGATCTCTCTGTTTGAGAGGGTGTATTCGCCAGCGCCGCTAACAGAATATACAACCTCTGCCGTTTTGGTATCGACAACGTTTAAATTTACCTTTGAGTAGGCAGTTTGCTTTTTGCCTTTGCCAAGTATGCCAAATAGCTGATGATCGCCTGTTGTTTTGCGTCCAAATTCGGTCACATCGCCAGTTATGACGTATCTTGAGCCTTTTAAATTTTGAGCCTCTTTGCTTAGCTCGCTCTCTTGTTTGATGACTGACATATTTGATCTATCAAGCACTGAAAATCTACCGCTTTGCTGTAAATTTGTGATCAAGATGCTTTGAGCTTGGTTGCCAAGTCTATCCTCGCCGTCGCTAAAGGCGCCATTTTGATAGGCTGATTGGTTATTAAAGCGGCCAATAGAAACTGAAACTTTTTTGCCGTTATAAACTGAGCCGTAGCTTGCTACTTTTGGAGTTTCTACCACTCTTGAGCTTTCGCTTGCACATCCAGCAAAAAGTGCTGCGATCACTAGAGCTGCACTAAATTTTAAAACATTTTTCATCTTTATCCTTTGTGACAAAATCGTGTGTATATTACTACTTTTTTTTAAATGGCTCGAAATTTCATCCACGTGCCATTTGCGTATCTGCGCACAAAGAGCACCGCCTTTACCGCCCAGTCGGCAAACATCGCAAACCAAGTGCCTATCATGCCAAGATCAAACGTGAGCGCAAAGATATAAGCTAGCACGATCCTGCAGGCAAACATGCAGGCTAAATTTACTATCATCGGGTATTTTGCGTCCCCAGCAGCACGAAAAACGGTCGGATAGGTGTAGGCAAGCGGCCAGATGAGGCACATCGCGATGCCGTGATACCAGACGATCTGCCTTGTTAAATTTATAGCCTCGCTCGAGAGATTATAAACGCGAAGTAGCGGCTCAAGAAGCAGTAACACGGCAGCCGTGCTAAAAAGCTGCACGATGTAGATGCTTAGCATTGATTTTTTTACGTAAAATTTAGCCTGATTAAAGTCATTTGCGCCGATACATCTAGCCACGACGACGCTTAGGCCTGTGCCTATCGCCATGCCAGGGAGCACCTGAAACATCACGATCGTCCCGCCCACGGCATTTGCAGCGATGCTTGCCGTGCCAAAGAGCGAAACAAGGCTCAAAACGATGATGCGACCCACGTAAAACATCGAATTTTCAAAGCCATAAGGCACGCCGATATTTAAAATTTTCTTGATGATCTCGTAGTCAAATTTATAAATAAGGCTCTTTCTTATGTGAAGTTTTAGCTTTATATCAAGTAGCAGATAGACGATGACAAAGCAAGCGATCGCTCTTGCTATGAGCGTGCTAATGGCGATACCAAGCACTCCTGTGTGAAATGTGTAGATGCTAATGGCAGTAAGCAGCACATTTAGTAAATTTGCAGCCGCCATGATATACATAGGTAGCTTTGCGTTTGACATCGTGCGAAAGATCGCCGCAGCTGCTGCATAGAGGGCTAGAAATGGCGCAGAAATAGCTGAGAAAACGAGATAGTGGCTAGCATCACGCCTCACTTGTTCGCCGATATCGCCAAAGACTTTATCTAAGATGAGATCTTTTAAAATGATGATGGCAAGGGCTATAAAGATGGCAAAAATTAGGCTAAACCAAACTAGCTGATCGGCGGTATTTCTAGCGTTGCCGCTTTGTTTGCTGCCTAGATACTGACTAGCGACCACCGAGCCACCAGTGGCTATGGCGGTAAATATACTAATAAATAGCGCCATGACAAACTCCACAAGGCTTACCGCACTCACCGCGCTTTCGCTAACGCTTGCTGCCATTAGCGAGTTTGCAAGGCCTAGGCTATACTCTAAAAACTGCTCTACGGCGATAAGGAAAAAGAGCCTTGCAAGGTCGGCATTTGAGAAAAATCTCTGCTCGCTTGTCAAATTTTTCAAATTTTATCCCCTTTGTAAAGTGTGGGTAAATTATAAATTTTAAAAGGTGAAAAGGCTATAAATTTTTGGGTCTTATTTATTGACAAATTTGTCTTAAAGTGAGTAAAATCACGCCAGTTCTAAGTTTTAGAAAGACCTTTTTTGGATATAAAATGCACTCAATCGGTATTGATATAGGCTCAACATCTGCAAAAGTCGCCGTCATAGAGGCAAGTAGCGGCGAGATAAAGGAGCTCTTTTTGCTCCCAACTGGCTGGAGCAGCGCAGATACGGCCATGCTTATAAAAGAGCGAGTTTTAGGCTTAAGCCTTGGCGAGCTATATTTTACTGCGACAGGTTACGGCAGAGTTTCGGTGCCATACGCTGATAAAACCCTCACAGAGATCACCTGTCACGCGCTTGGAGCGCACTACTTTTGCAAAAGCGACTGCACAGTTATAGATGTGGGCGGACAAGACACGAAGGCTATCAAGCTTGAAAATGGCTCGGTGGCTGACTTTACGATGAATGACAAGTGTTCAGCTGGCACTGGTAAATTTCTTGAAGTGATGTCAAACCGCCTTGGAGTTAGGTTTGATGAGCTTACGCGCCTTGCTAAAAATAGCGACAAAGATATATCCATAAGCTCGATGTGCACGGTCTTTGCAGAGTCTGAGATCATAAGTCTCATCGCTCAAAACGTCTCACGAGAAAATATCGCAAAAGCGGTGATCATCTCAGCTATAAATAAAATTTCAAATTTGGTCAAAAAACAGGCAAATACGAGCTATTTCTTAAGCGGCGGCTTTAGTAAGAGCGAGTATGTGAGAGAAAATTTAGAAGTGTGTTTGCAAGCTAAAGTCAGCACGCACAAAGATGCGATCTACTGCGGTGCGATAGGCGCTAGCCTTGCAGGGATAAGAAATTTAAGGAGAGAAAATGGCGATAAATGAGAGTATGGGTTTGAGCGAAATTTTCGCTACCTATGATGGCGCTAAGAAAAATTTAGCCCAAAACGTCGAAGCAGTCAAAAATAGTGGCCAAAAGATCGCTGCTATCTTTTGCACCTACACGCCAAGGGAGGTCATCCACGCAGCAAACGCTTATAGCGTGAGTGTCTGCGCAACTGGCGATAATGCCGTGATCGAGGGCGAAAAGTACCTGCCTAAAAACCTCTGTCCGCTCATAAAAGCAAGCTACGGCTTTGCAAAAGCGAATAAGTGCCCATTTGTGCGAAACTCTGATATCGTTATCGGCGAGACGACGTGCGACGGCAAGAAGAAAATGTATGAGTTAATGGGCGAATTTAAAGATGTGCACGTCATGCATTTGCCACATTTCAAGAGCCAAAAGAGCTTGGAGATTTGGCAAGATGAGGTCAGGGAGCTAAAGGAGCGGCTGGAGGCTAAATTTGACGTGAAAGTGAGCGATGAGGAGCTTAGAAGCTCTATCAGGCTATTTAACAAAGAGCGCGAGCTGATGGGGGAAATTCAAAATTTCATGAAGCTAACGCCACCACCGATGAACGGCAAAGAGCTGCACGCACTGCTATATGGAAATGGCTTTATATTTGACAAAGAGGAGCAGATAAGCGACCTTGAGATCATCGTTGAGAAGCTAAAAGAGTGCGTGAGAGATAAAATTTCACCCGTGCATAAGGACGCCAAGCGCATCATCATCACAGGCTGTCCAAGTGGCGGGGTCTATGATAAGATCGTGCCAGCCATAGAAGAGGCAGGCGGCGTCGTGGTAGCTTACGAAAACTGCACTGGAACTAAAAATTTTAGCAACCTAATCGATGAAAATGATGATCCTATAAATGCCATCGCAAAGCGCTACATGGCGATACCTTGCTCGATCATGTCGCCAAATAAAGAGAGAGAAAAGGTGCTACAAGAGATGATAAAAGAGTATAAGGCGGACGGCGTGATCGACGTTGTGCTGCAAGCCTGTCACAC
>CAUUZE010000102.1:0-5906 GCA_963549665.1 Campylobacter concisus | reverse complement strand
CCAGCTGTCAAAAAAGAAAAGGTAAATATCTATAAATTTTCAGAGGACGTTTTGCACGAGCTAAGCGACGACAATGTCCCTTCTACGCCGACAAACTACTCTATCTACTTTGAAAAGATGCTTGATGGGCAGTCAGATGAGTTTAGAAAAGAGATCGGCGATATCATCGTGGCAAATTCTGAAAGCTCGGTGCCAACAAATGGCAATATCTCTATCGAAAAAGAGGTAAAACAAGGCTTTATCCAGATAAAGAGCATGCTTCAAGCAGTCGTGCTAATCTATAAAAATTTAGGCGTTATGAGGGGCCTAGTGCAAAAGCGTATGGATGGGCTTAAAAACAACACAAACGTCCTTGCGCTCCAAAACGTCTTAAGCGCTTTTAACCAAGACCTTATCAAACTAAACGACCTCATGGACAAGCATCTTGACGTCATCAAGATGAGCTACGAAGAGGTCGGCAAGATGTTTAAGGCGATCGAAGAGCAGTCGATCTACGACACGACCTACGAGGTCTATAATAAGAAATTTCTAGTAGCAACCATAAGCAGCGAGATCGAGTCTGTTAGGCGCTATGGCTATAATGCCTCATTTTTGCTAGTTAAAATAAAAGACAAATTTGCAAACCGAGTTAAAAATTTAAAAGAGCGAAATAATATGTTTAAAAGTATGTCGCAGCTTCTTTTAAGAACTTCACGTAGAAGCGATATAGTCGCACACTACGGCGATGGCTGCTTTGCTATGGTGATGAAATACACCGATGAAAACGGCACAAAGCAAGCGTGCGCGAGAATTTTAAATATGCTCTCATCTATGCCTTGGAAGATCGACAACGAAGAGTGCAAACTAGACGTGCAGATCGTCTCAAGCATGATCTCAAAGACAAAGAGCACCGAAGAGCTGCTCTCTCACGCGCTTGACAAGCTAGAGACCAACCAAGACCTAAATGAGCCACTATTTTTAGACGAGAAAGCAGAGAATTAGTTTGATCCTAGAAGTTTTATCCTATCCAAATAAAAAACTTTATGAAATTTCAAAAGAGGTTGAGGTCTTCGATGAGAAGCTTCACAAACTTCTTGATGATATGTATGAGACGATGATCGCAAAAGAAGGCATCGGTCTTGCAGCCATACAAATAGGCGTTGCAAAGAGAATTTTCATCATAAATTTAGCCAACGAAGAGGGTGTGCAAGATAAAGAAAATTTAATCGAGATCATAAACCCAAAATTTGAGCTACGTGAGGGCGAGTGTGTCTATCAAGAGGGCTGCCTTAGCGTGCCTGGCTACTACGAGGACGTTAAAAGAAGTGAAGTAGTTGCTATCAAATTTCAAGACCGCTTTGGCAAAGAGCAGACCTTAAAAACTGATGGGCTACTAGCGATCGCTATCCAGCATGAAAATGACCACTTAGACGGACATCTTTTTATAGAAAAAATAGGCTTTAACAAACGCAAGAAATTCGATAAGGAATACAAAAAGCAGAAAAAAGAAAAGACATCATGAAGTCCTTAAAATGTGCTACTTACGGCGACGGACTAAAGATCATTGATGTTGAGTCGATCTTTTCTCGTGGGCTTCCTGGCTTTAGTATCGTGGGTCTTGCAAGCACCAGCATCAAAGAGAGTACAGAGCGTGTAAAGGCGGCACTTTTAGCGCTTGACTTTGCCTTTCCAGCTCAAAAGATAACCATAAATTTATCCCCCTCCGACCTGCCAAAAAGTGGCTCACACTTTGATCTAAGTATCGCCCTTTTAATCGCTCTTCAAAAGGCAAAAAGCTTGGAGAAAATTTTTGTTTTTGGCGAGCTTGGGCTTGATGGCAGTGTAAAAAGCACGGCAAATTTGTTTTCAATCCTACTTTTTTTAAGCACGCAGGTGCAAAATGCAAAAATTTTAGTGCCTAGTGAGATAGCTGCAAAAGCTTCGATGATCCCAAATTTAGAGGTTTATGGCGTTAGCACGCTAGAAGAGGCGATCAAGTTTTTTAGCGACGCAGAATTTGCTAAAAGCATGCATTTTAGCGCCACGCACGAGCTATTTTCAAATGTGATAGAAATTTCTGGCAAAAGATATGTTCCAAATTTAAACTTCGAGCTTGATTTTAAGGACGTTTTGGGTCAAGAAAGAGCCAAAAGAGCCTGCGTCATCGCAGCTGTTGGCATGCACAATATCCTATTTGAAGGCAGCCCAGGCAGCGGCAAGAGCATGTGTGCAAAACGCCTAGTTTATATCATGGCACCACAAAGCCTAGAAGAGGTACTAAAGTCCGCCGCCTACCGCTCGCTAAACCTGCAAGATAGCGAATTTACAAGTACTAGAGCCTTTCGCTCGCCGCATCACACCTCGACTAAAAGCTCGATCTTTGGCGGTGGCTCAAACGTCGCAAAGATCGGCGAGATCGCACTTGCAAATGGCGGAGTGCTATTCTTTGATGAGTTCCCACACTTTGCTAAACAGGTGATCGAAAGCCTTAGAGAGCCGCTTGAAGATAATCAAATCCACATCGCAAGGGTAAATTCAAAAGTGACTTATGAGACTAAATTTATCTTCGTAGCCGCGCAAAATCCATGCCCTTGTGGAAATTTATTCTCCCGCAATCTAAACTGTAAATGCAGCGAAAATGAGATCAAAAACTACAAAGCCAAGATTTCAGCCCCAGTGCTTGACCGCATAGACTTAAAAGTCGCGATGGATGAGAGCTCGCCAGACGACAAGGTAAGTTTGAGCTCGCAGCAGATGAGCGAGATGGTTTTAAAGGCCTTTATCTTTCAAAAAAGAAGGGGTCAAGAGGAGCTAAATGGCAAGCTTAGCGACGCGCAAGTGGCTAAATTTTGCACATTAGACGCTGAGGCAAGTGAGATTTTACAAAAGGCCGCCACGAAGTACAACCTCTCTCAAAGGGGCATAAAAAGGACGCTTAGAGTGGCTAGAAGTATCGCTGATCTTGATGAGAGTGAGCAAATTTTAAAGCCCCACATCTTAGAGGCGCTTAGTTTTAGGGTATAGAATGAAAAATTTATATTTAGACACGAGAGTTTTGGACGAGCGAGCGAGCGAGAAATTTGGCCTTAGCGAAGAGATTTTAATGGAAAATGCAGCCACGTCCATAGCAAATTTTATCCGTAAGAAATTTAAAAAAGGCAAGAGAGTGCTTGGCGTTTGTGGTAGCGGAAATAACGGCGCTGACGTGCTTTGCGCTTTAAGGATGCTAGAGGGCGAGTATGAGTGTGAATTTATCCTAGCCAGTCAAAATTTAAAGCCACTAGCCACCAAGCAGCTTGAAAGGGCTAAATTTGCTGGTGTGCGTGAGAGTAAAGATATAGAAAATAGTTTAAATAGCGCAAAATGCGTCATAGACGGGCTTTTTGGCTCAGGGCTAAATAGAAATTTAGACGAAAAGCACATAGAGCTCATCTCAACGATAAACGCTAGCCCCGCTTACATCATCGCTTGCGACGTGCCAAGCGGGCTAAGTAGCGAGGGCAAGGTGCTTGGCGCTTGCGTAAAAGCAGACGCTACTATCACGATGGGAGCTAGAAAGCTAGCTCTTTATAGTGACGTGGCAAAGGACTACGTTGGCAAGATAAAGCTCGCTACTCTTGGCATAAGCGTGCAAAACTACGAGTGCGAAAGCAACTATCACCTGCTTGAAAAACGCGACCTCGTGCTTCCAAATAGAAAAAATCAGTGCGTAAATAAGGGCGACTTTGGCCACGCATTTATCATATCTGGCGAGCACATAGGAGCTAGCAAGCTTTGTGCAAAGGCGGCATTTGCCTTTGGGGCTGGGCTAGTTAGCGTGATAGGCGAGCAGGGTTTAAATTTACCAACTCATATCATGCAAGCTAGCAAGATAAGTGAAAAAATGAACGCTGGAGCCCTTGGCATGGGGCTTGGCAAAAAGGGCGTAGAAGAGCTTGAGGTGCAAAATTTAAAAGGCAAAATGCTTGTCCTTGACGCCGATATATTTTACAGCCAAAAAGTGCTTGAGCTGCTAAGCAAAAACTGCGTCTTGACACCTCATCCAAAGGAGTTTTGCTCGCTTTTAAAAATTTGCAAAATAGCCGATATAGATGTGCAAACTTTGCAAGAAAACAGATACGCTTATGCGAGGGCTTGGAGCGAGAAATTCAAGGCCGTTCTTGTGCTCAAAGGGGCAAACACCATAATCGCCAAAGATGGACAAATTTACGTCATGCCTTATGGTAAAAGCGCGCTTGCAAAAGGCGGTAGCGGGGACGTGCTAAGCGGCCTTGTGCTAGCACTTTTGACTCAAGGCTACGAACCACTAAATGCTGCCATCTCAGCCACTTTAGCTCATGCGCTTAGCCTTAGAAATTTTGATAAAAACAGCTACGCGCTGGAGCCAACAGACATCATCAAAGGAGTAAAATGCTTACGAAAAAGATAGCCGTGCTTTTTAGCGGCAGTGGCTCAAATTTAGAAGCGATACTTAAAAAAGTTCATAATCAAATTTTTAATGGCGTAAAGATCGAAGTTTGCCTTTGTATCTGCAACAAGCCTGGTGCATTTGGCATCGAGCGAGCTAAGAAATTTGGACTTGAGACGACGATAATAGAGAGTGCTAAATTTGACAAACGTGAGGAATTTGACGCTGTTTTGGTGGAGCAAATTTTAAAAAGCGGGGCAGATCTAACAGTGCTTGCAGGCTTCATGAGGATACTAACGCCAGTTTTTACGGCGCATGTCAAAGCCATAAACCTTCACCCATCTATCCTGCCGCTTTTTAAGGGTGCGCATGCGATAAAGGAGAGCTTTGAGAGCGATATGATGATAGGCGGTGTCAGCGTGCACTACGTGAGTGAGGAGCTTGACGGGGGCAAACTGATCGCGCAAAGGGCGTTTGAGCGCGAGGACGGCATGAGTTTAGATGAGTGGGAGGCTAAAATTCACGCCATAGAGCATGAAATTTTGCCCCAAAGCATAATAAAAATTTTAACAAAGGAAGTAAATGTTTGAATGGTTGAGTTCGCCAGAGGCGTGGATATCGCTACTTACGCTAACTGGCTTGGAGATAGTTTTAGGCATAGATAACATCATATTTATCGCTATTTTAGTAGGCAAACTGCCACCAGAGCAAAGGGGTAAGGGCCGCATTTTAGGGCTTGGCTTTGCGATGATCACTAGGATCATCCTACTACTTTCGCTATTTTGGATCATGAAGCTTACAAAGCCGCTCTTTAGCATAGGTGAGCTTAGCATCACTGGGCGCGATCTAGTGCTTATAATAGGCGGTCTATTTTTGATAGTAAAATCATCAATGGAGATCCACGCAAACGTCACTGGCAAGCACGAAGAGGCTCACGAGAGCAAGTCTCATCCAGGATTTTTTGCGACTATCCTTGAAATAGGCATTTTAGACATAGTCTTTTCGCTTGATAGCGTTATCACCGCAGTTGGCATGGCTCAGCACATCGATATCATGATACTTGCCGTCATCATCGCAGTTGGCGTGATGATGTTTGCCTCAAAGGCGATCTCAGAATTTGTCGATAACAACCCAACCATAAAAATGCTCGCACTCGCATTTTTGGTGCTTGTTGGCTTTGCGCTCATACTTGATGGCTTTGGCGTGCATGTGCCAAAAGGCTACATCTACTTTGCGATGGGCTTCTCGCTAGCGGTTGAGTGCTTAAATATCTACGCTAGAAAAAGGGCATCAAGAGATCAAAAATAAAAATGTGAGCCAAAATGCAGATAAAAAATTTAGATCACATCGTGATAGTCGTAAGCGACGTTAAAGAGGCGCTTAAATTTTACTGCGACATTTTAGGCATGCGGCCAGCTCAGAAAGACGGTCACATTAGCCTAAATTTTGGCTCACAAAAGATAAATTTACATAGGTTTGAGGGCGAGTTTTTACCTGCGGCAAAGCATCCAACAAAGGG
>CAUUZE010000101.1:0-5945 GCA_963549665.1 Campylobacter concisus | reverse complement strand
AAATTTATGGGGGGAAAGAAATTTATCGAGCCTCGTGAGCTTATAAACGCCTTTGTCGAAAAGAGCTACGAGAGCTACACAAATTTGCGCGTCGTTAATGGCGTTACAAAAGAGATAGAAGAGATACTAAAACCGGAAAATAAATGAAAAAAAGAGCTTTTACCCTAATAGAAATTATATTTGTCATCGTCATACTTGGCATCTTGAGCGCTATTGCTATACCAAAGCTTTTCTTTACTAGAAGCGACGCCATAGTCGCAAATGCAAAAACGCAAATCGCTGCCATAAAAAGCGGCATCTCACTAAAATACAACGATAGCGTCCTAAAAGGCACTCCAGCATATCCAGACGCGCTTGATGATGGGAATAAACTTTTCAACAAAGTAATAAGCGTAAATATCGCTGATAGCGGCACAAAAAACGGCTGGCACAAAACTGGAGCAACCACTTATACCTTCAAACTAGACGGACAAACAGCAAATTTCACTTATAACAAAACCACTGGCGAATTTGACTGCCAGAGCAGCGACGGACTTTGCAGCGCCCTTGAGTGATGAGATACTACGAGGTCGTATTTAGCGGGGTAAATTTAGCTGCGCTCACATATAAAAGCGAGCTAGATATTGCGCCATTTCGCGCCGTCACTGCAAAGCTTAGGGGCAAAAGTCTAACTGGCTTTATCCTGCGTGAAGTTGATGAGCCAAGCTTTAAAACAAGCCTAATTGATGAAATTTTACCCATTAAGCTAAACGATATCCAAGCAACTTTAGCTAAATTTATCGCCTACTACTACACCTGCGAGCTTGGCGTTGCTATAAATTTATTTGAGCCACAAAGCCTTACTGATGATGAAATTTATAGTGGCGCAACCGACTTTAAAGCGCCAAATTTAAGCCCAAAGCAGCTTGAAGCGCTAAATTTTATAAACGAGCGAAAAAGCTCACTCATCTTTGGCGACACTGGAAGTGGAAAAAGTGAAATTTACATCGCTAAAATCAGAGAAATTTTAAACGAAGGCGCTCAAGCGCTATTTTTAATGCCTGAAATTTCACTAACTCCGCAGATGCAAAAGCGCTTAGAGAGCTTCTTTGGCGAGGCTGTGGCTGTGTGGCACTCAAAGATCACGCCAAAGAAAAAAGAGCAAATTTTAAAGGACATCAAAAGTGGCAAGGCAAGGCTTATAGCTGGAGCTAGATCTGCCCTATTTTTGCCACTTGAGAGGCTAAAACTCATCATCATAGACGAAGAGCACGACGATAGCTACAAAAACACGGGCTCAAAGCCCCACTACAACGCAAGGGACCTAGCCCTCTTTTTAACTAGCAAATTTGACCTGCAAGTGGTACTTGGAAGCGCCACACCAAGCCTCACTAGCTTTTACAAGCAGGAGCATTTTCGCCTAAAAGGGACATATTTTGTGTCGCAAAAGAGCTATATATTTGACGAGAGCGAGACTGGCATAAGCGAAATTTTAAAAGAGCAGATCGCAAAGACGCTTGAAAACAAAAAACAAGCCGTCATCTGCCTGCCAACAAGGGCAAATTTCAAATATCTTGTCTGCAAAAACTGCGGCGAGACGGTGAAGTGTCCATTTTGTAGCATCGGCATGAGCTACTACAAAAAGCAAAACGTGCTCAAGTGCCAATACTGCGAGCACAAAATGGCCGTGCCAAAGACCTGCCACCAGTGCGGCAGCGAGATGATAGAGGCTAAAAAGATCGGTACGAGCGAGCTTCTTGAGAGGCTGCAAGCTGAGTTTGCAAACGCTAGGATCGCTAAATTTGATAGAGACGAGATCACGACGCAAAATAAGCTTGTAAAGGCTTTAAAAGAATTTAACGATGGCAAGATAGATATCCTGCTTGGCACGCAGATGCTAAGCAAGGGGCATGATTATCACAACGTCGAGCTTGCCGTCATCATGGGCTTTGACGAGCTTTTAAATTTTCCTGATTATAGAGCTAGAGAGCGGACGCTTGCCCTTGCCATGCAAGTAGCTGGAAGAGCCGGCAGAAACGGAGCTGGCAGGGTCATCATCCAAAGCAAGCAAAGGGATTTTTTTGAAAGTTATATCAGCGACTACGACGCATTTTTAAAGGAGGAGATCAGTTACCGAGAGGGGCTGTATCCGCCATTTACTAGGCTGCTTCGCGTGGTCGTTTCGCACAAAGATGAGAGCATGGCAAAGGGCGCAATGAACGAATTTGTGCAAAGGCTAGAGCCACTAAAAGGCGATGAGCTAGAGATCGTTGGATATGGCAAGTGCCAGATAGAATATCTTGGGGGCAAATTTAGATATGAAATTCTGCTTCGTTCAAACTCTCACGCCATGCTTTTAAAAGCGGCAAACCTCTGCAAAAGCGAACTTAGCGACATTGATATAGATCCGGTAAATTTTAGCTAGTGATTAGCCAATCTTTATTATAATCTCACCAAAAATTTAACGGATGCGTCAATGCTTTTTAACTCTTACGAATTTATATTTTTATTCTTACCATTTACATTTTTTGTATATTTTTATCTAAACAAAAAGCGCCTCACAGAAGTAGCAAAGGGCTTTTTGGTTCTATCATCTCTATTTTTTTACAGCTGGTGGAATGTCATTTATCTGCCGCTAATCTTAGGCTCAATGGTGTTTAACTACTGCTTTGGGGTGGAGCTAAACAAAGAAAATAGTAGAATTTCTAAAAAATTTATTCTTATACTAGGCATTGTGGCAAATTTAATGCTACTTGGATATTTTAAATATTCAGACTTCTTTATAAGCAATGTAAATTTTATCTTTAATACCCACATACCTCATTTAAATTTGCTACTACCTCTTGCGATATCATTTTTTACTTTTCAGCAGATAGCATATTTGGTCGATAGTGCTACGGGGGGGGGTACGAAGCAGTATGATTTTTTAAACTACTGCTTATTTGTTACCTTTTTTCCACAACTAATCGCTGGTCCGATCGTGCATCACAAAGAGATGATGCCGCAGTTTGCAAATTTAAGAAATAGAGTAATCAACTATAAAAATATAGCACTTGGTCTATTTATATTTTCGATAGGACTTTTTAAAAAGGTAGTTATCGCTGATAGTTTTGCTGTTTGGGCAACAAATGGTTTTGACAATGCGGCTGTCTTAAATTTATTTGAAGCATGGGCGACTAGCCTAAGCTATACATTTCAGCTCTACTTTGACTTTAGCGGATACTGCGATATGGCTATCGGTGCGGCACTTCTTTTTAATATCAAGCTTCCGATAAACTTTAACTCACCTTATAAAGCCTTAAACATTCAAGACTTTTGGCGCAGATGGCACATAACGCTAAGCAGGTTTTTAAGAGATTATATCTATATCCCGCTAGGTGGTAACCGCAAAGGCAGGCTTCGAACATACGCAAATTTAATGGCGACCTTTATAATAGGTGGTATATGGCACGGGGCTGGCTGGACATTTATCTTTTGGGGATTTTTGCATGGCGTTGCCTTGGTTATTCACAGAATTTGGAGCGAACTTGGCTTCAAGATGAATAAAATTTTGGCTTGGTTCATAACATTTAACTTCATAAATATTACTTGGGTATTTTTTAGAGCAAAAGATTGGGACGATGCTTTAAAAGTTTTAAAAGGGATGTTTGGGCTTAGTGGTATTGTTTTGCCAAATTTTCTAGAAGCAAAACTTGGGTTTTTAACTAAATATGGAGTTGGGTTTGATGGTTTTATTGCAAGAATTGGAGATAAGAGTACTATTTTATTTTTATTACTTGGTTTTATTTTAGTCTTAGCTTTTAAAAACTCTATAGAAAAGATGATTAGTTTTCAGCCAAGCTATCAAAAAATAATTAAGCTTATATTTATACTATTGTTATCTTTTTACTCAATGATAGCTGTAAAAACAGAATTTTTATATTTTAATTTTTAGGATTTTAAATGCTAACAAATAAAAAATTTTCAATAATTATTTTTTTTATATTCCTTTTTACATTTCTTGTTGTGTCAATACCTTCTCTTTTTATCTACGATCTCTTGCATAAAGCCAAGGAAGATACCACAATAGAAAAAATTGTAAAATTTCAGCTAGAAAAAGATGCTATTTATAATCCTTTAGATTTCAATACGCTTCAGTATAAATTAGAATTAATAAAAAACAAAAAACCAGAGATTATAGCCTTAGGTTCATCAAGAGTTATGCAGTTCAGAGAAGAAAGCTTTAACACAAAATTTATAACAGCTGGTGGTGCGATGAATTTTTTAAATGAAGGATATTTATTCTTAAAAGAAATGACAAAATATCATAAGCCTAAAATAATCATTTTAGGTCTAGATTTTTGGTGGTTTAATGAAAATTATTATCAGCCTAGTCTAGTCAATGATTTAGAAGAAAAGAACTCTAATATAAAAGATAAAATAAATAAAATTTTATCTGATATCATTAAAAAAGAAATAGACTTCAAGATTTTCAAATATATTTCAAGAGACAAGAATGATATAACAAATTATCAAAATATAGGAATAAGATCATTAGAATACTCAAATGGCTTCAGAAAAGATGGCTCATACCAATACTCTCAATTTATTTTAGGTGAAAAAGAAAATAGTGATATAGGCTTTTCAAATACTTTTAATAGAATAGACAATGGAAACAATAGATTTGAATATGCCAACCACATTTCTAAAGAAAGAGTTGAAATTTTCAATGAGATTATAAAATTTGCAAAAGACAATGATATAAAATTAATACTCTTTATACCGCCTTTGGCAAACGAAGTTATTGAAAAAATGAATAGTCTTGGCTATAAATACAACTATGTTTCTGAATTTAGAAAACTCGTAAAAGACACAGATATAGAAAATTATGATTTTCACGATATGAGAGATTATTATAAGGATAGTTGCGAATTTATTGATGGATTTCATGGTGGTGATGTGGCCTATCAAAGGATATTAAAAAAGATGTATGATCAAAACTCAAGCCTATCAAAATACTTAAATATAGAATTAATCAACAAATCAATTAGTGAAAATGCAGGAAAAACTCTAACTATTTTTGACAAGACAAAATACAAAATATATAAAGAGAGAGATTTTTTAGAGCTGGGATGTGTAAAATAAAATTTACACACTAGATTATGTTGCTGGCATATAACAAAAATATTTATAACTATTTTTAACAAATTTATTTAAAAGCCAAGATTTTATATAATCCCCAATAAAATTTAAAGGCAAAATTTTGCAACGATACCCAACAAAACAGATAAAAATTCGCGATGTTTTAATAGGCGGTGACGCACCGATCTCCGTGCAGTCGATGACATTTTCAAAGACAAAGGACGTAAAAGGCACGCTAGAGCAGATACAAAGGCTATATTTTGCAGGCTGTGACATCGTGCGCTGCGCAGTTTTTGACAAAGAGGACGCCAGCGCGCTAAAGCAAATCGTCGCCAGCTCCCCCATCCCAGTCGTTGCAGACATCCATTTTAACCACACCTATGCGCTCATCGTTAGCGAATTTGTCGATGCTATCCGCATAAATCCCGGCAATATAGGCTCAGCCAAAAATATAAAAGCAGTCGTTGATGCCTGCAAGCAGCGAAATTTACCTATCCGAATAGGTGTAAATTCTGGCTCGCTTGAAAAGCAGTTTGAGGATCGCTACGGCCGCACTGTGGAAGCGATGGTAGAGAGTGCGATGTATAACATCAAGCTTCTTGAGGATTTTGACTTTACAGACATTAAAATTTCGCTCAAATCAAGCGACGTCGAGCGCACGATGCAAGCTTATAGAGCGCTTCGCCCAAAGACAAACTATCCATTTCATCTAGGCGTAACAGAGGCAGGTACCACTTTTCACGCGACCATCAAGTCCGCGATCGCACTTGGCGGGCTTTTGCTTGAAGGCATCGGCGATACGATGAGAGTTAGCATCACAGGCGAGCTTGAAGAGGAGATCAAAG
>CAUUZE010000100.1:0-5972 GCA_963549665.1 Campylobacter concisus | reverse complement strand
CTAAATTTATGTGCCGTCCAGACCATCACATCAAGCGGATTAGTGACTACGATTATCACCGCATTTGGTGCAAATTTAGCGATATTTTGCGCTGTTTGCTTTACGACTACGGCGTTTTTAAGTAGCAAGTCCTCTCTGGTTTGACCCTCTTTTCTTGGGCTTCCTGCAGTGACTATGACGATGTCGCTACCTTCTAACAAAGCAAAGTCCTCGCCACCGCAAACGCTAGTTTTTGCGTTAAAAACGCAGCTTGACTGCGCTAGGTCGATCGCCTTTGCGCGCGCCACATCGCCAAATATATCCACAAGCGCGATCTCATCGCAAAGCTCCCTCATACAAAGCGCATACGCTATGCTCGCACCGACGTTTCCAGCTCCAACTACACTTATTTTCATCTTCTATCCTATTATTTGATTTAAAATTACACTTGGTCTCATGACCTCATTTGCTTTTGCTTCGTCTGGCAGGTAGTATCCGCCAAATTCCACGCTTGCACCATCATTTTCTCTGATCTGCCTTAAAATTTCACTCTCATTTTTCTCTAGCTCGTCTGCTAAATTTGCAAATATTGCGCTCAAAATTCCGCCACTTTTTGCCATCTCTCTCGCCCAAAAAAGCGCTAGATAAAAGTGCGACTCTCTAGTATCAAGAGTAGCATTTGGCGTTTTATTTTCGTCCAAATAGCTAGCAACCGCTCTATTTAGCGCCTCGCTTAGCTCTTTTGCCTCTTTTTTTTGTCTAAAAAACGCCAAATGTTCAAGCGATGCACTAAGCGCTAAAAACTCGCCAAGGCTGTCCCAAAGCAGATGATTTCTCTCTTTTAGCTCTTTTACAAGCGTCGGAGCCGTTCCGCCAGCGCCCGTCTCAAACATCGCTCCACCAGCAAGTAGCGGCACGACTGAGAGCATTTTTGAGCTGCCACCTAGCTCAAATATCGGAAAAAGATCGGTTAGATAGTCTCTTAAAACGTTGCCAGTTACGCCTATGACGTCTTTGCCAGCTCTTATCATTTCAAGCGATTTTTTAGTTGCTTGCTCGTAGTTTAAAATTTCAAATTTCACGCCAGCACTAGTAAATTTATCTCTAAATTTTTCAAATTTAGCTATCAAATTTCTATCATGCGCCCGGCTACTATCTAGCCAAAATATAAGCTCATCTTTTGAAATTTCGCCTCTTTTTAAAGCAAGCTCAAACCACGCATTTATCGCATCTTCTTTAGCCTGCGTCATCCGAAAAATGTCGCCACTTTTGACGCTAAATTTAAAGACGCTCTCTCCAGCTTCGTTACAAACAACAAATTCTCCGTCCTCTTTTGCGATGAAAGTCTTATCGTGGCTGCCGTACTCCTCGGCCTTTTTAGCCATTAGCCCCACGTTTGCTACGCTGCCGATCTTGCTCACATCAAGCGCGCCATGCTCCTTAAAGTCCGCCACGCAGGCCTCATAAACCCTAGCGTAGGTTCTATCTGGGATCATGCAAAGTGAGAAATTTAGCTCGCCGTCCTTATCTTTTACCTTGCCAGAGTTTCTAATGAGTGCTGGCACTGAGGCATCGATAATAACATCATTTGGCACGTCAAAGTTGCTGGCATTTTCATTTAGTGCCCAAATTTTTGCCTTTTTGCTCAAAATTTCATCAAATTTAGCCAAAATTTCATCTTTATTTTTAAGAGTTGAAATTTTAGAAAACATATCTTTTAAGCCATTTTTTGCCTCAACGCCGTGAGTTTTAAACTCCTCACCAAATAGCTCAAAAACCTCTTTAAAATAGCTCTTTATCGCATGCGCAAAGATGACTGGGTCGCTAACCTTCATCATCGTGCATTTTAGATGAAGGCTCAAGGTCAAATTCTCTTTTTTTGCCTCGTCAAAGCAGCTCTCATAAAATTTATCCAGCTCATCTACGCTTAAAAAGGTAGCATCAACTATCTCGCCGCTTTGAACGGCAAGCTCTTTTAAAAGCTCTTTTTTGCCATCTAAACTTATAAAATTTATATAAAATTTCTCATCTTTGCTAGCGATGATTGAGCGCTCATTTTCATAAAAATCGCCCTTTTGCATGTAGCAAATTTTAGTTTTATTTGCCTTGCCCCAGTTACCGTTGCTATGTGGATGCTTTTTGGCAAATTCTTTAACAGGAGGCAAAACTCTTCTGTCTGAGTTTCCTTGTCTTAGCACTGGATTAACAGCGCTACCAAGCACTTTTGCATATTTTTTAGCGACCTCTTCGTCGTAGTCTGTGATGATCTCGTCTGGATAAAATGGCACGTTTATGCCCTTGCTTCTAAGCTCCTCAATGGCCGCTTTTAGCTGAACGAGCGTGGCTGAGATGTTTGGCAGTTTTATGATATTTGCCTCTTTGTGCGCGGTTAGCTCACCCAAAAGCTCCAGCTCGTCAGCCTTGTTTAGCCCAAGCTCTTTGCTAAAAAGAGATAAAATTCGCCCAGCCAAGCTGATGTCAGCCCTAGTTATGCTAATGCCAGCACGTGATAAAAAGCTCTTTACGATAGGAAAGAGAGAGTAGCTTGCAAATAGCGGTGCTTCGTCGGTTTTAGTCCAGATAATGTCACTCATTTTAGCCCTTTTGATTTTTTGAAATTTATCACGTTTTTTATTAAAGCTAGTTGTATTTTAGCCCTATTTTGCGATATTTTGATTGTGCTCGCTTAAGGTTTTTGAAAAAATGTGTTTTTTCGCCTTTTTATCAAGCACAAAGTATAGATAATCGCTCTTTGCAGGGTTTATCGCCGCTTTTATCGCACTTATAGAGACGCAGCAGACTGGACTTGGCGGTATGCCGTCGTTTAGATAGGTGTTAAACTCGCTCATATCGCTTCTTATGCGCTCAGCCGTGATCACATCGTGCGAGAAGATGCCATAATTTAGCGTGCCATCCATCTGCAGCCTCATGCCCTTATCTAGGCGGTTGTAGATGACTGAGGCGACAAGAGGCATCTCAGCGTCGTTTGCAGCCTCTTTTTGGATGATTGAGGCGATGGTTAAAATTTTAAACCACTTTTTTTCGTTGTATTCGCCAAAAATTTTTCTGCTGATCTCGCTTTGCGCCTTTTTAGATGAATTTACAAGGTAATAAGCTAGGTGCCTCTCGCTGATGCCAACTGGGATCTTATAAGTATTTGGCATCAAAAAGCCATCAGCGACTGGCGCAAGGGCGTTATACTCGCTATTTAGTTTAGCTCCGTCAAGTCCAAGCTGGGCTGCTATCTGGTTTAAAAAAACGATAGTAGTTTCGCCGGGGATGAGCGTGATCTCCGTCATCGCAGCCTTTGCCTTGGCAAGTTTTTTTAAAAAATCAACCCTTGAAATTTTATCTTTGCCTATCTCGATCCAGCCAGACTGAGGCGAGCCGATGAAGCGCATGGCGTATTTATCTATGGCGCTTAAGTTAAAGTTGCGATTAGCTAAATAAGATATAATCTCACCCACACTTCCCTTTGGCACAAAGACGACTTTGCTCGTGTTTATGGGGCGTGCCAAATAGACAAATATGCTTAGGACGACGATGAGTACGATATCAAAGAAAATATCTAGGTATGGCTTTTTTATAAAATTTTTTATCATTTTAATTCTTTCGCTTCTTTTGCTTTTAAAATACGGCATAAAAATTAACGATTTCGAGTTTTACGGCGTAAAATTGGAGCAATTATATATAAAGTTAGATAAAAAATTAATTGTAAGAGCAAAGCAGATCAAGCTACCAAGCTTTAAAAAAGACGTGGCGCAAAAAGATAGCGACAAGCAACTTTTAAACCTTAGTCAGGGCGTTGATTATCTTGAGACCTTTTTTCAAGAAATTTCACTTGAGAGCGTGCAAATCGGCGATGATTTTAATATCAAAATTTTATTTTTAGATGATATATTTTTCGTTGATAGTCCTTATCTAAACATCGATATCAAATTTCAAAATAAGCAGAAAGATGGCATAGATCGCTTCATAGTAAAAAATTTAAGCCTTAAAGATTTTAACGTAAGCATCAGCGGCGAAGGTAGCGCAAATTTTGACAAGGATGATTATAAATTTGATGGAAATTTCAGCTCGCACGAGCTAAATGGCAAGCTTAGCTTTGCCTTAAAAGATACGCTTTTAACCTACAAGGCCTATGACGTAAATGCTGGCAGCATAAAGGACTTCATCGCTGAGCTTGATAGTCGCATACACCTAAACAGCGAGGTTAAAAACTGGATATATGGCTACATCGTGGCTGATGACTATCACCTAAATGAGATAAATGGCAAGGCTGACCTAGCCAAAAATGATCTTTTCTTAAACGAGCTAAATGCTACTGCAAATGCCAAAAATTTACTTGTTAAATTTGATAAAGGCTTGCCAGCTGTAAATGTCGCTGAGGCAAACATCACACTTAATAACTCAAAGCTTAAATTTGACCTTACAGCTCCAGTTTATAAAGGCAAAAAGCTTGATGGCTCAAATGTTGCTATAAACAACATCTTTGATGAAAAAAGTGCAAATTTAGAGCTTTTTATAAAGACAAATTCCATTTACGATGAGGCGATAAATGAGATACTAAGAGCTTATAAGATCATCGTGCCAGTTAGGCAGCTAAGCGGCAAAATGGACGCTAGCCTAAAAATTTTGATAAAGCTTGATGAGAAGAGCTTAGAAAATTTTGATGAAAAAAGCGTCATCGCAAATGGCGATTTTAAGATAAGTGATGCGGTTTTAGATATCGCTGGGAGTAAATTTAACGCTAAAAGTGCCCTTGTAAAGCTTGTAAATACTTCTACGCTAAACATCGATGCAAGCGGCTTTGGGCTTGATTTTTTCAGAGCAAATGCAAAAGCAGATATAAATTTACAAAAAAGCACCGGCGAGATAAAAGGCGTCATAGAAAGCTTTGATCTAAAAGAGAAAAATGATGAAATTTTAGCCTTTAAAAATGAGCCTTTTACTGCACTTCTTGACTTTAGTAAGTCAAGTGAGACCACACTTAGTATCGAGCCTTTTGGGCTAAATTTAAGCTTTGGTGATGAGAGCTTGATAGCCACCAAAAATAGCAACTTCATCATGCAAAACTCCCCAGTTTTAAAGCAAAATGGCGTGCTTGGCTTTGATGATGTGAGCATAAAAAGCAAGGACTTTATTAATCTTGAAATTTTGGCAAAAGGGCTTAAATTTGACATGCCGTTTTTGGATAAAAATGGCTCAAAATATGATAGTGACGACTTTTTGATCACGGTCTCAAAGGCTGGCGTAAAAGTGCAAAGTGCAAGCAAAAAACTCTCTTTAAACATCACTGAAAAGGGCATAGAGGCTAAGAGTAACGACCTAAATTTGCTTGTGCTTGATGACAACAGCACAAAAGAGCAAAGCACGCCACTTGAGCTTTTTGCAAAAAATGGCGACATCATCTTGCAAGACCTTAACAAAACCTTGCCATTTACCAGTTTTAGCGCTGAAAAAAAAGGCAAAAGCACCTCGCTAAATGGACTGGCAAAGCAAGGCAGAGTTGGATATTTTAGCGATGAGAAAAGCATAAATTTAGACGCAACTGATATAAGCGGCGAGTTTATCAACGATCTTTTTAGCATCAAGAGCTTTGAGGGCGGTAAATTTCGCCTAAAAATGCTTGGAGAGAGCTCGAAAAATTTCAAGGCTGAGGTGAGATTTTTTGGCACCTATCTAAAAGACTACATCTTTTATCAAAAGCTACTAAGCTTCCTAAACTCGGTGCCGTCGCTTCTTAGCTTTAAAACACCTGACTTTAACGACAAGGGTTTTACTGTTAAAAACGGCAAAATTTTACTCACAAGAAAGGGCGACGTGATCGAGTTTTTAGCGATTGAGATGATAGGCACGAGCGCAGATATCGGCGGACGCGGCACGATCGATCTAAAGAGCAAAAAGATAAACATCGACCTTGAGCTAAAGATACTAAAAGACGCAAGCGGCATCATCGACAAGATCCCGCTTATCAACCAAATCATCCTTGG
>CAUUZE010000099.1:0-6216 GCA_963549665.1 Campylobacter concisus | reverse complement strand
GCCGCTAAAATTTCTACCCTTGCAGTTGCTGGCATGGCGATGAGCTTTTTGCTCTATCTAAGTGTCGTTGGCATCGGGCTTGGCTTTGGCTCGGCACTCACCGCGCTAATAGGCAACAGCCTAGGCGCAAACAAACCAAAAATGGCTAAACTTTATGCGGCAAATGGCATCATCTTTGTGCTTCTTTTTGCCCTATTTATGGGGCTTTGTGGCTACTTGCTAGCGCCAAATTTACTAATTCTTTTAGGTGCTGATCATCACTACATCAAAGAGGCGCTTGACTACGCTGGCGTCATCTTTCTTGCAGCTCCATTTTTCCTACTTATAAAATCGCTTAATGGCATACTTGTCGCACTTGGCGATACTAAAAGCTATCGCAACTGGCTATTTTGTGGCCTTTTTATCAACGCATTTTTTTGCTATCTTTTTGCTTTTATCTTTGCTCTTGGCGTAAAAGGTCTTGCACTAGCAACGGCTAGCGTGCAGTTTTTAGGCATGATCTATCTCTTTTTTAAAGTCAAAAAAAGCAAGATGATAGAGCCTAGAAATTTAGGCTATTTCGTGCCAAATTTCGCCGTCTGGGCAAAGATACTAAAGCAAGCTTTGCCAGCTTGTCTAAACTACCTCTCAATGTCGCTTGGCTCGCTTGTGCTTTTAAAATTTGTAAGCTTTTACGGCGTCAATGCAGTGGCAGGCTATGGCATAGCCTTAAGGATCGAGCAAATTTTAGTGCTTCCAACCATCGGCATGGCAGCAGGAGTGCTTAGTATCATCTCAAGAAACTACGGCGCTAAGAGCTTTCAAAGAGCGATGCAGTGCTACAAACTATCGCTTCTTTTTTTGCTCATCTACTGCGCCTTTGCCTACATCTTCATCAGGCTTTTTGGCGAGAGCGCGATCAAGCTCTTTGATGGCACGCCAGCCGTGCTAGAAGTGGCAAAGCTCTACCTTGGCATCAACTCACTTGCCTACATGGCTTACGGCACGATAAACATCTCAGGCAGCACGCTACAAGCGATAAAACGCCCAGTGGCGATCTTTTTGCTAAATGGTTTTAGACAGCTCGTGCTTCAATGCTCGCTCTTTTACGTGGTAGTCTTTTGGCTAAGACTTGAGATCAAATTTATGTGGTTAGCGCTCTTTTTTAGCGTCTACTTTACGGCAGTTTGCTTTTTATTCTGGACCTTTAGGCAGCTAAAAAGGGCTAGCCTCTCAAGCTTTTAAATTTAAAGCTAAACGCAAAAAAACAAAGCGAGGCGACTAAGATGATGCTAGCTCCGCCTGTGAGGTTGAAATAAAAGCTGATCACAAGCCCAATAAAGCAAAAAATGATAGAAAAAATGGTTGAGATTAGCATCATTAGCCCCAGCCTTTTGGCAAAAATTTGCGCTATATAAGGCGGTATGGTAAGTAGCGCGATGACAAGTATGAGCCCCACGACGCGTATCGTAGCAACCACACAAAGCGCCATCATACAAACTAGCAAATAGTGAAAAAATGTCGTATTTAGCCCGCGAAGTTTTGCAAACTCCGCATCAAAGCTGATCGCCACAAACTGGCGGTAAAAAAGTGCGATAAGAGCCAAAAACAAGAGATCCAAAACACTCATAAACGCGATATCTGTGCCGCTAACTGCAAGTATCGAGCCAAAAAGATAGCTCATAAGATCGGCGTTATAGCCAGGTGTGAGGTCGATGAAAATGATGCCAATAGCCATGCCAATCGCCCAAATAGCGCCTATTACGGAGTCGATGTTTGTCTTATCTTTTAGCGTGATCGTGGCGATGATGAGTGCTAAAAATAGTGAAAATATGCTCGCACCAAAAAGCGGCTCGAGTGAGAAGAAAAATGCAAGCCCTATGCCACCATACGCGCCGTGTGCGATGCCTCCAGCGATGAAAGTCATCTTGTTTATCACCACAAGCGAGCCTATCATGCCGCATATTATGCTTACTAAAATGCCAGCAATAAAGGCATTTTGCATAAAATTTAACTCTAAAATTTCACTCATTTTCTCTCTTTAAAATTTAAAAACATTGCTCTTTGTTTTTTCACAACCGCACTCGCCAAGTGCGATCTCGACATCACAAAAATGGCTATGCGTTCTAGCTAGATGCTCGATAAATTCCCTCTTTGCAAGGTTTTCATGCGTTTTGTGAATGTGTAAATTTTTGCTCACGTAAGCGATCTTTGTAGCATAATTTAGCACGATATTTAGGTCGTGACTGACTAAAACCACGCCCACGCCATTTGTGTTTATGCCCTTTAAAATTTCATAAATTTCAGCCTGCCCTTTCGTGTCGATGCTGGCTGTTGGCTCGTCTAAGATAAGCACTTTTGCATTTGCGCAAAGCGCTCTAGCGATATAGACGCGCTGCCTTTGACCGCCACTTAGCTCGCCGATCCTCGCGTTTGCAAACTCCCTCATACCGACCTTTTCAAGGGCACTTAGCGCTAGGGCTTTTTCATCTTTTGAGTAAAAGCCAAAGATTTTTTTATCGATTAATCCCATCAAAACGACTTCTAAAACCATCATCGGAAAGCTTTGATTTGAGAGGAAATTTTGCGGCACGTAGCCTATAAATTTACTAACCTCGCTTGGCTCTTTACCAAAGAGCTTTATCTCGCCACTTTGAGGCTTAAGCAGACCCAAAATGAGCTTTAAAAGCGTGCTTTTGCCCCCGCCATTTGGACCGATTATCGCCAAAAACTCATCGCTACTATACTCTAAGTTAATATCCTCTAAAACGACTTGTTTATCGTAGCTAAAGTTTAAATTTCTAATTTTTATAATATCTTTCAAAATAGACTCTTTTGCGTAAATGTCGTGACAAAAATGAAAAGTCCAAGCCAAAGCATGATGCCAAGGGCTGCAAATTCTGCGTAGATTTTAAGCTTTTTTAGCTTAATGTTCGTGCTGATCTTTGAGCCAAAAACTGCCGCTACAAATATCACCACACTCATGCCAAGCGCCATAAATACGCCACTTATCACGCCTGCAAAGTAGCTACCTATCTCATTTGCCAGCACAAAGACTAAGATCGTGCCAGGACAGGGCACAAGAGCCGCAGCGGCCGCTACTAGCCACTCCTCTTTGCTCTTTGGCTTTTTGGTTGAGCAAATTTGACAGCCGCACTCGCTTTTAAATTTTGTATTTTTACTCAAATTTTGGCTTAGATTTGATCTAAAAATATAAAATTTAGTCTCATTTTTGTTTGAAAGGTAAAATTTGATCTTTTTAACAAGCATAAAAATCGCCACAAAAAAGATCACAACTCCAGAAAACGCAGTCGTTATGCTAGCAGTGTCCTTTGTGAGGTCACTGCTTACTTCACGAAGCAGTAAAAAGCTAGCAAAGACAAAGACAAATGCGCCCACAACATGCAAAAAGCCGATCTTTAAGGCAAACAAAAACGCCCTTTTATAGCTGCCACCAGTTGCGGCAAAATATGAGCTTGTTAGCACCTTGCCGTGGCCTGCTCCAGCAGCGTGCAAGAAGCCATAGCCAAATGAGATAAACGCCAAAAATAGCAGCGCAAGCGGGCTTTTGTAATCAACGCTTCTTAAAATTTGCTTTAGCCTATCAAGCAAGCTTAGGCTAGTTTTTGAGACGATGTCAAATTTAGCCTCATCGATCTTATCTATCTGGCTTAAATTCTCATCGCTCGCGCCTGCCACTGGCTCTTTTAGTAGCTCTTTAAGCGCTGGCTTCTCGTTGTGAGCTTTGGCTGCTTCTTTGCTTGAAAATGTAAAAAATATCAAATTTGAGTTTGAATTTGGTATTGCCCAGAAGCTCTTACCCACCAAAAATGCGTTATTTTGCGTAAATTTGAAGTTAAAATAGCCCTCTTTGTCCTCCATATCAACCGACACGACAAGTCCGTCAGCGATCACTAAATTTGTCTTAAAACTCACGTCAAATTTAAGCCTGCCCTCATCAAAGTAGAGTTTGTAATTATTTAAATTTGGCTCTATTTTAGTGGCGTTTTCGTCCTTATAATAATACTCAATGTCCGTTAGATAGTGCCTTGGCACAAGGTAGTCTAGTAAATTTAAGCGGATCTTTCTAAGCTCTTTATCATCTATCTTTTCATCTTGATTGAGGTCAAAATTTTGCTTCATCAGGTCTGAGAAATTTTGCGAAAAGGTCCAAGTAAAAGCGATCTGCGTGATGTTATTTTCTTGCGCGACAAATTTCGCGCTCACGTGAGCTGTTGGGCTATAAAGCGAGCATAGAGCACACCCGAAAGCATTTATCGCTAGTAGGCAAATGACGATCAGGCGCGCTAACATTTTTATAGGCTTTTTGCGAAAATTTCAGCCGTTTTTTTCATCTCGGCTAGCCAGTTTTCAGGTAGTTGGTCTATCATGACGACCTTTGAGCCAGTCTCTTTTGCGATCAAATTTGCAGCCTTTGTTGGGAATTGTGGAGCCACGAAAATGACCTTTACACCGTGCTCTTTGGCTTCTTCGATAAGCTCTTTTAGCTCAGCTGGCTTTGGCTCTTTGCCCTCTATCTCGATGGCGATTTGCTCTAAGTTATAGCGCTTTGCAAAGTAGCCCCAAGATGGGTGATATACGATAAATTCGCGAGTTTTGACATCTTTTAGCTCGTTTTTGATAAAGCCATCAAGCTCATCAAGACTAGCCTTAAATTTAGCCAAATTCTCCTCATATAGCTTTGCATTTTGCGGGAATTTCTCTATTAGCGCCTTTGCGATGTTATCAGCTTGAGTTTTTACCAAGATAGGATCAAGCCAGATGTGTGGGTCAAGGCCGTCATGGTGGTGATGATGGTGCTCGCCCTCGTGGTCATGGTGCTCATGCTTATGCTCACCCTCGTGCTTGTGCTCGTGGTGCTCTTCATGTTCATGCTCCTCGCTCATAGCGATCTTTTCGATGCCTTCCTGCGTCTTTACGATGCGTAAATTTTTAAACGTCTTTGAGAAGCGATCAAGCCACGCGTCCTCAAACTCGATGCCGATAGCAAAGTAAAGCTCGCTCTTTTCAAGCTCCTTCATCTGCTTTGGCTTTGGCTCATAAGTGTGCGGATCAGCGCCTTTGCCAACCATCGCATTTACATCTAGCGTATCTCCAGCGATCTGCTCGACAAAAAATTTCGTTGGCAGTATGCTAGTAGTCACAACCGGCTTTGCAAAAAGAGACAAAGCACAAACAGCTAAAAAAACGATAATTTTTCTCATTATCTCTCCTTTAAAAAATAATTGCGAAGTTTAGCAAAATGCAACTTGGTTGCAACTTAAAGTTCAAAAGCCTAAATTTAGCCTTTTCTTTTAAATATATTTTAAATTTTTTAGCGTTAATATACGCAAAATAAAAAGGGCAAAGATGAACGCGAGAAATTTCTTAGAAGAGCACAATATCAAGGCCACTACGCTTCGCATAAAGCTTGTTGAAATTTTACAAAACGCCAAAGCACCGCTAAGCTACGACGAAATTTTAGAGAGCCTTGACGCAAACAAGACGACCTTTTATAGAAGTATGGAAATTTTCGAGAAAGAAAATCTCGTCATAAAAACCGAAAACAACCACAAGAGCTACTACGAGCTGGCAAACGAGGCCAAAGCCTACTTCATCTGCGACGTCTGCCACAAGGTGACAAACATCGATATGCCCCACCTAAACGTCGCTAAAAATATAAAAAGCGCCGTGATAAAGGGCGTTTGCGACGAGTGTGGTCACGAGTAAAGCGCGATGATCTGTGCTGGGATAGCTTTTGGGCGGTTTGTCTTTAGATCGATATAGACAAACTCGGTCTTGCCAGTTGCTATTAGCTCGCCATCCTTTTTAAACTCAAAATACCTGCTTGAAGTGGCCTTGCCCTCAGCTTGCGTGTAGGTGTGAATTTCTATCTTATCCATCAGCTTTGCACTCTTTATATATTTTGCTTCATTTTTTCTAATGAGCCAAATTTCACCCCTTTTATACTGCGCATCAACCGTGTCGCCAACTGCGGCAGAGTGGGCAAATGCGGCCTCTTGCATAAGCGTGAAATAATAGACATTGTTCATATGTCCGTGCATGTCTATGGCTTGTGGCGGGATGATGACGCGATATATAAAATCTCTCATTTTTGACCTTTTTTGCTAAAATTATAACCAAAAAGAGGAGCTAAAATGCAAAATTTATGGGATAAAAAGGCGTCAAACTACCAAAGATTTGACGGCAAGATCAGCGCTATCCAGCAGCAAATTT
>CAUUZE010000098.1:0-6428 GCA_963549665.1 Campylobacter concisus | reverse complement strand
GCGTCAAACTACCAAAGATTTGACGGCAAGATCAGCGCTATCCAGCAGCAAATTTATAGCAAAGCTTTGGCTTGGGGGATAGACTTTAACGGTAAAGAAATTTTAGATATAGGCTGTGGAACGGGCGTTTGGAGCATATTTTTATCAAAAACGGCTAAACATATAACAGGCATTGATAGCTCAGAAAAGATGATAGAAATTTTAAACGAAGATACAAAGAGATTTGGCGTGACAAATTTAAGTAGCGAGGTTTGTTCGTGGAGAGAATTTAAGCCAGTAAGGCTCTTTGATATCGCCATTTGCACGATGAGCCCGGCCATTGCAAGCGATGAAGATTTTGCTAAATTTCAAAACTGCGCCAAGCAAAAGCTCTATCTTGGCTGGGACAAGCCTAGAAGCTCTGATCTGCTTGAGCCATTTTTTGAAAAATTTGGCCGCGTGCTCTCTCAAAAAAACGTAGTAGATAGGCTTGAAGCGTGGCTAAATGAGCAAGGCATCGCTTTTAAGAGTCAAATTTTAAACGAAACTAGGATCGCTAGACGAAGCGTGCAAGAAGCAGCTGAAAATATCTGCTGGCACCTTGAGATAAACGGAGCTAAAAACTACGATGAAAAGACGGTTTTAGCGATGTTAAAAGAGAGATTTGAGGGCGAGTTTATAGATGAAAAGATAGACTCACAAATGAAGCTTTTTGTCTTTTAAATTTTAGAGCAAATTTGCTTGCCAAATTCGCTAAAAATGACGCCAAAGATGATGAGCATGGCTCCAAAAATTTGCCAGATGCTAAGTATCTCGCCAGCAAAAAAGTAGCCTATCAGCCCAGCAGAGACTGGCTCTAGGCAAAAAAACAAGGCCGCCTTGCTAGCGGTCGTGTATCTTTGAGCGATAGTTTGCACAAAGTAGCAAAATATGGTGCCAATCACCGTCGTGATAAATATCGCTATAAAAAATTCCCTATCAAATTTTGGCACGATACTGCCCTGAAAAAGCGCAAAAACAAGCGAAAGCATGGCATTTGTAAGAAAGACCACAAAGACAAGCAAATAAAGCTCACTCTTTCTTACAAAGTGGCCATTTAGCGTAGTATAAAGTGCGTAAAATATCGCGCATACAAGCGCTAGTGCCTCTCCAGCCCCAAGTGCTAGCGTGGCGCCACTTAAGAGCCAAAGCCCAAAAATAGCGATGATAGCGCCCAAAATGGCAAAAATGCTTATCTTATTTTTAAAAAAGATAGCCGCCATAAAAGGCACTATCACGCATTCAAGCCCCGTGATAAAAGCGACGCTAGAGCTAAAAGTAAGCTTTAGAGCGTAGGTTTGCGTGGCAAATGATAAAAAGAGCACCGCGCCAAGGATAATGCCGTGGGTGACGCTTTTTTTGTCAAATTTCTTAGTAAATTTAAGCGCGACAAACCCCATAAAGATAGCCGAGAGAAAAAACCGGCAAAAGAGCATGACAAAGACGCCATTTGTCTTTAGCGCGTTTGCCATGGGTAAAAACGTAGCGCCCCAAACGATGGCAACTACGATAAGAGCGATGTCGGCTTTGTTTTGAGCGCTTAAATTTCTCATTTAAAGATCGAGTCTAACACCTTTTTGCCGCTATCTAGGCTAAAGCCGCTTCTTAGCCCCTTTTCTTTCTCGCTCATCACGTTAAATAGCCCATCTAGCGTCTTTCTCGTGATATATGAGTTTAGGTCTTCGCCATCATCTGGCACATATTCGCCAGCACCTAAATTTTTAGCTAGGCTTTTGACTGATTTTATCGTTTCGTTGTTTTTAGTCGAGCCACCGATGAAAGAATTTAGCCCATTATAAGCAGTCGCAAAGCTATTATCACTCATCATTTTCTCAATTATCGGCGTAAATGCCGCCTTTAGCTTTTGGCTGGAGCTTTTCTCTAAATACTTCGTAACGCTGTCGCTGCCGCTATTAAAGAGCTTTTTCACGTCAGCCTCGCTCATATTTTTTATGCTCTCGCTAAAAATCTCAGCTGCCTTTGGCACAGCCGTGGTTGCGGCGTTATTTATCGACTTGCTAAGATCCTGCGCCCACTTCTCGCCGCCCACTTTTTTGGCTAAATTTGACGCCATCTCAAGGCTTTTTGGAAGCGGGATTTTAGCTGTGGCGTTGTTTATAAAGCCCTCTTTTGAAAGCTCGCTAACAGCGGCATTTAGTGCCTCGCTAACTAAGCTTTTATAGTCGCCACTTGATGCGTGAGTGGCGATTTTCACGCCTTTATTTATCATATCATCCATGCTTGCGGCTTGCAAATTTAAAGCAAGCGCGCCACAAAGAATAACAAGAGATCTTTTCATCTTCTCTCCTTTTTTAAATTTAAAGCAAAATCATACAAAAAATATCTAAACGCTTAAAATAAATTTAATATTTTTGCACTAAAATTTGCTCTTTTTTTAAAAGGGAATTTATGCAGCTTTTACTTCTTAGCTTCGCTCTTAGCATGGATAGCGCAGCGCTAAATATGGCAAACGGCGCAAGGTATAAAAGCCTTGGCTTTGGCAAAATTTTATTTATAGCTTTTATGCTTGGCTTTTTTCAGTTTCTCATGCCGCTTCTTGGCTATTTTCTTGGCATTAGCTTTGCTAAATTTATAAGCTCCATTGATCACTTCATCGCATTTTTTATACTTTGTTTTCTTGGCTTTAAAATGCTAAAAGAGGCCTGTAGCAGCGAGGCTGGCGAGTCCTTGAGCATGGATATTAAGACCATTTTTGTGGGTGCATTTGCCACGAGCATCGACGCACTCGCCGTTGGTGTCACGCTTAGCTTTGAAGCGGTTAGTATATTTGAGAGTGCACTCATCATCGGCGTAGTCTGCTTTGTGCTAAGCCTAGCCGCCTTTTACATCGGTAAATTTATGGGTGAAATTTTAGAGAAAAAGGCGCTTTTTTTAGGTGGCGCGATACTTATATTTCTAGGCTTTAAAATCCTCATCACCCACCTGCTAGAAGAGGGAGTGATCTAAATTTCTATCTCTATGCCAACTGGGCAGTGGTCGCTACCAACGATCTGTGGCAAGATAAAGGCGTCTTTTAGCCTATCTTTTAGTCCTTGTGAAATGAAGAAATAATCAATCCTCCAGCCGACGTTTTTCGCCCTTGCGTTAAAGCGGTAGCTCCACCACGAGTAAGCGTCCGTAACGTCGCCATTTACGGCTCTAAAGGTATCTATAAAGCCACTTTTTAGCACCTCGTCTATCCACGCGCGCTCGATAGGCAAAAAGCCTGAAGTTTTGGCATTTGCCTTTGGATTTTTCAGGTCGATCTCGCGGTGAGCGGTATTTACGTCGCCACAAAATATCACCTCTTTGCCGCTTTTTACAAGCTCTTTGCAGTAAGCTAGAAATTTTTCGTAAAAGTCCATCTTGTAAGCTAGCCTCTCATCGTCCTTTTGGCCATTTGGAAAGTAGATGTTAAAAAGCACAATATCATCAAATCTATGCTCCAAAACTCGCCCCTCCGTGTCGTCAAAAAAGGCCGCTTTTTGCGTTTGCACATCAAATTTAGCAAGGCTCATCACGCCAGAGTAGCCAGCCCTTGCGCCTGAGTTTACACTTATATCTTTAAAGCCAAGGTTGTAAATTTCTTTTGGCACATCATCTTCTTTGACCTTGATCTCTTGCAGTCCCAAAAAATCAGGCCTAACCTCATCAAGCCAGCCAAAGCCATCTTTTGCCACGACTGCGCGCAGCCCATTTACGTTCCAGCTAATAAGTTTCAAATTTCATCCTTTTTTTAATTATAATTATGCCAAAAATCACAAAAAGGAAAGTTATGAGAAACCAGCCAGAGTATAAATTTTTTAAAAATTTTGGCTACGCAAGAGAGGGTTTGGCTGAAATTTTTAAAAACGAAAAGAGCTTTCGCATAGAAATTTGCATATTTTTGATAGCTGCGATCTCGCTATTTTTTTGGAAATTTGACCTTATTTTTAACCTATTTTTGATCTTTAGCATGGCATTTGTGCTAGTTTGCGAGTGCTTAAACTCGGGCCTAGAGCGAGTGACTGATCTTGCAAGTCCAGACTATCACGCCCTAGCAAAGGCGGCAAAGGACGCTGGAAGTGCGGCTGTGATGATCGCAAATTTCTTATGTGGCGCGCTTTGGTGCGTAGCGATAGGATATAAAATTTGGGGCTAGAAAAAGAAATTTACAAGGCGCTTCTTGGCGAGAAAAAGGTAGAGATCATAAATTTACTTTGCGAGCTAAGCGATGAAAATGGCTTTGTCATGCTTAAAATTTCAGAAATTTGCAAAAAGCTAAATGTGAGCAAACCAACAGTGATAAGCACGTTTAAGCTACTTGAAGAGAAGAAAATTTTTGAGCGAGTAAAAAATGGGGTTTATAGATTTAAAAATTTATAGTGGCAAGCAAGTGCCTGCCACCTCTTTCTAGCCGATAGTCTCAGCAGCGATCATACCAAATGTCAAGCAATCAGTTATAGCCACTGATCCTAGACGGCTGGCTCCGTGAACGCCACCAGTGATCTCGCCAGCTGCATATAAATTTGGTATAGGCATAGCTGTTTGAGAGTTCATGACTTGGGCTTTCGTGTTGATATTTAGGCCACCCATTGTGTGGTGAACTTTTGGTGTGCCACGCTCTGCGTAAAACGGCGGAACTGAGATATCAATGCCCTTTGTCGTAGTCTCAACAACTGGCTTGCCAAAGTCCTCATCAACGCCTTTTTTAACAAATTCATTGTATCTTGCGACTGTTTTTTTAAGCTCATCAACTGGGATCTTATACTCAGCTGCCAAAGCATCAAGTGTGTCAAATTTCTTGCAAATTCCAGCTGCGATAGCCTTTTCATAGTGAGCTGGGAGCATGTGAGGAAGGGCTCTTGAGTCGCAGAAGTTGATAGGGAAGTTTTTATCATCTTCGCCTTTTTCATGGATGACTTTAAACATCGCTTCAGTTCTTGTCCTGCGGTCAGCTAGCTCGTTCATGTAGCGTTTGCCAGTTCTTGGATTGACTGAAATTCCAAACGGAAAAGCGCCATTTACGTTAAACATCGATCCCACGCCAAAGCCTGTCTCATCGGCACATCCCCAAGGGCCGTATTGGATCCAGCTTGGCTGAACTGGATAAGCACCCGCTCTAAATGCTGCTAGAAGCGCGCCAGCTGTTGAGCCTGGTTGGTTTGTCGAGTCTGTCTCAGGTGTGATCCTTGGATCTTGAAGGCGTCTAAAAATTTTATCCCTACAAAAGCCGCCAGCTGCTAGCACAACGCCCTTTTTAGCTTTTATATATTTTGTATCGCCGCCTTTGTTTTCGACATCGTCACTCATCAAATTGCCATCAAATTTGTAGTTTTCTCTGACGATGACGCCCACAACTGCGCCCTTGTCGTCAAAGACAAAATCATCAAATTTTGTCCTTTTTTTGATCGATGCACCTTCTAATTTTTCAAATGTCGCAGTCATAGGAAGCACGATGCCAGCGCCGCTGCCAACTTCTGTTTGAAGGCTTCTTGGCACTGAGTGACCACCTGCGTGAGTGATCTGATCGATATATTTTGCACCACAATCAAGTGTGAGTTTGTAAGCATCTTGCGCCCTCTCGCCGATCTTTGCCAAAAGATCAACGTGGTTGATGCCGCGTCCTGCTTTCAAGCAGTCTTTGATAAATAGCTCGGTGCTATCTTTGATGCCAGCTTTCTTTTGCATGTCGCTATTTGGAACGGCAAAAATTCCGCCGTTGATGACAGAGTTGCCACCTGTGCGGCCCATCTTTTCGATCAAGACGACTTTGTTGCCTTTTTTAGCTGATGTCACACCTGCAGCAAGAGCTGCAAAGCCTGAACCGATGATGACTACGTCATACTCCTCGTCCCATTTGACATCTTTTTCGTTCATTGGGCTGGCCATTAAATTTGTAGCGCCCATGCCAAGTGCTGTGGCTCCGATAGCGCTAAATTTCACAAAATCTCTTCTAGATAAACCTGAATTTTTCATGCTCTCTCCTTTGAAGTAAGATATTCACTAACTAGATTATACGACTTTTTTATTAAAATAGTCTAATTAGTTTTTTAAATTAAACTTTATTAAAGCTAAGTGCGATTAGAGCGTAGTTTGGTAATATTTATTGACACTATTTTTATTCAAATTTGACTTTATATTTACGCTATATAGGCAATTAAAGTAAATTTAGTATAAAATTTGGAGATTTTATTTTTAAATTTATAAAAATAAGTATTAATTAAATTTTCTGTTTTGAAAAATTTATGAGAGATTTTAGGATTTGGTTTTGGATATTAGCTTAATTTTAGAAATTAGTTTAAAAGGAGAGGATCGGAGCAAATTTGCCCCGAAAAATTATTTAACGCCAACTATGATTTGAGTTGCTTTGATAATAGCAGTTACTTTGTCGCCTGCTTTTAAAGCTAAGTTATGAACTGACTCTCTTG
>CAUUZE010000097.1:0-6481 GCA_963549665.1 Campylobacter concisus | reverse complement strand
TTTTTCAAATTCACATTAAATTTAAGGCTCTAAAATGGGTATCAGCGCACACTACTACGCCTACTTGCAAGATGATATAGAAAAGATCAAAAATGGCGACGTCGGCGAGCTTTTGGACGAATACGACATGGATAAGATGTGGGACGCGATGTGTAAGATGCTAACTGGCACAAATTTCAAGGAGAGGCTTAAGACTGGCGATATTTTTAGCTCAAATGAGCCTTTTAGCTGGGCTATTTTTGGGCGTAGTGCGCTAAACGAAGAGCTAAGCGAGATGATCTCTTACACAAATGCCACAGATGTAAAAGAGGTGGCTAGGGCGATGAAAAATGTTGAGATTAGCGCACTTTTAGCAAAGATAAATTTAAAAGAATTTGCTAGCTCAAAGACATATCCTGATATCTTTGGGCGGCAGAGCGAATTTGAAGATATAAGGGCGAATTTAAAAGAGCACTTTACTGGGCTTTTAAAATTTTATCAAAATGCCGCCGACAAAGGGCTTGGCGTGATAACAGTAATAGCCTAAATTTTTAAATTTATAAATTTTTAGTGGGCTATTTTGTGGTTTAAATTTAGCCAGCTTTAAAGGCAATTAAATTTATAGAGTGCCTACGTAGCAAAAGATAAATTTGCCATCTAGGTTGCGAAACAGATACAAAATCGCCTTTGTTTTTGCACTAAATTTATTAAATTTATATGCCTAGCGCCAAAAGCAGGCTAAATTTGCTAATAAAGCGCTCTTTTATCATAAATTTATAGATTTTGATTTAGCATTTCATTAAAATTTCAAGGCATCTCATGAATTTCTTGCTATTTTTTATCACCCTTGCGCCCATTTCGATGATGCCAGGCATCAACATGACCTACGCGATGAGCGTTGGTATGAGCTTTGGCTACAAGCACTCGTTTTTCGTGATGGCTGGGCAGCTTTTGGCACTTGCTTTTGTCTCGTTTAGCTGTATGCTTGGCGTGGGAGCGGTGCTACATCATTTTGAATACGCATTTAAGGCGCTAAATATCATCGCAGGCCTTTATATGCTCTATCTTGGCGTGATGCTCTTTTTTGGCAAGGGCGAGCTTAGCATCACAAATGTCTCAAATTTGCCAAGCAAAAAGCAGATGTTTATAAATGGCCTCATCGTTAGCGTCTCAAACCCAAAGGCGTGGATATTTTTCTCAGCCTTGCTGCCTACATTTTTGGACAAAGATGATCCTTTTAGCCTCACTCGCATGTGCGTGATCACCGTAACGCTCGTTTTCATCGAGTTTTGCGCGCTAAATATCTACGCACTTGGCGGAGCTATGCTAAAGAAATTTTTACAAACACACCTAAGGCTACTTGAAATTTGCACTGCCATCATCGTCTGCACGATCGGTGTGCTCTTGCTTTTTAGATAAATTTATCCCCCTTTTATCTAGCTTGGCTAAAATTTGTCCAGTTTGCACTACATTTTTAGCAAAAGGATAAGAGATGAAAAAATTTTTATTTATACTTACAAATCAGCCATATAGCGGCACGGATAACGCTTACAACGCACTAAGGCTAGCTAGAGCGCTAAAAGAAAAGGGCGAAGATGTTAGGATCTTTCTCATGAACGACGCAGTCGATCTTGCGCGAAATAGCACCAAAAAGCCAGAAAACTACGACGTTGATCTAGTGGCGATGCTAAAGGAGCTATACGCTGGTGGCGCTATGCTTAAGGTTTGTGGTAGCTGCCAAACAAGGTGCGGTTTGCATGTGGGAGAGCCTTATTTTGAGGCTGAGGTGAAAGGCAGCATGGATATCTTGTCCGAGTGGGTGAGAGAGTGCGATCAGGTGATGACATTTTAGAGCAAAAAGGAGAATTTATGAGTTTGACATTTAGTGTAAAAAATAAAAAGAAGCTACTTGGCGGATATGCAAAGGCGCTAAGCGAGCGTGAAATTTCAGCTCTTGTTGAGGGGCTTTTCTTTTTTAACAGCGAGCAAGAAGAGCCAAGCGCAAATGAGCTGGGCGCTGACGTGATGATAGCGGGCGTGTGGCAAAAGAGCGTTCGTGGCTTTGAGCTAAACTACGAAGATGGTGAGTATATCGTGCGCGTTTATACTCCAAGTGGCGTTGTGGACTGGCAGATCGCACTTGAGCTACTCTCAAAGCTCTCAGCTCAAACTGGCTCAAAAATAGAGTGCGATAACGAAAAAATTTATGATAGTGAGCAAATTTTAAAATTTGACTACGAGACTGACATCATGTGGGGGCTTGAGGCGTTAAAAGATATAAAAGAGAAAAATCAAACGCTTTATATCTCTGGCGTGGAGCGAGACGTGGCGTTTGACGCGGTTATGGTAGATGAAATCTTTGCCAGTGCCAGCCCTGCGGCTAAATTTGATGAGATGATGAGGCAGGTGCAGTATCTTGACGCATACAGCGCAAGAGAGCACCTCTATCAAGACAAAGACGGCAACGAAATCTTTGGCACATATACGCTTAGTGAAAATTTACCGACCATCTTGCCTTATGCTCCATCTCCGTCGTGGCAGGCGCAAGAGGCGCTTGGAGATCGCAAGGTCTCGCGCTGGGTGCTTACGCTAGTTGTGGGCGTGGAGGATAGTAACGCTCAAGTGCTTGATGAGTGTGAATATGGAGCTTTCATGGCAAATTTACCAAAAGAAAAATACCACTTCATCGACGCTGCAAACGTGCTTGTTGAACCACTTAGTGAAGATGAGATGAAAGAAATTTTGCAAAAGGCTAAGGCTTAAATTTGGAGTTTTAAAGGCTAGTATTAAAATTTGCTTTATAAATATTTTTAGTCAAATTTTCATAATTAAGTTTTATTTTATGCGTAATTGACGTATAATTTACGCCAAGAAATTTAAAAAAGGAGCAAACAATGAAAGAAATTTCAAGGCGAAATTTTATGAAAATGGGTGCTACTGGTGCATTGGCACTTGCTGCTAGCAGTGCAAATGCTGGAGTTTTAGAGGCAAAAGATATTAAATTTGACGAGGAGTATGACGTCATCGTCATAGGCACAGGCTTTGCAGGCTCGATGGCTACTTTGCAAGCGCTAAAACGCGGTAAAAAAGTGCTAATGATCGAGAAAATGGGACGAAGCGGCGGCAACTCGGTCATAAATGCTGGCAATATGGCTGTCCCAAATAATGAATTTCAAAAAGCAGCAGGCATAAAAGATAGCAAAGAGGCTTTTATCGCTGACTGCCTAAAAGATGGTCAAAATTTAAACCATGTCGATCTGCTTGAAGTCATCTATGACCGTGCAAATGACGCTTTTGAATACCTAAAAACGCTTGGCGTTGAATTTACTGGCAAGGTGATCTCAGCGAGCGGTCACTCTATAAAACGTGCTGTTCAGTCTAAAAACACAAGTGGCGCAGGATACGTTTTGCCTATGCACGATGCGATCGATAAAAATCCAAATGCCGTGACAAAAAGAAGAACTAAATTTGATGATTTTATCATCGATGAAAATGGCAGGGTTGTTGGCATAAAATGCAGGGAGGATTATAGATTTGATCATCAGCTTGCAAACGATGATAAAGAGAATAAAACCGGCACACCAAAATGCTTTAAAGCAAAAGATGGCGTCATCCTAGCAGCAGGAGGTTTTAGCTCTGATAAGTGGTTTAGGATGCAGCAAGTGCCGTATCTAAAAGACAATATCGAGACAGTTAGCCAGCCAGGTGCAACCTCTGGAGCGCTAGTAGCTGCGATGAAGCTTGGCGCAAACCCTATCCAACTTAGCTGGGTCCAGCTAAATCCATACACAAACCCAACTGAAAGAGGCTTTGGCACATCTGCACTTTTTACAAATCACTGCGCAAATGACTACGGCTTAAGCGTCAATCCAAAAACTGGCAAACGCTTTATGAACGAGCATGCAGGCCGTAAAGTAAAGAGCGATGCGATCTTTGCTTGTATGGCGCAAAGCGATAAAAACGATAACTATCCAGTAAATATCTGCGATCAAGCAGCCGTTGATGCAAACAATATCGCTTATACAAAAAAGGGCGTTGAAGAGGGCTCTATAAAGAAATTTAACACACTTGAAGAGCTTGCAAAAGCTTATAATATCCCGCTTGAGCCATTTTTAGAGACCATTAAAAATTTCAACGAATATGTCAAAAATGAAAAAGACCCTGAGTTTGGCAAACCTTTGACAAAAGCTGATGTAAATGGCATTGGCATTAAAAAAGCACCATTCTACGCAAGTGAGACTACGCCAAAGATCCTTTACTGCATGGGCGGTGTCGAGATAAATACAAAAGCGCAGGTTATAAGCGCAACTACTCACGAGCCTATCGCAGGTCTTTACGCAGCTGGCGAGATCACTGGTGGCGTGCATGGAGCAAGCCGTCTTGGCACGATGAGCATGGCTGATTGTATGGTATTTGGCATGGTTGCTGGAGAGAATATCTAATTTATTTTTACTTAAATTTAGCGGTTTAAATGCCGCTAAATTTAGCTTGCAAGAGCGCTTTTGATTATTTATTTAGCTTCTTTTGGCTAAAATCAGCCCAAATTTACAAAACTAAAGGTTAAAAATGAAACAAGGCAAAGTTTGGAAATTTGGCGATAATATCGACACTGACATCATCATCGCCGCAAGATATTTAAACACATCAGACGAAAAAGAACTAGCAAAACACATCATGGAAGACGCCGATCCTAAATTTAGCTCAAAAATAGCAAAAGGCGACATCATTGTAGCTGGCGAAAATTTTGGCTGCGGTAGCTCAAGAGAGCACGCCCCGTTAGCGCTAAAAGAGGCTGGCATAGCAGCTGTTGTGGCTAAGAGCTTTGCGAGGATTTTTTACAGAAATAGCTTTAACACAGGGCTTTTGATACTTGAGATAAAAGAAACTGATGAGATAAACGAGGGCGACACGCTAAAGATCGACGTAGATAACGGCGTCATCATAAATGAAAGCACAAAAAAAGAGTATAAATTTAACGCTATCCCGCCATTTATGCAAGAGCTTTTAAACGCTGGCGGCCTTATCGAATACGCAAAAGCGAAGATGAACTAAGGAGCGGCGATGAAAAACTATAAAATTTGCGTTATAAAAGGCGATGGCATCGGCCCTGAGATCATTGACGAAGCGATAAAGGTTTTAGACGTAGTGAGCGCTGAGTTTGGTATCAAATTTGAGTATGACTACAAGCTTATGGGCGGCGCAGCCTACGACGTTTTTGGCGAGCCACTGCCAGATGAGACGCTAAGCTCAGCACTTAGTAGCGACGCTGTGCTTTTTGGAGCGATCGGCGGCGAGAAATGGGACAGCCTGCCAAGACACCTAAGGCCAGAGAGCGGGCTTTTAAAGATCAGAAAAGAGCTAGAAGCTTATGCAAATTTACGCCCAGCCATCATCTTTGACGAGCTAGTGGATGCTAGCACGCTAAAGCCAGAGGTTTTAAAGGGTGTTGATTTTGTCGTGGTTCGCGAGCTAACTGGGGGGCTTTATTTTGGCCAGCCACGTGAAAAAGGCGAAGATAGAGCGTTTAATACGATGGTTTATACTAAATTTGAGATCGAGCGCATCGCAAAGATTGCCTTTGAGACAGCTATGCTTCGCAAGAAAAAGGTCTGCATGGTCGATAAGGCAAATGTGCTTGAGACAAGCCAGCTTTGGCGCGAGGTGACTAGCGAAGTGGCAAAGGGCTATCCTGAAGTAGAGCTTAGCTTCATGTATGTCGATAACGCAGCGATGCAGCTAGTAAGAGCGCCAGCAAATTTTGACGTCATACTTACTGAAAATTTATTTGGCGACATTTTAAGTGACGAAGCGAGCATGGTTTGTGGCTCGATAGGACTTTTACCAAGCGCTAGCATGGGCGGCAAAGTGGGAATTTATGAGCCTATCCACGGCTCAGCGCCAGACATCGCAGGGCAGGGCATAGCAAATCCGATCGCGACCATTTTAAGTGCAGCGATGATGCTAAGATACGCTTTTGGCGAGAGCGAGGCTGCAAATGCGATAGAAAGTGCCGTAAAAACAGCGCTTGCAAAGGGATATAGAACAAAAGATATCGCCGCTTTTAACGCAGTTGAAATTTGCTCAACAAGCGAGATAGGCGACGTGATAGCAGGATTTATCAAAAAATGAAAAACACGATCACTGAAGCACTGATCTACGAGGCTCAAGGGCTAAAAGACGATGCGCTTGAAATTTACAAGAACATTTTAAAACAAGACCCATCAAACAAGGACGCCCTTAGCGCGATAAACCGCCTGAGCGGACTTCGCAAGGAGCGCGCGATAAAAAATGAGCAGATGAAAGAGTTTTTTATCAGGATGAAAAGTGACGAAGAGATAAATGAATTTAAAAGGTGGTTGATAAGATTATGAAGCTTGATGATATCGCTAGGATGGCCATTAGTGAGGTTAGCGCCGAGCTTGAGAAGATAGAGGCGTTACAAAACAAAAAGCAAGAAGAGCTTGAAAGGGAGAATTTAAAAAAAGAGCTTTTAGCAATAGAA
>CAUUZE010000096.1:0-6768 GCA_963549665.1 Campylobacter concisus | reverse complement strand
GCAAATTTATCGCATTTTGTCACGACAGCTTGCATAATAGAGCCAAAGACGACGCTTATCTTCTCGCTATCGCCCTCTAGCTCGTCGCTAATGTTTGCATCAAGATAGGTTAAGAAATTTAGCTTTTTCTCTTGCGTGAAAGGTATCTGCGCTTCAAGGATATTTGAAAACAAAATTTGTGGGTTAAATGGCTTTAAATTTAGGCTTATCTCGCCATTTTTGCTATCAAGCAAGCCTTTTATATTGCTATAATTTATCGCGATTATCTGGCTATTTTTTTCTAAATTTTCAAAAACAAGCTCATTTTTTACCACGTTTTCATCTTTTTTTAGCGTAGCGACCGAGCTTAAAATTTGCTCTTTTGAGAGGTAAAATTTCTTATTTAGCCTAACTAGCAGCCTATCTTTTATCGCTGTAAAGCTTCTTTCTTGCTCATACTTTTGAAGTAGCTCTTTATATAGCGCGATGAAATTTTCTATTAAATTTTGTGGGTTTCTATTGCCTCTTTTTAAAACCTCATCTCTTACAAGCTTCATTTTTTTGTTTAAATTTTCTAGAGCTTTTAGCCAGATGTATGTTTTATAGCCAGCGTAAAAGAGCCAAAGTGAAAGAAAAAACATCAAAAATGTTAGACTAAGCACCTTTACTCTAAAGTTATCATTTAGTCTCTTTAGCTCGTCACTTAAGACATTTGCTATCTTGCTAAAGAGCTTGGCTCTATTGCTTTCAAAGGTATATATCTGCAAAATTTCATCACGTGTTAGCTCATTTTTTAGCTTTAGCTTAAGGCGGATCTCGTCATAGCCCTGAGAGATCTCTATATTATCAAGCCTATCTATATCTCTTATTATGTTGTCTTTTATGTCGCCATTTGGGAGTAAATTTGCATTTATATCGTTGTGTTTAAGGCTATCTAGAGATTGTTTTAGCGAACTTTCGGTAATTTTTTCTTTACCCATAAGCACGGCTAAGATGTGCTCTTTTGTGGTATTTACGTTTTGAAGCAGCTCATAGGTTCTAAGTAAAGAGAGTATATGACGCTTGATATCAATGTCTAAAGCAACATCTCTAAATAAAATTTGCCCACTTTCTACGGCAGAATTTGCTAACTCAACAAAGCTAAGAAACGAGAGATTAGAGCTCTCCCAACTTGCATTTGCGTTTTTTAAAACTTCATTTAGCCTATCTCTTATCCTTTTATCATCTGGTGTGTTAGAAAGGCTGTTTGATAAACTTTTTACAAACAAATTCTTAGCAGCATTTGCCTCTCTTAAAGCCGTCTCGTCTTGTGGCGACCTAGTTTTTTCATATCTTTCGTAAGCTATTCTTTCTGAAACGATCGCATCTAAGGTTTTTCTTATCAAACTTTCTCTTTTTACCTCGCTATTTATGCCATAAGAGATCCTAAATTTATCAAAGTAGAGAGCGCCACTATAAAAGCAAGCCATAGCCGCCAAAAATATCGGCAAAAGAACTAAAAATTTACTAACCCTCATTGCCAAGCCTTTTTGAAAATTTATTGCAAAGCGTGCTTATTTCGCTTAGTCTTTCATTTATCTGAGCGATCTTTTTGATCTTGTTTGGTCTGGTAAGTAGTGCATCGAAATTTGCCACAAGCGGAGTGATCTTTAAATTTAGCGCTGGCTCTTTTAATATCTTTATGCTCTCTTCTAAAAATTTAGCATCTCTTGCTTGCACCGCACTTTGGATAAAGATCATCTTGTCTTTTGCCTTGCTTAAAAATATACCAAGATAGGTCGCAAACTCGCTTTTGCTTAAATTTAAAAAGCTAGCCGTCTCGCTAAACCAGCTCTCGTTTAAAACCTCTTCTTCTTTGTCTAAAAGCTCTTTTTCATCTACCTTTAAATTTGGCAAGCGAAGTTTGGTCTTTGCTTTCATCGCAGCTTGCTGGTTTTGGCTGTAAATTTCTGTTTGATCGAGGATTAAAAGCTCAAAATACTCTTCATTTTTTACTGAGCTGATCTTTGAAAATTTAAGCGTAGCATTTAAAATTTTGCCGTTTTTGGTCTTTAAATTTACTCTTAAATTTGGTCTTTTAGCTAGATAATCTATAAAAACTCCAGACTCTTTGTAGTCTAAAACTAGCTCGTCAATGTCTTTATGTTCGCTTAAAAACTCCCTTATATCTTTAAATTCAAGCAGACCAAGAGAGATATCTCCCATCGCTAAAATTTGACCGTTTTTGTCGTATATTATCACTTCAAATTTCCTTCTTTGAGCGTTAAAAGCTTTGCTGCTACGCTTTTGTTTGTTATTTTTGCCACTTCGTCTAAATTTGCTTCGCTGATTTTATCAAAACTTCCGTAAAAGCTGATTAATTTCGCGATACTGCCCTCAGAAACGCCAGCTTGTCTTAGCACTGATCTTTGCATATCGTTTTTCTGCCTTGTTTTTCTGTGAAAACTGATGACAAATCTATGGCTCTCATCGCGCATTTTTTGAAAAAACTGCAGCTTTTTATCGCTCGTGCTTAGGCTAAAGCTGCCATTTTTTGTATAAATTTTATCTTTCGCCTCGCCTTTTGCGCGGTGAGCTTTGGCGTCTATTTTTTCTTTTGAGATAGCGATCACATCGACGTTTGCCCCACTGCTTGCTAAAATTTCGCAGGCTAAGTTTAAAAGCGCTTCGCCCCCGTCAATAACCCAAAGATCAGGCGGGCTAAGCTTGTCAAATCTAAGCGCTCTAGCTGTTAGGCTCTCTCTCATCTGATCATAGTCGTTTTTGGAATTTAGGTGCATGTGGCGGTAGTTTTGCTTTGCCCACTCGCCATGCTCATAGCGCACCATCGCCCCCACACTTGCCTCGCCAAAAAGGTGCGAGTTGTCGTAAGCCTCGACCACGTAAGGCGTGTGAGCTAGGCCAAAGTACTCTTTTATCTCGTTTAGTAGCTCGTTATCGTGCGTTTTTAGGTATTTTTCGATGCTAACTTCGGCGTTTTTGGTGGCGATCTCGCAAATTTTACGCTTGTCGCCTATTTTTGGGCAAGTGATACTAAATTTACGCCCAAACCTCTCGTTTAAAATTTCCTCCACTAGCTCGCTATCTTCAAAGTCTTCGTGGACGTAAATTTTAGTGCTGATTATTGGCTGACCAGCGATGAAACTTTTTAAAATAGCCTGCTTATAAGCTTCGTTTATCTCGTCTTTTTGAGCGTTTTTAGCCTGCGTGATATCGGTTTTTACGCCTGTTATCTTGCCACTTTGCACGCTAAATCTCACCGCGCAGATCATATCATGCACGCAAGCGACCGAGTAGGCCTCAAAGTCCTCAAGCTTGGCTAGATCAACTTCAACCTTTGTTTGCATATTTTTAAGCGTTTGCATCTTATCTCTAGTCGCGGCTGCTTGCTCGTAGTCCTCGGCCTTAGCGTAGTTTAGCATGAGCTCTTCAAGGCGGGCAATTAGCAAATTTGGATTTTGCAAAGCGGCTGTGGCGTCAGCGACTATTTTGGCGTAGCTCTCTTTTGAAATTTTACCCTCACATGGGGCGTGACAGCGCTTTAGCTGGTAAAAAAGGCAGGCTTTTTTGCCTTTGATGCAGGACTTTTTTTGAACTAGGTTAAAATTTAGATAAAGCGCCTCAAGTAGTTCGCCAGCTCCACTAAAATATGGCCCAAAATAGCGTATGTTTGAGCCTTTTACCACCTTTCTAGTGATCTCGAATCTTGGAAATTCATCGTTTAAATTTATAAAGATATAAGGGTAGGTCTTGTCGTCACGAAGCAAGATGTTGTACTTTGGCTTAAGCTGTTTGATGAAGGAATTTTCTAAAATAAGCGCGTCTGCCTCGCTTGGCGTGACGATGTATTCAAGATGAACGGCCTCGCTTATCATCTTTGAAATTCTTGGGCTTAGCTTTTCAGCTGGAGCTAGGCTTGGGGTAAATTTAAAGTAGCTTTTGACCCTGTTTTTTAAAATTTTGGCCTTGCCGACATATAAAAGTCTGTTTTGAGCGTCAAAATACTGATATACGCCAGGCTCGTTTGGAAGCGTTCTTATCTCGTCTATCAGCATCTTGCCTGCTCGTTTTTCTTTAGCAAAATTTCTCTTAGCTCTTCAAATTTCTTATAAATTTGCTCATTTGTGGCTAAATTTTTAAACTCGCCTTTGCTGGCTGGAGTGATAAAATTTGATCTTTGCGTAGGTTGAGGCGTGAAAAATTTTAGATATTTGCTCACGATAAATCTTATATTTTCTTCTTTTTTATTTTTTATATAGTTGATCTCGCTAAGAGGTTTTGGCTCGATGACGCTTGCAAAAATGCTATTTTTATTAAATTTGCAAAAGGTTTTTAATAACCCTTTTATATCATTTATACTACTATCACGTCTAAGCTCCAAAAGCCCTGAGGGATGAGTGAGAACGAAGGTTAAAATGCCTTCTCTAACATAGCAAAAAGCTATGTAAAATCGCTTTGCTTTACCCATTAGGCGAAGAAGCTCTTGGCACTCGTCTGCCATGCTTAATTTTTCTTTATACAAAGGATTTTCGTGGATAGCATCTATCATAAATTTGGCGTTTTTCATAAGGCAATCTTATCATCTTTTATTTTAATTTTCGCTCTTTTTGCACTTAGTGGCTGCGGCTACAAGGACGATCCATTTTATGGCGATGCACCTGTAAAAGAGAAAAAAACTGACAAGATCAATAAAATTTGATCTTAAATTTGGCGTAAGATAAAAATGTAATGCAAGCTTAATAAATTTAACTAACCTAAATTTTAGGCTCATTTAAGTAAAATACGCAAATTTTTATCTTACAAGGAGAGTATATGAGGTTATTTGGACTTCTAGGCTTGTTTTTTGCTATAGCCTTTGGTGCTGACGGAGAAGCTGCGGCTATTGACTTAACTACTACATGGGCGGGAATTTTATCGCTTATCATTTTTGTTGTTGGATACTTTTTCATAGCAGCAGAAGAGAATTTTCACATCGACAAGGCAAAACCTGCCATTTTTATCGGCACTTTTATGTTTTTACTAATCGGCGTTTATATGCTTATAAACGGCATGGATGTGCATTCGCTAGAGCACGAGGTAAATCACCTGATCTTAGAGATAGCTCAGATCGTATTTTTCTTAATGGTAGCGATGACATTTATCGAAGCACTTGTTGAAAGAGATGTATTTAACGCACTTAAATACAACCTAGTTTCAAAAGGCTACACTTACAGAAAGCTATTTTGGCTAACTGGTATTTTGGCGTTTTTCATTAGCCCAGTGGCTGATAACCTAACAACAGCGCTTATCCTATCAACCGTTCTTTTAACGATAGACAGAAATAATACAAATTTCCTAGTCGCAGGTGCGATAAACATCGTCGTAGCAGCAAATGCAGGCGGAGCGTGGAGTCCATTTGGCGATATCACTACACTTATGGTTTGGGCAGCTGGCAAGTCACCATTTTTAGACTTTTTCGCACTTTTCCCAGCTTCATTTATCGGCTGGTTTGTGACAGCGTTTTTACTTTCACGCATCGTGCCAAATACTGCGCCTCATTTTGACGTGGCAAATGAGCCAAAAGTGGTTATGAAAAAGGGCGGTAAAGCGGTTATCTTTATAGGTGCATTTACTATCTTTTGTGCAGTTATGATGCACCAGTTGTTTCACTTACCAGCTATGTGGGGCATGATGTTTGGCTTCTCGCTGTTTAGCCTTTATACATATTATTTCAAAAAAGCTCACAAAGACGAAGAGCCTATGAACGTCTTTCACTACATGTCAAAGATCGAAAATAACACGCTATTTTTCTTCTTTGGAATTTTAGCTGCAGTTGGCGCTCTTCACTTTGCTGGATTTTTAAATTACGCTGTGTCACTTTATGATAAATTTGGCTCAACACCTGTAAATATCGGAGTTGGCTTCCTCTCAGCAGTCGTTGATAACGTCCCTGTTATGTCAGCCGTTCTAAAAGCAAATCCAGCTATGGGAGCTGATGCAGGCGAGGCTATGAGCCAGTGGTTACTAGTGACACTTACAGCTGGTATCGGCGGTTCGATGATCAGCTTTGGCTCAGCAGCTGGCGTTGGAGTAATGGGTAAATTAAAAGGAATTTATACCTTTGGTGCGCATATGAAATATGCATGGATGGTAGTTTTAGGATACATCGTATCACTCATTGTTTGGTATGTGCAGTTTGAAATTTTTCATATCTATTTTTAAAAGGTTATAAATGAACAATACGATTATAGTTTTGGACTTTGGTTCGCAGTATACTCAGCTAATAGCTAGAAGGCTAAGAGAAGAAGGAGTTTATACTGAAATTTTGCCATTTAACGCAAAACTAAGCGATATAAAGGCGAAAGATCCAAAAGGTATCATTCTAAGTGGTGGTCCAGCTAGCGTTTATGCCAAAGATGCCTACTTTTGCGATAACGGCGTCTTTGAGCTAAACATCCCTATACTTGGCGTTTGCTACGGCATGCAGCTACTTGCTCACACGCATGGTGCTGAGGTTTTAGCAGCTGATCACAAAGAGTACGGCAAGGCTGAACTTAGCGTCGTAAAAGAGCACGATCTTTTTAAAGATACACCTTCAAAACAAATCGTATGGATGAGCCATAGCGACTATGTAAAAGACCTACCAAAGGGCTTTGAGGCGATTGCGGTCAGCGAAAATTCGCCTTATTGTGCTTTTGGTGATGATAAACGTAAATTTTATGCGATCCAGTTTCACGCAGAGGTACAACACAGCGAGTATGGCACGCAAATTTTAAAGAATTTTGCTAAATATATCTGCGGCTGCGAGAG
>CAUUZE010000095.1:0-6816 GCA_963549665.1 Campylobacter concisus | reverse complement strand
AGCGGCAAGGTAATAAAAAATAAAAGACCAAAGCCAACACTAAAGCAAAAAAATACCGCAAACAATGAAGCGATCACGTTCATAAATAAGTTGATATTATCAGAGAAAAACTCTGTCAGGCCTACATACTTCATGCGGTGATTATAGCTTTTAAGATTAAAAAAATTGATGAAAATTTATCTATTATTTTAGAAAAAAAATGGACTATGGAACTAGATGTCTTACAAATAAAGGATTAGATGGCGACAGACTAGCCGAGCTAATGATAAAGTATAAAGTAGGCGTTCAAACAAGCCAAATTTATGAAATTTGCAAGATCGACACCGACTTTTTTGAGGAAAATAATTTCTAGATACGAAAATAAGCAATCTTTTTGCTTTTATCACATAAATTTTTTGCGCTGCCACCCAAATAAACCTAAAATTTACCAACTCAAAACACATTTTAAACCAAATTTCACTCTTATAAACGCCGTCTAAATTTTAAGTGTTATAATTACGGCAAAATAACGATTTTAAGGAGAGTGTATGTCTTCACGCATTATCACTGGCGTTTTGATGTTCGTTGCTATTTTGATAGTTTTTATTATAAACAACTACATTTTAAATTTTATCTTGCTCGGAGCTGTGCTTTATTTTGCCTTCAACGAGTCGCTAAAGCTTTATGAGATCGACCACAAACAGCTAGTTTTCGCAGCGCTCGCATTTTACGTGCTCACATATTTTACAAATCCAATGTTCATCGCGATCCTTGCTGTGATGATAGTGGCCTCTATCCTTGCGCACATAAAAAGTGAAAATTTAAAACCAGTCGCACCTTTTTTATACCCAACCACGCCGATATTTATGATGTGGACGCTTTACTCTGAGTATGGCATAGGCTACCTTGCATGGCTTATACTAAGCGTCGTGGCAAGCGATAGTGGGGCATTTTTTGTCGGCAAAGCCTTTGGCAAGCACCCATTTAGCCCAAGCTCACCAAACAAGACCATCGAAGGCGCAGCAGGCGGCGTCTTGCTAGGCACGGTAGTTGGCTGCATAGTTGGAAATTTCGTAACAGAAGGCTTTTTCCAAATTCTATTTTCAAGCTTTTTAGTCTGTGTCTTTGCAGTCTGGGGAGATCTCTTTGAAAGCTACCTAAAAAGACTTTGCGGCGTCAAAGACAGCGGCGCGCTTTTCCCAGGACACGGCGGTATGCTTGATAGGATAGATGGCTATTTATTTGGCGTTGTCGCCCTACTTTGGTCGCTATCGTGGTAATACTTGGCTCAACTGGCTCGATCGGTAAAAATACTCTAGCGCTCTGCGAGAAATTTGACATTAGCGTCGAGGCGCTAAGCTGCGCTAAAAATGTTGATCTTCTAAACGAGCAAATTTTAAAATTTAAGCCAAAATTTGTCTGTGTGGGCGACGAAAAGCTAGCTAAAAATGTAAAAAACATTGAGGCTAAAAACATCTTTTTTGGTGAGACTGGACTGCTAGAAATGCTTGAAATTTCAAGCTCAAAAAAGGTGATAAACGCCCTTGTTGGCTTTGCTGGGCTCGCTCCTAGTCTAAAGACGCAAGCACTTGGTAAAAGGCTGGCACTTGCAAACAAAGAGAGCCTTGTCGTTGGCGGTAAATTTTTAAAAACAAGAGAAATTTTGCCCATTGATAGCGAGCATTTTGGGCTTAAATTTCTACTGGAAAATAAAACTACCCCAAGCAAGCTCATCATCACAGCAAGCGGTGGGGCATTTTATAAAAAGCCGATCAAATTTCTAAAAGATGCCACGCCAAGCGACGCTTTGAAGCATCCAAACTGGGATATGGGCGCAAAGATAACGATTGACAGTGCGACGATGACAAACAAGCTTTTTGAGGTGATGGAGGCCTACTGGCTTTACGGCATAAAAGATATCGAGGCTGTGATAGAGCCAACCTCAGCCATCCACGCCGTGGTAGAGTTTATCGACGGCTCAAGCACGATGCATCTCTCACGCACAGATATGAAGCTAGCCATTTCGCATGCTATCTTTGAAAAAGTTGAGCAAAATATCGTCTCGCACGCAAATTTACTTGATCTAAAAAATATTAAATTTCACAAGATCAGCCTTAAAAAATATCCAGTCTTTTCTCTAAAAGATGAAGTCTTAGCTAGTCCTGATCTAGGTGTCGTCATAAACGCTGCAAACGAGGTTGGAGTATTTAGTTTTTTAGAGAAAAAGTGCTCATTTTTAGATATCTCAAGGCTTATTTTAGGCTCAGCTAAAAAATTTAAGAGTCTTAAAATTTCAAGTGTAGATGAAATTTATGAAGTTGATAAAGAGGTTAGAGAATACGCAAAAAGGATGCTAAATGCAAAGGTATGAGGGGTATAAATTTGATCTTAAGCAAAGCTTGATTGGTGTGCAGTTTCTGTTCGTCGCCTTTGGCGCGCTCGTGCTCGTGCCTATCCTTACGGGGCTTGATGCAAACGTCGCGCTCTTTACGGCTGGTCTTGGCACGCTGCTTTTTCAGCTAATAACTAGAAAAAACGTCCCGCCGATCTTTCTAGCAAGCTCGTTTGCCTTCATCGCTCCGCTTCAGTACGGCATCGAAAAATGGGGCATACCAGTGACTATGGGCGGAGTTATATTTGCTGGATTTTTCTACGTCGCGCTAAGTCTTGTGGTTCGCTTTGGCGGAGAGAAAATTTTGCATAAAATTTTGCCTCCAGTTGTCGTTGGTCCAGTCATCATGACCATAGGTCTGATACTAGCTCCAAATGCCGTTAAGATGGCTACTTCAGCTACCCAGACCTACACCCAAAACGTAGCGATGATAGTTGCAGCCACCTCGCTTATAGCTACTATTGTTGTCATGATGATAGGACGGGGGATGTTTAGGCTCATACCGATCCTGCTTGGCATCATCGCTGGCTACATCGTGGCTTACTGCTTTGGTATGGTTGATTTTAGCGCCATCGCAAGCGCCCCTTGGTTTAGAGTGCCAAGCTTTAGCGCGCCAAAATTTGAACTCGAAGCGATCATCTATATGATACCTATCGCCATCGCCCCAGCGATCGAGCACATCGGCGATATGCTCGCTATCTCAAATGTCACAAAAGAGGATTTTTTGAAAAATCCAGGTCTTAAAAATACCCTTTTAGGCGACGGTCTGGCCACCTCGCTAGCTGCTGCCTTTGGTGGTCCACCAAACACCACCTACTCAGAGGTCACAGGCGCAGTTAGCCTCACAAAAGCGTATAATCCAGCGATCATGACCTTTGCGGCGATCACCGCTATCGTGCTAGCCTTTGTTGGCAAGCTTGGCGCGGTGCTCTCAACCATCCCAGCTCCAGTCATCGGCGGTATCATGTTGCTACTTTTTGGCATCATCGCAAGCGTTGGCATGGAGACACTTATAAAAAACAGAGTAGATCTTGCCGACCCTAGAAATATGATAATCGTAGCCCTCATCTTCATCTTCGCCATCGGCGGCATGGTGCTTGACCTTGGAGCGGTTAAATTTTCAGGTATCGGACTTGGCGCGGTTACTGGTATAGTTTTAAATTTGCTTTTACCAAAAACAAAGCATTACGAAGGATATTAATGCGTAAATTTAGACTTTTTCTAGCAGCTCTAGCAGCTGCAAGCCTTGCAAATGCAAGCGCACTGGACTATGCACTTATCAAAAAAGGTGAGCCAAGTAGCAATACTATGCTCTTAATCGGTGGCATACAAGGCGACGAGCCAGGCGGCTTTTTGGCGGCCTCTATCGTGGCGACTGACTATAACATCACAAAAGGCTCGCTTTGGGTCGTGCCAAATTTAAATTTCCCAAGTATCATCGAGCGAAGTCGCGGCACAAAGGGCGATATGAATAGAAAATTCGCCCACGTCGAAAAAGACGATCCAGACTACAACTCAGTGATGAAGATAAAAGACGTCATCACCGACAAAAACGTCACTCTCATCTTAAATTTACACGATGGCAGCGGATATTACAGAGATACTTTTATAAACAAAGACGAAAACCCCGACAAATGGGGCAACACCTGCATCATAGACCAAAGCACATTGCCAGGCTCAAAGTATCCAGAGCTTGAAAGTATCGCATCAAGCGTAAAAGACGTGCTAAATAAGCACCTCATAGATCCAAAACATCAGTATCACATCAAAAATACGCACACAGCGATGGGCGACAAAGAGATGCTAAAAAGCCTTACCTACTACGCGATCACGCAAAACAAGTCCGCCTTTGCAAACGAAGCTAGCAAAAATTTAAACGCCGAGCAAAGGACATATTATCACCTAGTAGCGATCGAGGAGTATATGAAGAAGGCTGGCATTAGCTTTACTAGGCCATTTGAGCTTGATGTCAAAAGTGTGAAAAAAGCGATCGAAAAGGAGATCAGGCTTGAGCTATTTGACAGCTACACTCTTAGCCTTAAAAATTTAAAACCAGTGATAAGCTTCGTGCCATTTAAAAAGGGCGAGCTAAACTACCACTCGCCAAATCCGCTAATCGCCGTCATAAAAGATAACGACACTTACAAAGTGCAGTATGGCAACCGCTCTGTCACTAGGCTAAAGCCGCAATACTTCGAGTTTGCAAAGCCGCTTGATAAAATTTCTCTTACGATCGACGGCAACGAGCAGGAGCTAAAAAGTGGCGATAAATTTAGCGTTAAAAAGAGCTTTAAGATAAAAGCTCTCAAAAACGTGCGCGTAAATGTCATAGGATACGGCACTAAAAGCATTGATGAGAGCGAGCAAGATATCGATAAAAACAGCTTAAACAAAAGCTATAGCATAGATAAAGATGGCAAAATTTACCGAGTTGAGTTTTACAAAAGCGAAAATGGCAAAGAGAAATTTGCTGGCATGATACTAGCGGAGTTTAGATGATACTTGGCATCGAAAGTAGCTGCGATGACAGCTCTGTCGCGCTCATAGATGAAGAGACGCTGGAGCAAATTTATTATAAAAAGATCTCGCAAGAAGAGGAGCACGCTATCTTTGGTGGCGTGGTCCCAGAGCTTGCAGCGAGGCTTCACACAAAGGCGCTGCCAGCACTTTTAAATGATATCTTGCCAAATTTAAAAGATATAAACGCGATCGCCGTGACAAACGAGCCAGGGCTAAGCGTGAGCCTGATAGGCGGCGTCAGCATGGCAAAAGCGCTAAGCATCGCCCTAAATATCCCGCTAATCGCCGTAAATCACCTAGTTGGCCACATCTACTCGCTATTTTTAGACCGCGAAGCCACCTTCCCACTTGGCGTTTTGCTAGTTAGTGGCGGACATACGATGATACTTGAGATTGACAAAAATGGCGAGATTTTGGAGCTTGCAAGCACAAGCGATGATAGCTTTGGCGAGAGCTTTGACAAGGTGGCAAAGATGCTTGATCTTGGCTATCCGGGAGGTGCAGTGGTTCAGCAAAACGCACTTTTATGCGAGGATAAAGATAGGTTTAAATTTACCGTCCCACTTCTTCACGACAAACGCCTTGAATACAGCTTTTCAGGGCTTAAAAACCAAGTCAGGGTTGAAATTTCAAAGCTTGACACCATCACGCAAAAAGATATCGCAGATATTTGCTATGCCTTTGAAAATACAGCCTGCGAGCACATTTTAAATAAGCTTGAAAAGGTTTTTAAGCTAAGAAATTTCAAGCGCTTTGGCGTAGTTGGTGGAGCGAGTGCAAATTTAAATTTACGCAAAAGGCTTGAAACTCTTTGCCAAAAAAATGAGTGCGAGCTTTTGCTAGCACCACTTGCGTTTTGCTCTGATAATGCGCTGATGATAGCAAGAGCTGGACGTGAGAAATACTTAAAACAAGAGTTTATCTCGCATGATAAGCTAACTATAAATCCAATGGTTAGCTTTAAGAAAATTGAAATTTAAAATTAGAGTAAATTTGATGGTGGCTAAAGCTAGCCACCTTGCTTAAATTTAAAGCCTTGTCTTCATCTTTTCAAATTCATCTTTTATCACTTGCTCGTGTGGCTCGCTAGTCATTTTATTTATCGCGTCGCCCCAGATACTGACCATGATGATGGCTAGGCTTGAGGTTAAGATGCCAGGTAAAATTTCATAAACATAGGCATTTAGCCCTGATGTTATCCAAAATATTACGGTCGCACCGCCAGCTATCATGCCAGCAAGCGCTCCAAGTGCGCTCATACGTTTCCAGTAAAGGCTAAAAAGTAGCACCGGACCAAAGCTCGCGCCAAATCCAGCCCAAGCGTTGCCAACGACGTTTAGAACGTTATCTGTAGAGATAAAGGCAAGTACGGTGGCAATTATCGCTACGACCACGACTGCATAGCGGCTGATCGCTGTTTGCGTGCTTTGGCTCACCTCTTTTTTATAAAATGCAAAGATAAAGTCCTTTGTGACCGAGCTTGATGTGACTAAAAGCTGGCTTGAGATGGTGCTCATGATCGCTGAAAGCACGGCTGAGATGATGATACCTATAAAAAATGGTGGGAAAAGTAGCTCACCAAGCTTTAAAAATACGGTCTCAGGGTCGCTTAGTCCACCTCTTTGGCTAAAGTAGACAAAGCCGATAAGTCCGCTCATAATTGCACCAAGTAGGCCGATCGTCATCCAGCCAATGCCGATCCTTCTTGCCTTTGCAAGCTCTTTTGAGTCACGTATCGCCATAAATCTAACGATGATATGTGGCTGCCCAAAGTAGCCAAACCCCCAAGCTAGAAGGCCCAAAATGCCCCATAAAGTCTGGTCTCTAAATGGATTTAGGTGATTTGCATCAAGTCTGCTTATCTCTTTTATCAAATTTGTATCGCTTGGCAGGTCTAAATTTAGATATGCCACGACTGGGATCGA
>CAUUZE010000094.1:0-6930 GCA_963549665.1 Campylobacter concisus | reverse complement strand
GCAGCATCCCTGCTCTAAACTCACTCACACCAAGTTCATCTGCCACATTTTTTACAACATTTTGCACGTCGCCACTTAGGATACAAACCTTCATGCCAGCACTCTTTAGCTCCTCTATTAGCGCCTTTGCTTCGGGCTTTACGCTATCTTTTAGATAAAATTTAGCCACCAGCTCGCCCTGCTTACCCACAAAAAAGCTCACATTTTCTTCGCTTTCTTCAAATTTCACCCCATTTTCAGCCAAAAAGCGCCTACTTCCAGCCACAAAACGCTCGCCTGCAATATCAGCGCTAACGCCCTTTGCCACGCTTAAATTTGCATTTTCAAGCTCAACTTTTTTTGCGCCTTTTTGCTTTAAAAACTCGGCCACCGCAACGCTTATTTGGTGGTTTGAGATAAGACAAAGCGAGTAAATTTTATCAATACTCACGCCCTCTTTTATAAAAAACTCGCTCACTTCAAATTTGGCCTTTGTAAGTGTGCCTGTCTTGTCAAATACCGCCACATCGCACTTTGCAAGGCTCTCAAAAAATTTAGCCTCCTTAAAAAGCACCTTGTTTTTAAAGGCAACCCCAAGGGCGCAAACGCTGCTAACTGGCGTGGCAAGGGCTAGCGCGCAAGGGCAAGCGATCACTATGACGCTCACAGCCGTTACTATCGCTTCTGAAAAGCTAAATTTAAAGTACCAAAACCAAAATGTAAAAAATGCTAGAGTAAGCACGCTAAGAGAGAATTTCGAGGCGATTTTATTGACTGTTAGCTCGATATTTGGCTTTTTTAGCTCTGCGTTTTGGAGTAAATTTATAAGCTTATTAAGATATGAGTTTTTAAAAATTTGCATTGCTTCATAGATGATCTGTCCGTTTAGACAGACGACGCCACTTTTTACCTCGCCGCCAGAGCTTAGCAAAAGTGGCAAGCTTTCGCCTGTTAAGCTTGAGCTATCGATGCTTGCCTCACCGCTAAGCACCACCCCATCAAGCAGCGCTCTCTCGCCAGCTCTTAGCACGATTTTTTCGCCTAAATTTACATCCTTTGGCTCTTTTAAAATGTCCTTACCATCCTCTAAAACGCACACCTTTGCAAGCAGCATATCGCTTAAGAAATTTGAGGTCTCAAGCGCCTTTTTCTTGCCTAAAATTTCTAAAAATTTACCGATAAAAACAAAGGTTATGATCATCGCAACCGAGTCAAAATAACTCTCGCCGCTTCTCGTAAGCATCGCAAAAATCGAGTAGATATATGTTATGCTAGCCCCAGTAATAACGAGCAGGTCCATATTTGGCGAGGCATTTTTAATGGCGATTTTTGCCCCCTTAAAAAACTCGCTACCAGTATAGAAAAGCACAGGCGTTGCCAGTACAAACTGCGCGAAACTTAGCAGATCCTTCACGTCGCTTCTGATACCGCTAAAGTAGCCGCCATACTGCGCGATCGCCAGCCACATGATATTCATCGTGGCGAAGACGCCAACAAGCGCTTTTGCGTAGAAATTTCGCCTTTTTTTGACTAGTTCATCCTCTTTTTGGCTCGCTGCGTAGGCCTTTGGAGTGTAGCCAACGGCGTAAATTTTCTCAATTATTTGCTCCACCAAAAGCTCTTGCTCATCGTAAACGATGACCGCCTTTTGACTAAGCGAGTTGATATTTACCTCTAAGATACCAGGCAGGCTAAAAAGCGCCTTTTCAAGCAGCCAGATGCACGCCGAGCAGGTTATGCCGTCAATGAGAAGTGAAATTTTAGAAAACTCGCCCTCTTTTGTCACTAGCTCGCTAAAATTTGCCGCTAAATTTTTGACATTTACGCCGCTACTTGCAGGATTTAGCGTGTTTTTGCCAAGTCGTTCATAAAACTCGCCAAAGCCACTTTCATTTAAAATTTCATATACGCCTTTGCAGCCAACGCAACAAAACTTAAGCCCGCCTCTAGCTTCTATCATCGCGCTTTCATCAAAGCTTTGCTTGCAGTGAGCGCACCTACACTTCACGGGCGCTTCTTTTTAAGCTGGTCTAAATAGCCATATATCGTGATCTTTGAGACGTTTAGCTTGGCTGCTACGACCTCGATAGCGCCCTTTATGTTAAAAATGCCCTTTTCGTTCATAAAGCCCACGAGCTCTAGCTTTTGCTCCTTTTTGAGCTTTTTGCCCTCGTTTTTGGCGATGATCTTGTCGATCAAATTTAAAACTATCTGCATCACGTCGTCGTTTTGCTCGCTATTTGGCTCATTTTCACTCGTTTTTAAGAAATTTCCAGCCATTTCAAAAAGGCTCTTTGCCACGCTAGCATCGACATTTACGCATATCGCCCCGATGATCTCGCCGTGCTCGTCTCTGATAAATGCAGTTGAAGACTTCACCAGCTTTTCATCCTTGGTAAAAAAGTAGTTTGCCACGTAGTCGTCTTTGAAATTTTTACTGTTTAAGACCTCCATTACAAGGTGGTCAAAGCTTTGTCCGACCTTTCTGCCAGTGACGTCGCCAGCTACGTAAACGACTGATCGCTGCGGGTGTGAAAGATCGTGTAACACGACTTCGCAGGCAAATGGCGAGCTTTTTTGTATGAGATTTGCCGTTGGGATAAATGCCTTTAATATAGGATGCATAAGGCGCCTTTTGTTTTTGTTTAAGTTTAGCCAAAATATTTTTAAATTTTCGATAAGAAAAAATATAATTTTTTATGAAAATTTGTAAAATTTAAGTGATAATAATAATTTTTTATCTATAATCCTTTAAATTTTTAAGGAGAAAATATGAAAATTTACGAAACCGAAATTTCAAAAAAGAAAAAGGCCCACTACTCTTTGGCGACCGAGCACAACGGCATCCTCTACATCTCAGGTCAGCTTAGTATGGACCCAGAGACTAGGCAGATCCCAGAGGGGCTAAAGGCGCAAACAAGGCAGGCTTTAAAAAACCTTGATAATGTGCTAAAGCTAGCAAATGCGACAAGAAATGACATCTTGATGTGCCGCATCTATACGCCAGATATCGACTTTTGGGACGAGATAGATGACGAGTACGCGCTATTTTTTGGCGATCACAAGCCAGCTCGCGTCGTAGTGCCGACGAACAAACTTCACTTTGGCTGCCTGCTAGAGATCGAAGCTACAGCGATACTTGATAGAAAATTTTAAAAGGAGCAAAAATGCCTAAATTTATCTGCTCAAAGTGCGGCAAGAGCGCAGATTTTGAGACGCCTATATTTGCGTGCGAGTGCGGTGGGCTATATGATCTGGAGTTTAAGCCGGCCAAATTTGATCTAAATTTGATCGACCAGCGCGAGTTTAGCCTATTTAGATACCGCGAGTTTTTCCCTATCAAAAACGAGCTTTGGCGCGACATCAGCCTTGGCGAGGGGCTGACAAAGAGCATGAAATTTGATGACGCACTCTATCTTAAAATGGACTATGCGATGCCAACGCTATCTTTTAAGGATAGAGGTGCTGTGATGCTTATTTGGTTTTGCAAAACTCATGGCATCAAAAAGATCTTGCAAGATAGCAGCGGAAACGCTGGAAACTCGGTCGCCGCATACGCTGCTAGAGCTGGCATAGAGTGTGAAATTTACGTTCCAAAAGGCACAAGCGAGAAAAAGATAAAGATGCTTGAGTACTACGGCGCAAAGGCAGTTGTCTTTGACGGCACGCGCGACGAGACGGCAGATGCTTGCAGAAAAAGGGCAAAAGATGAGGGAATTTTTTACGCAAACCACGTGTTTAACCCGCTTTTTTACCAAGGCACCAAAACATATATATATGAAATTTACGAGCAGCTTGGCTTTGTCCCTGAAAATCTCTTTTTGCCAGTTGGCAACGGCACCTTGCTACTTGGCTGCGAGATCGCACTAAACGAGCTATTTGAGGTTGGAGCGATCAAAAAACTGCCTAAAATTTTCATCGTTCAAAGTGGAAAGTGCGCTCCATTTTTAGGGGCGACAAGCGAGCCACGTGCGATAAAAGCTGAGCCAACTTTGGCTGAGGGCATAGCGATCGCAAAACCTGCTCGTGGCGCTGAGATATTAGCTAGCCGCTACGCAGGCGAGCGCGAGGTGATCACGATAAAAGAAGAGGATATTGAGCCAGCCAGAAATTTCCTAGCAAGCCGTGGCTTTTACGTCGAGCACACCACAGCAGCCATTTACGCTGCCTATGCAAGCTACGTAAAATCACACAAGTTAGAGGGCAGAAGCATCATCTCGATGTGCGGTGCTGGACTAAAGAGCGAGCACTAAATTTAAATTTCATCCTTATCTCTCGCAGGTAGCCTATAAACGCCTGCGAGGGCTGATCAAATTCTCACGCAAATTCCCTATCTATCACGATGAAAATTTTATATCCTGGATAATTTAACGAGATCTCACGCTCGATCGAAGCACGTAGCTTGCCTAAATTTCTCTCAGCAAAATCAACCACCACGTCAAACCTCACGCTCTTTTTCTTAGTATCGATGAAAAACGCATGAAATCCACGCACGCTGCTAAAGCGCGAGAGTAAATTCGCCACGCAGGCGCGGCTTTGCTCTTGCCCCAAATTTACGCTATAAACGCCAAAAACCAGATATATCCTATAAATTTTATATATCTCGATCTGAAGCTCATTTAGCCTTTGCGAAACCTCGCTAAGTGGCAAATGCTCGTCTATCTCGACATTTACAGAGCCCACGTAACGCTGCGCACCGTAGTTATGCAGTATCAAGTCGTATGCCCCGCGCACGATCTCGCAGCGATTTACAGCAGCGTAAATTTCATCGCTAATCTCTTTTTCGACGCGCTGTCCGATGATCTTATCAAAGGTTTCTTTTATCAAAAGCACGCCATTTATGATGATAAAAAATGATGCCAAAGCGCCCGCATAGCCATCTATCTGAATGTCAGCAAAGTATGAGAGTGCTGCTGAAACTAAGATCACACACGAGATGATAGCATCGCCTAAAGCCTCTTGTCCTACAGCCCTAAGCGAGATAGACTTGGTCTCTTTGCCGATCTTTTTGTAGTAAAATCCAAGTGCAAATTTAACAAATATTGCACAAAATAAAAATACCAAAAATGGCATCGTAAAGGTTGTAGGCTCTGGCGCAAAGATATTTTCTACCGATGTTTTTAGAAACTGAAAACCAAGCATCAGCACAATAACTGAAACGATGAGACCGCCGATATACTCGGTCCTTCCATAGCCATACGGATGATCCTCGTCAGGCATCTTGCTAGCTAGCTTTGAGCCAAATATCGTGATGATACTTGAGCCTGCATCACTAATGTTATTTATAGCATCTGATATCAAAGCAACTGAGTTTGAAACCATAGCTATAAAAATTTTCGCTCCAGCTAAGAAAAAAGTTAGTAATTATACCGATAAACGCCGTTTTTATTATCTTCTTTTCGCGTTTACCGTCTTTAAAATCCATCATTTTGAGATCCCTTTTCATTTTTGGCAAGATTATATCATTCCTTGACAACAAAGTTTTATTTTTATAAAATGCCAAAACTTTCAAAAAACTTTTGAAGCCCAGAATTCTGCAATCTTATCCCCGCATTTAAAGAGGAAAAATGGAAAACAACAACCAAACCGAGCAAAGTGCTGCTCAAAGTGCAAAAACTACAAAAAAACATCAAGCATCAAGAACCCACGTACCAGTCGATGGACACAAGATCGAAGAGCTAAGAACGCTTAGCTTAGATGAGCTAGTGCAGATCGCAAATGGCGTTGGCGTCGAAAATCCACGCGAATTTCGCAGGCAGGATTTGATATTTGAGATACTAAAAACCCAGACAAAACAAGGCGGCTTTATACTATTTACTGGAATTTTAGAGATCACAAACGAGGGTTACGGCTTTTTAAGGGCTGTTGATGCAAATTTAAGCGACAGCTCAAACGACGCTTATGTTTCAAACTCTCAGATCCGAAAATTTGCACTTCGTGTGGGCGACATCATCACCGGCCAAGTAAGAGAGCCAAAAGATCAAGAAAAATACTACGCCCTTTTAAAGATCGAAGCGGTAAATTATATGCCTCTAGCAGACGCGAAAGAGAGGCCACTCTTTGACAACCTAACCCCGCTTTTCCCAACTGAAAAGCTAAATTTAGAGTATGATCCGATGAAGCTAACTGGCCGTGTGCTTGACCTTTTCACGCCTATTGGCAAGGGTCAGCGTGGCCTCATCGTCGCACCTCCAAGAAGTGGTAAAACTGAGCTTATGAAAGAGCTAGCTCATGGCATCGCTAAAAATCATCCAGAAGCCCAGCTAATGGTTCTTCTAGTAGATGAAAGACCAGAAGAAGTTACAGACATGCAGCGCTGCGTAAAAGGCGAGGTGTTTAGCTCGACATTTGACCTGCCAGCGCTTAACCACGTCCGCGTAGCAGAGCTAGTCATCGAAAAGGCAAAACGTCTAGTTGAGATGGGTAAAGACGTCATCATCTTGCTTGATAGTATAACCCGTCTAGCACGCGCCTACAACACAGTGACCCCGCCAAGCGGCAAGGTGCTAACAGGCGGCGTGGACGCAAACGCACTTCACAAGCCAAAACGCTTCTTTGGCGCAGCTAGAAACATCGAGCACGGCGGCTCGCTAACCATCATCGCAACAGCGCTTATCGACACTGGCTCACGCATGGATGAAGTGATATTTGAAGAGTTTAAAGGCACTGGAAACAGCGAGATCGTGCTTGACCGCAACATCTCAGACCGCAGAATTTACCCAGCTATCAACGTTTTAAAATCAGGCACCAGAAAAGAAGAGCTACTTCAAAAGCCCGATGAGCTTCAAAAAATTTGGGCTATCCGCTCTGCGATCGCGACAATGGACGACGTCGAAGCGCTTAAATTCTTATACGCAAAGATGCTAAAAACAAAAGACAACAAAGAGCTTCTCTCTATCCTAAACGAGTAAATTTAACCGAGCTTGAAGCGCTTGCTTTGAGCTCAAATTT
>CAUUZE010000093.1:0-7236 GCA_963549665.1 Campylobacter concisus | reverse complement strand
GCCTTGTGAGCCAGATACCTGGACTTATCACTTCAACAGCGACTGCTATCATCATAACAAGAGCTAGCAAAGACGACGAGGACTTTGCAGAAGGCACGCTAAATCAACTATTAGGCGACTATAAAACATTGCTGATAGTGGGCTTCATACTATTTATGTTTGCCCTTGTGCCAGGTCTGCCAACCCTATCTCTTGGCTTTATAGCGCTGCTATTTTTGGGGCTTGGCTACATCATCAAACAGACCAAAGATGGTGGGCTAAATTTAAGCCTTGCACCAAAAGAAAAAACTGCTTCTAAAAAAGCTGGAGCCGCTGCGCCAAGTGGGGCAGGGGCAGCAGCTGCAAGTGGCGGGGCTGCTAAGGCACCAAAGAAGAGCGACGAAGAGATCGCAAGAGAAGAAGAGACAAAGATAAATGACATCTTAAAGCTTGAAATTTTAGAGCTTGACCTAGGATATGGCCTCCTAAAGCTAGCTGACGTGGATCTAATCGAGAGAATTCGCGCTATGAGGCGAAATATCGCTTCAAGCCTTGGCTTTTTGATGCCAAAGATAAGGATCCGCGACAACCTCCAGCTACCACCAAACGAGTACCGCTTCAAGCTAAAAGGCATCGTGATCGGTCAGGGTGAAATTTACGCTGATAAATTTCTAGCGATGGATAGCGGACTAGTGAGCGAAGATATCGAGGGGATACCGACAAAAGAGCCAGCTTTTGGGCTGGACGCTCTTTGGATCGATGCTAGCGTCAAAGAGGATGCCATACTTAGCGGATATACGATAGTTGATCCTGCAAGTGTCATCTCAACGCACATGAGCGAGCTTATCAAGCAAAATGCAGCCGAGCTTCTAACTCGCCAAGAGACGCAAAATTTACTAGACAAACTAAAGATCGACTACCCAGTCGTGGTCGAGGATACGCTAAGGATCGCACCTATAAATTTGATCCAAAAGGTCTTAAAAACGCTGCTTAAAGACAATATCCCGATCAAAGACCTACTTAGCATACTTGAAGCCATCAGCGACATCGCCGAGGTTAGTAAAAATTTAGATATGATCATCGAGCACGTGCGTGCAGCGCTTTCACGCGTCATCACTTCGCTTTATGTAGATGAAAAGGGTCAGCTAAATTTCTACATCCTAGACACCGCCGCGCAGCAAAAGCTAATGGACGCGGTGCAGTATAAAGACGGCGCATATCACCTGATGATAAACGTAGCGCAGACATCATCTATCGTGCAAGCACTTAGGCGTGAAAAAGAGAAGCGACCGATGAGCCAGCACGGAGAGATGGTGCTTTGCGTGGAGCCAAGCTTGCGCAAATTTATAGCAAATATCTGCGCAAATTTCGCCATCGACATAGTGGTGTTAAGCTTTGCTGAAATCTCGGCAAATACGCCATTTGAAACGGTTGGCGTCATAGAAATAGAAAATTTATAAAGGAAAAAGATGAAAATTTATCACCTCTCACACACCGATCTTGACGGATACGGCGCGCAATACATAACAAATTTTTACTTCAAAGATGTGAAATTTCTAAACTCAAACTACGGCAGAGAGATAGATGATAAATTTGCTCAAATTCTATCTGAGATAGACGCCTCAAACGATGATAAAAACGTCATTTTGATCACCGATCTAAATTTAACTCCGGCTCAGTGCGAGAGCTTTGAGGAGATGATAGAGGGTAAAAATATAAAGTTATTTTTGCTAGATCATCACCAAAGTGGTGCCGAGTGTGCGAGCGTTTACTCATGGTATTTTTTAGATAGCTCAAGGTGCGCTACAAAGATCACTTACGACTTTTTTGCGGGCATTTTTGGCAAAAACAAAGAGCTTGAAATTTTTAGTGACGTCGTAAATGCCGTGGATATCTGGCTAAAAGATGATAAAAATTTCGAGATGGGCAAGGTCTGCTTGGGGCTTGTGGCAAACGCTAAAGAGATAAATAAGGTGATGTTTGAAGCTGAAAACAACCTCTATATGGATCACATCTTAAAAGAAGCTAGCAAATTTTTTAACGAGAAAAACGACTATATCGGCCTTGATATGCAGGTGCATGCCATTAAAAAGTCATTTTTCAAAGAGGACAAAGACGATACGCTAAGCAACCTGATCTCAAACTACGTCGTAAAAAAACTTAGTGAAAATAAAGAGAAATTTAGCATAAGCTATAAAGATCATAAAGGAATTTTAACCTACAATGTCGGCAATGTTTCGGTCATCGGCAACGATTTTTTGGTGGCAAATCCTGAATTTGACTTCTTTATCGACGTGACAAATAAAAAAACGCTAAGTTTTCGCGCAAATGGCAAGCTTGACGTTAGCGCCATGGCAAAACACCTAGTTGGCGGCGGCGGACACGTGAACGCTAGCGGCGGGCTATTTACAAATTTCAAAGATGGCTTTAGCTATGAGCCGATCAAGGCGCAGATAGTTGATCTAATAACTAAAAAAACACAGGAGGAGATATGAAAGAAGAAGAGGTAAGCGTAGAGGAGCTTAGCTACGAGCTTAGCATGGTGCTTGAAGCGATGTTTTACTATGCTGGCGTGAAAAAAGATAAGCTTGAAGAGGCGGCAAATCTCTATGTAGAGTGCATCGACGATGCGCTAGAAAACTCTGATGCTAGCGGTAGCGACGAGGTTATAGAGATAGTTGAATATATGAAAAAACACCATCCAAAGTTATTTAAATAAGGAGAAAATATGAAGAAAATTTTAGTTTTTGCGGCGGCACTTTTTGCGTTAAATGCTATGGCAAATGAAAATTTAGACAAGGCAAATGAGCTTTATGCAAAGAAAAATTTTAACGAGGCTTATCTTGCTTTTAATAAAGCTTGTGGCGAGGGCGAGAAAAAAGCTTGCACGATGAATGCGATCATGCTATTTAACGGTGATGGCGTGGCGAAAGATAAAGCTCAGGCTGAGAAAATTTTTACAAAAATGTGCGACGAAAATGAGGGCATGGCCTGCGAAAAACTAGGTGAAATGACAGCTTATGGCCTTATAAAAGACAAAGATGATAATGAAGCAAAAAGCGAAGAGAAGGCAAAAGCTTTGTTTAAAAAAGCTTGCGACAACGGCTACAAACCAGCTTGCGACTTTGTAACAAAATAGATCAAAAAGGGCTTAAAATGGGCTACAAACATAAAGATTTGATAGGAACTAGAGAGCTTAGCAAGGAAGAAATTTTATATTTTCTAGAGGCGGCGAAAGAGTTTAAGGAGCTAAATTTAAGCCAAGTGAAAAAAAATGACTACCTTCGTGGAAAGACCACGATCAACGCATTTTATGAAAACTCGACAAGAACTAGAACATCCTTTGAGATCGCAGCAAAGAGGCTTGGAGCTGATACGATAAATTTCAGCTCATCAAGCTCTAGCGTGACAAAGGGCGAGAGCCTAAATGACACGATGAATAACATGGCTGCTATGAGAACCGACATCATCGTGCTTCGTCACCCAAGCTCTGGAGCGGCGAAATTTGCAGCTGATAGGATAGAGGCTAGCGTTGTAAATGCAGGAGACGGCACAAATGAGCACCCAAGCCAAGCCCTGCTTGATCTTTTCACGCTAAGAGAGCATGGTAAAATTTTAGACAAAAATTTAAACGTGGCGATCATCGGTGACATCGCTAGAAGCCGCGTGGCAAGGTCTGACATCTGGGCAATGAAGAAATTTGGCATAAATTTAAAGCTCTTTGCGCCAAGGATGATGATGCCAAAAGACGCTGAGGTCTTTGAGTCTCAAATTTGCAAAAATATGGAGGAGGCTTGCGAGGGTAGCGACGTCATCATCATGCTTCGCATCCAGCTAGAGCGTGGCGGTGCGGACGTGGCATTTCCAAGCTCGAGAGAGTACTCAAAATTCTTTGGACTAAATAAAAATAGGATAAAACTAGCAAAGCCTGACGCGATCGTGCTGCACCCAGGACCGATAAATAGGGGTGTGGAGCTAAACTCAGACGTGGCTGATGGCACGCACTCAGTCATACTAAATCAAGTTGAAAACGGCGTTGCTATAAGAATGGCGATACTAAATACGCTTGCAAAAAATAGGGGCTAACGATGAAAATAGCAATAATTAACGGCACTATCGTAAATAGCGACGAGAAATTTAAGGCAAATATCCTAATAGAAAACGGCAAAATAGCCAAAATCGGAGGTGAGAAATTTGAAGCTGATAAGGTCATAGACGCTACAAATAAGCTCGTCATGCCAGGACTTATCGACATGCACGTGCATTTTCGCGATCCTGGTCAAGAGTATAAAGATGACATCATCTCAGGCTCGCAAGCGGCCGTAGCTGGAGGAGTGACCACCTGCCTTTGCATGGCTAACACAAACCCAGTAAATGACAACGCTTCAATCACAAGGGCAATGATAGAAAAGGCTAAAAACTGCGGGCTGATCGATCTTTTGCCAATCGCAGCCATTAGCAAAGGGCTTGGCGGCAACGAGATCGTTGAAATGGGCGATCTTATAGAGGCTGGCGCAGTTGCATTTAGTGATGACGGCCTACCAGTGACTAGCTCAAGCGTGATGAGAGCGGCACTTGAGTACTCAAGTATGTTTGGTAGCTTTTGTATAAGCCACTCAGAGGACTGCTCGCTTTGCAGGCAGGGCGTCATGCACGAGGGCAAGGTCTCAGCCATACTTGGACTTCGCGGCATGGCAAGAGAAAAAGAGGAGATCGCAGTGAGCCGTGATATGCTACTTGCAAAGCTCACTAAAGCGCACATCCACATCGCTCACGTAAGCTCGGAGTACTCGCTAAAGATCATCGAAATGGGTAAAAAAGAGGGCATAAACATCACTTGCGAAGCCACACCTCACCACTTTAGCTTTAGCGACGATGAAATTTTGAAAAATGCCTACGATACAAATTTCAAAATGTCGCCGCCACTTCGCGAGATAAGCGACGTAAAAGCGGTAAGAGAGGCACTAAAAAGCGGTCTTATAGATGTTATCGCCACTGATCATGCCCCACACCACACGGACGAAAAGATAGTGGAATTTGACAAGGCGCCATTTGGCATCATCGGACTTCAAACCCTTGTACCACTCACTCTTAAGCTCGTAAATGAGGGCGTTATAAGCTTAGAGCGCATGGTAGAGCTAACATCTACAAATGCAGCTAAGATGCTAAATTTAAAAGATAAAGGCAGGCTTGCAGAGGGCATGCTAGCTGACATCGCGGTGATAGACCCTGAGATCGAGTATGTTTACGACGAGAAGATAAACCGCTCAAAATCGGTAAATTCTCCACTCTTTGGCAAAAAGCTAAAAGGCGCAGCGACCACCACGATAAAAAGTGGCAAGATCGTTTATGAGTTTGGAAAATAGTCTAAATTTGCTCGCACTTGCGGGCAAATTTGCTTTAGATGCTTTGAGATATAAAATTTGCTAGAAATTTCTAGCAAATTTTACTTTTTATGAGTTATATTTTTTAACGATACCGCGAACGACTTTTTCTATAAAAAGCGCAGATGCAACTTCGCAGTGCTCTCTTGTAGAGTGAGGTGAGTAGATGTTTGGTCCTATTGAACATGCACTAAGACCTGCTTTTTTCTCTAAAAGCACTCCACACTCAAGACCTGCATGCACAGCTGTTATCCTTGCATTTGGTTTATAAATTTTAAGCTCTTCTAAGATATCGTTTGCAAATTTATCATTTATAGGTTTCCAAGCTGGGTTTCTATCTTTTGAAATGACGCTAAAACCAACCGCTTTTGCAAGCTCTGAAATTTCAAATTCCATCCTATTTAGCCCATCTTTGCTCATTGATCTAGCGAAAAACTCCCCAAGTTTATAGATAAGAAATGTAAAAAGAATACGCAGTAAAGAAGCGGAGAAGGTAGGGTAGTGACACTAAATTGATAAATTTGCGTTTGGCTACTGGAGCCATCATTTATAGATATTTTGGTAGCCAAGATAGATGCTCGTTAAGATAAGAGGAGCAAAACCCTATATAAATAGGTAGGATGAAATTTATTTGATAGCCTTTTTGGCTACGAAATTTATAAAATAATTAAATTTCAAGCCAAAAATACTAAATTTTGGCTCTTTTTTCTCTTGCTTTTTTGATCTTATTTTTAACTACATGAAATTTTGAAGCTGCAGCCGAGCATAGATCCTTGTAGGTAACTAAAATTTTTGACTCTTTTTTAGTGCAAATGGCTGCAAAAACGCTCTCAAGGTCGATTCTCTCTTTTTGTGTTAAATTTTCCATCTATTTTCCTAGCAATTTTCTCATCTTATTGACAACAAATAATATTTCATCATCGTCAAGCTCACATAGCAGTTTGCAAACAGCAGCAGCAGCTTGTGGCTTTGAGTTTCCAAGTCTCCAGTCCTGATATGTCCTCATAGGCACGCCAAGATCTTCTGCCATTTTTGCTTGTGAAATTTTCTTACCGATATTTTTTGCCTCAACTGCATTGTGAAGCAAATTAAATATATCACTTGTTTCAATCATTGAAGAATTATACGTTATTTATCATTAAATATACCTAAAATATTATATAAATAATGTAAAATAGTATATAAATATCAATATTAAGTATTAAATATACTAAAAATTATTTATAATATACGTTATAACGTATAAAAATCTTTTAAATTCTTGAATAAAATTAGAAATTTTGGGTTTTATGTTGAAGTTAAATTTTTATTTTGCTTTAAATTTTATTTTTTTTACGCAAAGCTTATATTATAGGCATTAGAAAAGTTTAGTTATATAGGCTAAATATATATAAATAAATTTTTTTAACTTATATACTTGACATTGATAAACTAAAGTTGTATAATCCGCTTAGCAATTAAAAAGAAAGAGTGCTAAAAGTGAGTAAAACAAATAAACGCGATTTGATACTAAATTCTATCATTGAAGCCTATTTGCAGAACAATGCGCCTATTGGCTCAAACGAGCTTGGCTCTCGCATGAGTATGGCGATACCGGCATCTACAATACGTGTTTATTTTAAAAAGCTTTCAGATGAGGGCGAGATCACAAAACTTCACATCAGTGGCGGCAGGATCCCAACTATTGCTGCGATGAGAAGATATTGGAGTGAAATTTTTGCTGAAAGCGACATAAATTTAGAGATAAATGATCCAAGAAGCTTAAAGATGCTCTGTGATGAATTTGAGCTTTATTGTATGATTTTTGGCACGATCGACAAGGAGTTGCTAGAAATTTTAAATTTAAATGATAGATATCTGGTTTTAAATTTTA
>CAUUZE010000092.1:0-7527 GCA_963549665.1 Campylobacter concisus | reverse complement strand
AATAAGGCTTTGTTGCAGTAGCAAAGCCTTAATGTGTTAATGCTTTTACAATACGCAAACCCCCAAGCCTCAAAGCCTAGCTTTGGGGCTTTTTAAATTTATAAGCAATAAAATCAATATGTAAAATAGTGTTTTAAATAATTATGGCCTTCAAAGCTAGAAACTTTAAAGGCATTTTATAAAATTATTTGGACTGGGTTTAATGGATGACTAAAAGCCCAGCCTATATCAGGCCAAGCTTTTTAACTTCTTTAAGTAAATTTTTACTAGCTTTCTTTGTAGTTTTTATCTCAGCGTCCAAACCACCAGCTAGAGAGAATAGCCAATACTTATGCATCTCGACCCACTCTGCTAGTTTATTTACCTTTTGCATAGTTGTATCACTAGACTCAACTGAAATTTTAGCCAGCTCAAGCTCTTGGTAATATACAGAGATAGACAAGATGTATTCGATATATCTTCTATACTTTTGCCTTCCTGCAAATTCCTTAGCTTTATCTATCTTTTTTGTTATAGATAATAACTTCTTAAAATGCTTCTCGCTAAGCTCGCCTTTATCTCTTATCTCTATCATTTTGTCTATATCTGGAGTGACTTCTAAAAAGACCTCTTCAAGCTTTTGCTTTACCTCTTCTTCAAATTTGATCTTAGTTTGTATAAATTTATAGGCTTGCAAAAGCTCTTTTTTTATGGTTTTTTCATTAGGAAAACTAATGTGAGGTAAATTTTTTAGCTCTTTACCACGAGTGAGCTCCTCCATAACTTGAATAAAAGGCTTTTCTATGGTGCCTTTTATCATAGCGCCGCCTTCTGTGCAGTTGTAGTTTTTTATGCCTTTTTTGTTTGTTGACTCGATGTCTGATTCGTATTGGTTTTTAAATTTATCCCAAACATAAGTCGTCCTAACCTCACCTACTCCGCCGTAAGCTGTAGTGTATAAATTTTCATCTGCCTGGGCAAACGCATGTCCTGTTGCATGGCTTTTGCCATCTGGTGCAAAGGCTAGGTCTTGACCTATCAAGACTATATTTTTATGATCTAGCACATAAGCTAGTTGATAGGCCTGATTTGCCGTGCTAAGTCCTATGCCAAGATAGCCATGCTTGTTTAAACCCATAGAGCATTCGGCTTGTGGGCGAAGCGTAAGCACTAAGCGTCTTGGCAAGATGTTTTTCACGCTTTGAGGATGTGTTAGCGATGCTACGATAAAGTATGCATCCTTATCTAAATTTCCATTTCTCTTTTTAAAAAAGCTCGATGTTTCTATAACTCTTTCTATAGACGTAACATAGTCTGGCTTGATGCCGTGCTTTGCAAGTATCGGCAAAGAGGCATCTAGGCTAATAACAGTAACATAAGGGGCAAATTTCTTAAGCGTATCAAGCTGTTTATCTAGGCTTGGTCCAGTAGCTACTATCACAGCCGTATCCATAAGGCCTTTTCGTTTTTTTATGAGGTCTTGATAGACATAGCCCTTTATCAGCTGAGGCAGGTTTTCGGTGTTGTTTCTAACACCTTGAAGTAGGTCATCTACGCTATTTCCATGTGATGCTACGACTTGTGAAATGGCTCTTACAAAATATTGATTAATTCTATTATAGTCATCTGCAAATTTATCATAAAAAGGCGTGTGAACATGAAAGTTATAGGTTTTTGCATATACTGAATAAACCTGACCTATCATAAGCTGATAAATTTGCGAATAGGTTGTAAGCTCTGAATAAAATATGATAAGCCTTTCACTAAGTAGCTCTTTTGATAGATCGACTAAATTTAACGTGATGTAAAGTATCTCAAGGTCTGGTTCGACGACAATAATATGCTGGTGAGTTTGGTTATAAAGCAAAGCTTTGTAAAACACTCCGTTGCCAAGTCCATAGAAAAACATCACTGGATAGCGCTTACACTGAGAGCCAAGCCCTTCAAGCATATTTTGTATATCAGAAGCTGGCTTTTCATAAACATAAGATAGAGTTTTTTTGTCTATTATATTTATATCGATCGGATCTTTGCCGATAAATACTTCATAGTTTTTTTGCTCCCCCAAAGAAAAAAGCCTAGTAGCCAAAATCTCATCTTGAGAAAATAGCGCATTTAGGTTATTTCTAAAAACAGCATTTTCTATTTTATTGACAGTTTGGGCGTATTCTTTTGCTCTCTCTTCACTTTTTTCTTGTGGCGCAACGACACCATCATGAAATTTAATAGCCATTTTTCCTCCTTATAAATCCTCTTTTGTTAATCTCTCACTAAATTTTATATCTCTTTTTGCTTTTTTGCCAACTAGCTCTTTTAGAAATTTAGGATGCAAACCATATCCTGGGCGCACACTCCTTATATTTTGCTCGCTAAAAATTTCACCTTTTTTTATATCTGCGCTTGCATAAAGTGAGCGTGAAAATCTCCTGTTTAAAACAGCTTTTTCATCTAGCTCGTAGTTTACCACGCCTAAAAGCTCCTCAGCCTCTCTAACGCACTTTGTCATGAAAGCAAATTCGCTCTCATCAAGACTAAATGCGCTATCAACGCTTTTTACGCTTTTATCAAGTATAAAATGTTTTTCAACTATCCTGGCGCCCAAACTAACCGCAACAACTGGGGCTGTCACGCCTAAAGTGTGATCTGAAAAGCCAACCTCAACACCAAATTTCTCTCTCATATCAGCTATCGTTTGTAAATTCATGCCATTTAGCGGCGCTGGATAGCTTGAAGTGCATTTTAAAAGGGCGATGTCGCTATTGCCTGCATTTTTGCAAATTTGCACTACCTCTCTTATCTCTTCTTCATAGGCTATGCCAGTTGAGATGATGATGGGCCTACCTTTTTTGGCTACAAACTCTACAAAATCATAATCCGTCACTTCAAAGCTTGCGATCTTATAAGCTGGTGGGTTAAACTGCTCTAAAAAGTTGGCATCATCCTTGCAAAATGGACTTGAAAAACAAATAAGCCCCTCCTCTTTTGCCACCTTAAAAAGCTCAACATGCCACTCTCTTGGCGTTAGTGCCTCTTGGTAAAGCTCGTATAAATTTCTCCCATCCCAAAGTCCGCCCTTTATGACAAAGTCGTCTAGGTGCGAATTTAGAGTCAAACTATCAGGCGTATATGTCTGAAGCTTTATCGCGTCAGCTCCAGCTCGTTTAGCCGCCTTTATCGTATCTACCGCCGTTTTTAGGCTACCGCTGTGATTAGCAGAGAGCTCTGCTATTATAAAGACCTTTTTGTCTGTATCAAAATTTCCTATTTTCATCCGCTAGTCCGTTTCATTTTTAAGCTCAAGATAGCTAAACTCATCATCTTTTGCGTAAATTTTAAAGCCAAAATTTTCATAAAGTGAGAGCGCTTTTTCGTTGTTATTATAAGCTTTTGCCTTTAGCGAGCCAACTTTTAATGTAAAAAAAGCGTAGTCTTTTATGAGATCAAGCAGCTTTTTGCCCACACCTTTTAGCTCTGGGTTTTTATAAACGCCAAATTCGCAACTCTCTTTCGTTATATCAACGAAGCTCACCACTCCGATAAATTCACCCTCATCTTTTACTAAAAAATAGATCTTATCTTGAATGCTCTTTAATCTCTCTAAAAAAGCAAAATGCTCCTCTTTGCCAACGCTTTTGTTTTTCATGAATTTGGCTATACGCTCGTCGTTTCGCCACTTTAAGACCATCAGTTTTTGCTCTCCACTAAGCGAGGTAAAATTTATAAGCTCAAGCAAATTTCATCTCCCCAGTAAGCCTCATACCCATTTTCTTTGAGCCAAGCAAAGATCTCTTTTTGATTATCCGCTACGCAAACGGCTTTAAATTTAGCTCCCAAAACGTAAGCCTCATTTACAAGCGAACTTGCTGTTATGATGAGCATTTTGGCCTCATTCATGAGCTTTGCTACGTTTTTGCTATCTACAAAAAGGCTAAAATTTTCGTTTTTACTAGCTAGCTCTTTTAGTGCGCTTAAGTTTTTATTTCCGCTAGTTGTTATGACGGCTGTTTTTAGCCCTTTTAAGAGCAATTTTTCTGAAATTTTAGCACTTAGCCCTGAGATATCAGTGCCTCCAAGAATGATAGCGTAGTCGTAAATTTTCTCCCTTTTTACCTGCGCTTCTTCATAAAACTCATCTCTAACTAGCAAAAACTCACTCCCGCAAAATACCTCACAGCCTTTTTCTACCAGCCCCTCATATCTTGCCTTTTGCGCATATAAATTTACGTTTAATATGTAGTCTGCAAAATGTTTTTCGTAAGTGTCATCAAATGATAAAATTTTAACGCCAGTTTTTTCTTTTATAGCTCTTTCATATTCAAAGCTAAAGCCGTAGTGATCGATGATGAGAAGTTCAAATTTATTATCTTTTATAAGTTCGCAAAGCTCATCTATCTCGCCACTTGTTAAGCTAAATTTAGGGTAGTTTATCTCATCAAAAATGTCACCTTCAAGCCTTAAAGATGCAAATGAGATGTCGCTAAATTTTTTAGCAAGCAAAAGGTCTCTCCTGATGTGCCCATGCCCTATCTTGCTGCTACTATCAGCGCGCACGAGCGTTTTTAGCAAGGGGGGTCCTTTAAATTCTTTCAATCAGATCTTTCCATTATTTATCAAATAAAGCTTTTTAGCAAACTCAAAATCCTCTAGCGTGTCGATGTCACAGACTAAATTTCTTGGCAGCAAATATGCCTTTGAGTGTGGCGCAAACAAAGCACTGCACTCCAGCCAAGCCTCTTTTTTGCCAAAATAAAATGCCCCAGCGTCATGAAACGCAGGCTCAAGATCTTGCGAGCGTGTCTTTTCAAACTGCGGATAAAACATACTAACTCTAGCATTTTCGTCAAGTTTTATCGCCCTTTGTATAGGGAAATCAAACGCAGTCGCTGAAAATAAAAATTTACACTCCTGCTTTTTGAACTCTCCTGCGGCCTCTTTTAAAATTTCAGCCGTTATGAGTGGTGCTGTAGCATAAAGGCAGCAGACGTCAAAGTCAGAATTTACGCGCCTTATCGCGTCTTTTATCACGTCAGTGCTTGTCGCGTAGTCATCGCTTAGGCTCGCATCTCTAAAAAATGGCACGCTAGCTCCAAATTCTCTAGCCACATTTGCGATCATTTCATCATCGGTGCTTACGATCACTTCGCTAAAAACTTTAGAATTTAGCGCAGCTTCGATACTATAAGCGATCAAAGGCTTGCCTAAAAAGTCTTTTATATTTTTGCCAGGTATTCTCTTACTGCCGCCTCTTGCTGGTATGATGCAGATCATTTTTTACTCGCTAAAGCTTTTTAGCACATCAAAAAGCGTGCTTGCAACAAATTTAGCATCATCCACGCTCATGCCATGGTGGCAAGGCAGACTAAGCTCGGCGCTATAAAATTTCTCCGCATTTGGCAGTGAAATTTCGCCAAGTAGTGCTTTATAAAAGCTAAATTTATATGTTGGCTTATAATGTACCTGCACACCAACGCCCTTTTGCAAAAGCGCTTCAAAAATTTGCTCTTTTTTATCCCAAAATTTCTCATCCAAAAGTAGTGAATATAGGTGCCTTGAGCTAGTTGTATTTGCTGGAATTTTTATGATTTTAAAATATTCGCACTCACTAAATTTCTCATCATAAAATTTAGCTATCTCATTTCTTTTAGCGATAAAGTCGTCCAGTCTTTTTAGCTGGCTAAGCCCCAAAGCGCAGGCCACGTCTGTTATCCTGTAGTTGTATCCAAGCAGGCTCATGTCGCTATCCCAAAGCTTTGTTTTAGCGATGCCGTGGCTTCTATATAGCCTTGCTAGCCTTGCTAGCTCATCGTCGTTTGTGGCAAGTGCGCCACCCTCAAGCGTGGTGATAGGCTTAACCGGGTGGAAGCTAAATATGCTAATATCAGCCTTAACGCCCACTTTTACGCCGTTTTGCACGCTACCAAGGGCATGAGAGGCGTCATCTATCACTTTTATGCCGTGCTTTTTGGCTAAATTTATGATCTTATCTAGCTCTACTGGGTTGCCACCATAGTCGACTGCTGTTATCACTTTTGTCTTTGGCGTGATCAAATTTGGGATTTTCTCTTCATCGATGTTGCCATTTGCTTTTACGTCGCAAAATTTGACCTGCGCTCCTGCCATCAAAGCCGCATTTGCAGTAGCTGCAAAGGTGATAGGCGTCGTGATCACTTCATCGCCAGCCTTTACTCCAAGGCTAAGATAGGCTACGTGAAGGGCCGAAGTGGCTGAGTTCATAGCGATCACGTGCTTTACGCCAACATACTTTGCTAGCTCATCTTCAAATTTACTGACCTTTTGACCACCTGTTAAGATGTCGTCTCTTAGCGCATCTGCTACTACCTTGATATCCTCTTCTGTGATCTGCTGACGGCTGTAAGGTATCATTTAGCATCTCCTATCATCTCAAGAAGGCCTGCTCTATCGAGCCAAATTTTATTTGTATTTGAGCTATATTCAAAGTCCTCGCTCACTGGTTTGCCCTTTTGATGAAGAGCATTTGTCGAGAAGTCTTGCGCTGTTAAAAACTGGATAGACGGACTAATAACATAATAATCATCAAATTCGTATGTAAGATGCGCGTCGTCTCTTGAGATCATCATCTCATGCATCTTTTCGCCTGGGCGAATGCCTATGATCTTGACGCCAAGGTCTGGTGCAAGGGCTTTTGCGAGATCGACCATCGTCATTGACGGGATCTTTGGTATGAAAATTTCGCCGCCTTTCATCCTCTCAAAGTTTTTAAGGACGAAATTTACGCCTTGTTCAAGCGTGATCCAAAACCTAGTCATCTTCTCATGCGTGATAGGAAGCTCTTTTTCTCCTTGTGCGATCAGCTTTTTAAAGAGCGGTACGACTGATCCACGAGAGCCGACGACATTTCCATATCTTACGACGCTAAATCTTGTTTTTTTGTCTCCAACAATGTTATTTGCAGCGACAAAGAGCTTGTCGCTTGCTAGCTTCGTAGCCCCATATAAATTTACAGGGTTGCACGCTTTGTCGGTTGAGAGTGCGATCACCTTGCTAACGCCACACTCCAAAGAGGCGTCGATGACGTTTTGAGCGCCATCTATGTTTGTTTTGATGCACTCCATTGGGTTGTATTCTGCGATTGGTACGTGTTTCATCGCAGCTGCGTGGATAACGTAGTCTATGCCGTTCATCGCGGTTCTTAAGCGCTTATAATCCCTCACGTCGCCGATGAAAAAACGCATAGCCTTGTCTTTAAAGACTTGCGCCATTTCGTATTGTTTTAGCTCGTCGCGTGAGTAGATAACTAGCCTTTTTGGCTTGTATTTTTTTAACAAAATTTCGGTGTACTTTTTACCAAAACTTCCTGTTCCGCCGGTGATCAATATCGATTTGTTGTTAAACATTTTGCGCCTTTTTGCTAGTCATTTTTTGATTTATAAATGGCTAATTTGAATTATTTTTTATAATTTTTTAAGCAAAAGCTGTGCCAAATTTAAAATTTATTTATCAAAGCTTCGCTATTTCTAGCTTCTATTTCGTCAAAATTTCGTTATTGTTTAGGGTTTTTATAAAAAG
>CAUUZE010000091.1:0-7557 GCA_963549665.1 Campylobacter concisus | reverse complement strand
CTTTGGGTGGCATTTTTGATCATCTCGGCTCTGCTTATCTCGCTTTATGTCTCGGTGCTTAGAAGCCTTTTGCCGCTTAGAAGACTTAGCAAAGATATCAGGAAATTTGCCAGCGGAAACATGGAGATGGCGATGACTGCTAGGCTAAATGAAAACGAGCAAGACGAGATCGGGCAGGTCGCGGTCGAGTTTGACAACGCCGTTTGCAAGATCAGAGAGCTCATCCGCTCAAGGCAGCTATTTTTACGTGCGATCATGCACGAGCTAAAGACGCCTATTGGCAAGGGTAGGATCGTCTCTGAGATGGTCGCAAACGACACCCAAAAGATGAGGCTCATAAACGTTTTTGAGCGTCTTGAGATGCTTATAAATGAATTTAGTAAGGTCGAGCAGCTTCTTTCAAAAAGCTATGCACTAAATTACCAAGAGTGCCATTTCTCGCTTATCTTAGAGCAGGTGCAAGATATGCTCATGCTTGATAAATTTGAAGAGCGAGTGAGCTGTGACATCAGAGATGACGTTATATTAAGAGTTGATTTTCAGCTTTTTAGTTTGGCGATTAAAAATTTGATAGACAATGCCCTAAAATACGCAGAGGACAAGAAAGCCATTTTGATCTGTGATAGCGAATTTATAGCGGTTAAAAATTTAGGCAAAAAGCTAAATCACCCTATTGACTACTACAAACAAGCCTTTGTTAGAGGCGATAAGGTGAGTGCGGGAAGCGGCATGGGGCTTGGACTTTACATCATCGAGCAAATTTGTCAGATGCAAAAATTTGAGCTTGCTTACGACTACGAAGACGGCTATCACGTCTTTAAAATTTTACTTCGTGCAAAGGCAAAACGCGCATGAAAAGGGGCTTAGAGAAATTTAACGAGCTAACTGAGTCTTTTGCCAAGCTACCAGGTGTGGGTAAAAAGTCAGCCGCGAGATTTGCCTACTTTGTTTGCATGCAAGATAGCTTTGCAGGTCTAAGACTCGCGCAAAATATCGAAGATGCGGTGAGGTTTATCAAGCGTTGTGAGCGTTGCGGCGGGTTAAGTGAAAATGAAATTTGCGACATTTGTAGCGACGAGAGCAGAGATAGCGAGGTCATCTTGCTGGTTGAAAGTCCAAAAGATATCCTAGTCTTTGAGCAAAATGGTATCTACAATGGCCTTTATTTCGTGCTTGATGAGATCGACGAGGACGCCATAGAGAGGCTGCGAAGTGCTATCAAGCAAAATGGCTCAAAAGAGGTCGTCTTTGCCTTTACTCCAGGGCTAAATTCAGACGCACTCATGCTTTACGTCGAGGATAAGCTTGGTATGAGTGAAATTTCATTTAGTAAGATCGCTCAAGGCGTGCCAACTGGTGTAAATTTAGAAAACGTCGATATGCTCTCACTCTTAAAAGCCTACGAGAGCCGCACAAAAGCCTAATTAAAATTTCTTTTAGTTATAATCTCACCTAAATTTATAATATTTAGTCCGCGTAGCCGCCGCTAAATTTAAAAGGATAGAGATTGATTTTACTTATAGATAACTACGATAGTTTTGTCTTCAACGTCGAGCAGTACGTAAAAGAGCTCACCAGCGAAGAGGTTAGATGCGTTAGAAACGACAAGATAACGCTTGAAGAGATCAAAAAACTAAACCCAAGTAAGATCATCCTAAGCCCAGGGCCAAAGCACCCAAAAGATAGCGGAGTTTGCCTAGAAATTTTGCAGGCAGACCTTGGCGTGCCGGTGCTTGGAATTTGCCTTGGTCACCAAGCCATAGGGCTTAGTTTTGGCGCAAAGATAAAAAGGCTAGATGATCCGCTTCACGGCAAGACCTCGTTTATCGATGTGAAAAACAAAGAGCCGCTTTTTGCAGGGCTGCCTGAGCGCTTTGAGGTTATGCGCTACCACTCACTTTATGTCGATGAGCTCCCAGCTAGCTTAAGCGCTGATGCGGTGAGTGATGATGGCGTAGTTATGGCGCTTAGCGTTAAAGATAAGCCGATCTTTGGCATCCAGTTTCACCCAGAGAGCTACTTCACGCAATACGGCAAAAAGATCGTTGAAAATTTTGTAAATTTCAAAGCAAAAGATGAGGTAAAAGAGCCTAAAATCCGCTCACTTAAGCCATATCTTATCAAGCTTCAAGAGAGCATACCGCTTGATGATAGTGACTTTGAACAAATTTGCGAGATAATAGCCAGTAAAGAGTATGAGATCGTGCAGCTTTCGGCACTTTTGGTGCTCATTAGCGAAAAGAGTCTCTATCCAAAAAGCCTCGCTGCGCTTGCAAAAAATATCCTAAAATACTCGCAAACCTACCGCGATGATACGCCTATGATCGATCTTTGCGGTACTGGCGGCGATGGCTTTAAGACGATAAATATCTCAACTACTGTGGCATTTATCCTTGCAAGCCTTGGCATAAAGGTCGCAAAACACGGCAATAAGGCAGTTTCAAGCAAGTCAGGCAGCTCTGATGTGCTTGAAATTTTAGGCGTAAAAAGTGAAAAATCACTGGCAAAACAGCGTGAAAATTTAGCTAGTAAAAATTTAGCCTTTTTCCACGCACCATTTTTCCATCCGCTAGTTGGTGAGGTGAGAGAAGTGCGCCAAAGACTTGGCATAAGGACCGTTTTTAACGTGCTTGGGCCGCTTTTAAATCCAAATTTAAACCTTACAAACCAGCTAGTTGGCGTCTATCATAAACCTGTCTTAAAACTATACGCCCAGACGCTTAAGATCCTTGGTAGAAAGCACGCTTTGGTCGTTCGCGGCGATGACGGACTTGATGAGATCACGCTTTGCAGTGAAACGAGCGTTGTGGAGCTAAAAAATGGCGAAATTTTTGAGTACAGCATCACGCCAGAGCAGTTTGGCTTTAAAAGAGCGCTTCACAGCGACATCGAGGGTGGCACACCTGAAGAAAACGCCAAAACCTTGATCCGCACGCTAAAAGGCGAGGAGCAGGGGGCAAAATTTGACATCGTGGTCTTTAACGCGATGTTTGCACTCTACGCGGCTGATGGGGCAAAGAGCCCAGACGAGGCCAAAAAAATGGTTTTAGAAGCTATAAATTCTGGCAGGGTGTACAAATTTTATGAAGAGTTTATAAAGGCTGGGGCTAATGGCGCTAGTTAAAATTTGTGGCATCAAAACGCTAGATGAGGCAAGTGCGGTTTGCGCTTTGGATGTTGATTTTATCGGACTAATATTTGCCAAAAGCAAAAGAAGGGTCGAGCTAAATTTAGCTAGGCAGATAGCGAAATTTGCTCATAGCAAGGGCAAAAAAGTAGTTGGCGTCTTTGCTTTGCAAAGTGACTGCGAGATAATGGAAATTTGCCAGTTTGCGGAGCTTGACGTGGCTCAGGTGCACGGAGCAATCAGTGAAAATTTGCATGCAAATTTGAAAGACATGGGGCAAGAGATCTGGCAGGTTCTTAGCGTGAAAGATAGCTTGCCAGAGGTTGATTTTAAGCATTTTGACATGGCGCTTTTTGACTGCAAGGGCGAAAATGCCGGCGGAAATGGCACTAGCTTTGAGTGGGAAATTTTAAAAGAGGTTAAATTTAAATTTGGCATGGCTGGGGGCATAGGCGAGCACAATATAAAAGAAGCGCTGAAATTTAAGCCATACCTAGTCGATATCAACTCAAAAGTCGAGGACGAAAACGGCATAAAAGATGCGCAAAAGATAGAGAGAATTTTAAAGATCATAGGTGAGGTAGAAGATGAATACTAAGGCGTATTTTGGAAAATTTGGCGGGCAGTTTGTGCCTGAGACGGTGATGTTTGCCCTTGATGAGCTAGAAAATGCTTATGAGAGCATCGCAAAGACAAAAGAGTTTAAAGACGAGCTTAATGATCTTTTGAAAAACTACGTTGGCAGGCCTAGTCCGCTCTTTTTTGCAAAGCGCCTAAGCGAGCACTACGGACATGAAATTTACCTCAAGCGTGAGGATCTAAACCACACGGGCGCGCACAAGATAAATAATGCTCTAGCTCAATCGCTGCTTGCCAAAAAGATGGGTAAAAAGAAAATTTTAGCTGAGACTGGAGCTGGCCAGCACGGCGTGGCAACAGCGACTGCAGCGGCACTTTTGGGCTTAGAGTGTGATGTCTATATGGGCGCAACAGACGTTGCTAGACAGCAGCTAAATGCCTTTCGTATGCAGCTTCTTGGCGCAAAGGTGGTGAGCGTAGAAGATGGCTTAAAAACGCTAAAAGAGGCGACTACAGCAGCCATACAAGCGTGGGTAAATGAGATAGAAAGCGCATTTTACGTCATCGGCTCAGCCGTTGGCCCGCACCCATATCCAAAGATCGTGCGTGACTTTCAAAGCGTGATTGGCACAGAGGCCAAAGCCCAGCTTGCAGACTACGGCAAAAAGGCCGACTACGTCATCGCCTGCGTTGGCGGCGGCAGTAATGCTATTGGCATTTTTAGCGCGTTCTTGGACGATAAGAGCGTAAATTTAGTAGGTATAGAAGCTGGCGGGCTTGGCATAGATACGCCTTATCACGCAGCTACGCTTAGCAAAGGCAAAACTGGCATCATCCACGGCATGAAAACGACGGTCTTGCAAGATGAATACGGCATGATCTCGCCAGTACATAGCATCTCAGCAGGCCTTGACTACCCAGGCATCGGGCCAGAGCACGCCCACTTAAACGATATCAAAAGGGTAAAATACGAAGCCGTGACCGACGATGAGTGCATAAATGCCCTGTATTTTCTAAGCAAGATGGAGGGCATCATCCCAGCCATCGAGAGCGCGCACGCGGTGGCATATCTGGAGAAACTTTGCCCAAAACTAGAGAAAAAAAGCGTTATCGTCGTAAATGTCTCAGGCAGGGGCGATAAGGACATAAACACAGTTATCGGCTACGAAAAAGGAAAAATTTATGGATAAGGTTAGAAGCGCATTTAACGGCAAAAAGGCAAACATCGGCTACATCGTGGCTGGATATCCAAGCTTAGAAAAAACGAAGGAATTTTTAGAAAATTTAGATGAGAGCACGCTTGATCTGCTAGAGATCGGCATCCCATACTCTGACCCGCTGGCTGATGGCAAACTCATCGCGCAAGCTAGCTTTGAGACAGTGCAAAATGGTGTAAACACTGACGTTGTCTTTGATATGCTTGAGGGTTGCAAGGCAAAAGTGACAAAGCCACTTGTTTTTCTAGTTTATTACAACATTATCTTTGCTTATGGCGTTGATAAATTTCTAAAAAGATCACGTGAAGCAGGAGTTAGCGGCTTTATCGTGCCAGATCTGCCTTGTGAGGAGTGCGAGGAGTTTGCTCTAAAGTGCAAGGAGCTAAATTTATGCCTTGTGCCACTTATAAGTGTCACCTCTGGGGGCAGGGCTGATGAGATATTAAAATTTGGCTCAGGATTTATCTACGCTCTTGGCGCGATCGGCGTTAGCGGTTCAAAAAGAGCAGGCGAGGAGAGGATAAAAAATTTAGTCCTAGAGCTTAAGAAAAAGAGCGATTTGCCAGTGGCTGTGGGCTTTGGCATCAAAAATAAAGATGATGTTAGCGAAGTGAAAAAATATGCTGACGCTGCGATCATAGGCACGCAAATAGTCAAGCTTTGCGCCAAATTTAGCGCAAAAGAGCTGGTTAAAGAGGTCGATAAACTCTTTTAAAATGCTTAATAAATTTATAGCTAATTTAGTAAAGCCAAAGTATAATTAACGCGCATTTCAAGTCTTAAGGAAGAGATATGAGAAAAGTTATAGATGAAGCCACGAGCTATCTTTGCAAAGATACTTTGGGGTTGGATTTAGAGTTTGGCAAGAGCCTTGGTAAGGGATTTTACGGGGCTAGCATACCAGTTTATAAGGGTAAAAGCGAGTATCAGTTTTATCTATTTTTTAAAAAAGATACTTTAAAAATTTTCATGAATGCCTTTTTTGGTCATGAAGATGTTGATGGTGGCGATCTGGACGATCTTTGTAAAGAGATAGCTAATCAAATCATCGGCAAGGCTAAAAATCTGCTAAATGAAAAAGAACCAAATGCTTATAAACTCGGAACACCTGAGTTTTTGGGCGAGGTTGAGAATTTTGGCATAAAGCTAAAAGAGAAATTTATATATAAGATAAAAAATAGAACATTTCAAATAGGCTACAAGATACAATGAACGACGAAGGTGCGATAGAGACACTAGAACAGCTAGGGCTTTTTAAAAGCTATGATGAGCTTATGGACATAAGTGTTGATTTTATAGCTGAGCTAGGAACTACCACAGTTAGCATAAATGAGCTTTTGAAATTTGAAGCTGGCTCGGTCATAGACCTCGAAAAACCAGCTGGCGAGAGCGTGGAGCTATATATAAATAATAGAATTTTTGGAAAAGGTGAAGTAATGGTTTATGAGAAAAATTTAGCCATCAGGATAAATGAAATTTTGGACTCAAAGTCAGTTATTCAGTACTTCAAAAAAGAACTTTTATGAAATTTATACTATTTTTTGTGCTTTTTGCTACGCAGATCTTTGCCTCAAACTTGCTAACATACAACATCTATGAGCGCACCGACAGGGTCGACATCATGCTTAGCTTTGATGCGCCGTATGAGGGCAACATCTTTCAAAAGCGTGAAAAAGATACGACCTCTTTGATACTAAATTCTCTAAGCTATGATCAAAGCGCGAGCAAGGACATAAACTCAAAGATCATTCAAGAGCTTGAGATAGAGCCAAAGCAAAACTCTTTAGTTTTAAATTTACGCTCAAACGATGCGATCATCGTAAATGCTTCAAAGACAACTGATAGCTTCGGACTTCGCATCCGCGTAACACTAAAAAACACAAAAACGCAGGTGCAAAATATGCCTCAAGCTAGCGCAAAGATAGAAACTGCTAGCACGCCAAAGACAGAAAATGAACCTATGGTTAATATTGATTCGAGATACTTCATCGTCCTAAGTGTGCTCATCGCGCTTCTTATATTTTTATATGTTTTTAAAAGATATATCACTTCAAAAAGTAGTGATTTTAGCGGGTTTAAAACGCCACAAAATCAACCACAAAACGACACAAAGTCGATGAACTGGCTACTTAAAAATCAAAATAGCGGCGTCAATATCATCTATGAAAAATATCTTGACCGCACAAACAAGCTAATGCTTCTAAGCTACGAAAATAGGCGCTATCTAGTGATAGTTGGCAGCTCAAACGTCATGCTTGATAGCTTTGGCGAGGAGAAGATCCAAAATGAGCAGGACTTTGCGGTATTTTTTGAAGAAAATAAGAAAAAACTTGGCTCATTTTTACAAGAGCGTCAAAATAGCCTAAATAACTACAAAGATAAAATGAGCGGGGAATTTTAACTCCGTTTCGCTACTAAATTTAAAAATTTAGAAGAGCATTTTCGCAAATTTTAAAGTGACTTCGTATCCACCATGAAGTTGCTAGCCTGCGAAGTAGAATTTGAGATCTTTCTCGCCTTTTTGGATAAAACAAATTTACAAATTTAATAAAGATCTTTCGCAAATTTTAAAATTCCATTCACTCGCAAGAATTGACTACTAAAATTTGGCTTCGCTTGCAGCTTAGCTCAAAT
>CAUUZE010000090.1:0-7670 GCA_963549665.1 Campylobacter concisus | reverse complement strand
GTCATGAAAAACGACTACATCGGCATCATCCGCTCAGGAGATGTGATACCAAAGATCACAAAGGTTTTTAAAGATAGGCGAGATGGCAGTGAGCAAGCGATTGATAGGCCTAAATTTTGCCCAGTTTGCGGCTCGCACCTGCTTGATGAAGGTGTCTTTGTAAAGTGCCAAAATTTAAGCTGCAGGGCAAGAGTGGTGGGCTCAATAATCCACTACGCATCGAAAAAATGCCTAAATATCGACGGTCTTGGCGATGCGATCGTAAATTTGCTATTTGACAAGGGGTTGATTGCTTGCATTAAGGACATTTACAGCCTTAAATTTGATGATCTCATGGCGCTTGAGGGTTTTAAAGAAAAAAAGGTAAATAACCTTTTAAATGCGATCGAAGCTAGCAAAGGAGCGGAGCTATCTCGCTTTATCACCGGTCTTGGCTGCGAGCACATCGGCGAAGTGGCGGCTAAAAAGCTTGCAAGTAGCTTTGGACTAGGCTGGCTTGATGCTAGCTTTGAGGAGCTTGTCTCGCTTGAGGGCTTTGGCGCGGAGATGGCAAATAGTTTAATCGACTTTGCCGAGGTAAATAGAGATGAAATTTTAGCTTTAAGCCAGATCGTGCAGCCAAGCGTGACGCAGGTGCAGAGCATCTCAAACGCGCTAAGTGGCAAGACGGTCGTGATAACTGGTACGCTAAGTCGCCCAAGAGATGAGATAAAAGCCGAGCTTGAGAGCTTTGGCGCAAAGGTTTCTGGCTCAGTTTCTAAAAAAACGGACTTCGTCTTAGCTGGCGAGGAGGCTGGCAGCAAGCTTGATAAAGCAAATGAGCTAGGCGTGCTGGTGATCGATGAGAGCGAATATGAGAGGCTAAAACTTGAGGTTTGATAACTACGTCGCAAGCGTTTTAAACATAAGCAGAAACAAAGCGAGCGAGCTAATAAAATCTGGCAAGGTGCTTGCAAACGGTGAAATTTGCACCAAGGTTTCAAGCGAGGTTAGCGAGGCTAAAATTTCACTGCTTGATGAAATTTACGTTGGACGAGGTGCTTTGAAGCTAAAGAGCTTTTTGGAGGCGATGAAATTTGACCTAGCTGGCAAAAACGCACTTGATATAGGCAGCTCAACTGGCGGTTTTATGCAAATTTTGCTTGAGCGTGGCGTAAAGAGCGTGACTGGCGTCGATGTGGGCACTGATCAGCTGGACGCCAGCCTAAGAGGCGATGAGCGAGTAAAAATTTATGAAAAAACTGACGTCAGGGAGTTCGCTAAAACGCACAAAAATGAATTTAACCTCATAACCTGCGACGTGAGCTTTATCTCTTTGGCTGAAATTTTGCCAGCCATTTGCGAGCTATCAAGCGAAAATTCTCTCATCATCACGCTTTTTAAACCGCAGTTTGAAGTGGGCGTTGGCGTAAAACGCAACAAAAAAGGCGTTGTCACCGACGCTAAGGCTGTAAATTTAGCGATGAAGCGCTTTGAAGTGCTAGCAAGTAGCTTGAAATTTGAACTGATAGCTTGCAAAGAGTGCGAGGTCAAGGGAAAGGAAGGAAATGCCGAATTTTTCTACGCTTTTAACAAAAGATAACATCACTGCCGTTGCGATAGGGCACTTTGACGGCGTGCACAGGGGGCACAAGCAGCTTTTAAAGCAGCTTGGCGAGTTTGGCGGACTTGTCGTCATCGACAAAAACAAGGCAAACATAACGCCAAAGCTAAAGCGAGCCGAGTACTCAAACTATCCTTGCTTCTTGTATGATTTTGAGAGTATAAAAGGGCTTAGCGGCGAGGAATTTATCGCACTTTTAAAGCGGGATTTTAAAAATTTAAAAAAGATCGTTGTTGGATTTGATTTTAGATTTGGCAGAAACAGAGCGTGGGACAAGCACGATCTGAAAAGAATTTTTGATGGCGAGGTGGTCGTCGTTGATGAGGTTTGTTATGACGGCATGGGCGTGCATAGCTCATCCATCAGAGAGCTGATACGCCAAGGCAACATCGATGAGGCAAACAGGCTAATAGGCAGAGAATACTCGATCGAGGGCAACGTGATAAAAGGGCAGGGCATCGGCGCAAAAGAGCTGGTTGCCACGCTAAATTTAGATATAAAAAGCTATCTTTTGCCGCGCGAGGGCGTCTATGCGACAAGAACGAGGATGGGCTCATACACCTATGGCTCGGTCACTTTTATAGGCAACAGGCTTAGCACGGATGGAAATTTTAGTGTCGAGACGCACATCTTAGACGAGGTCGCGCCAAAGGTGACAAAGCACGTCGCCGTTTGCTTCATAAAACGTTTGCGAGATAATAAGAAATTTAATAATCTAAGCGAGCTAAAAAAGCAGATAAAACGCGATATAAACGAGGCTAGACAGTGCGTGGGCGTGTGTGATCTCTTTTTTGGAGAGACGATGAGATACTTTGACGGATATGGAGCTGGTATATGAGAGATGAAATTTTTAAAGAGCCTATAAGCAAGCAGTTTGAATTTGATGACTTTGTGGCGAGCGTTTTTGATGATATGATCTCGCGCTCGGTGCCGTTTTACGACGTGAGCTCAAATTTAAACGCAAAACTGCTGGCTAAAATTTTGCCAAAATCAGCAAAAGTGTGCGACCTTGGCTGCTCGACGGCAAACAGCCTGCTTTTGCTAAACAACCTTAGAAACGACCTCGTGCTAAGCGGCGTGGATAACTCTGAGGCGATGCTTGCAAATGCTAAAAACAAGGCAAAAGCTTATGGGGCTGATATTGAATTTGTTTTAGACGACATCTTAGAGTGCGAGCTAGAGGGCTTTGACGCTGTTTTGGCAAACTACACATTGCAGTTTATCAGACCGCCAAAAAGGGCTGATCTGGTGCAAAAAATTTATAACGGACTAAATGAAAATGGCGTCTTTTTGTTTAGTGAAAAGATCATTTTTGAAGATAAAAAGCTTACTAAAAGCGTCATAGAAATTTACGAGGACTACAAGCAGGCGCAAGGCTACTCACGCTACGAGATCGCCCAAAAAAGGGAGGCGCTTGAAAATGTGCTAGTGCCATACACTGAAGAAGAAAATAGAAACTTAGCACTAAATGCTGGCTTTAAGCGTGTCGAGAGCACATTTAAATGGGGAAATTTCATGAGCTTTTTGGCGTTTAAGTAAAATTCTCTTTTAAAAAAGCTATTTTTATAGTGCGTGTTTTATAAAACTAAAGCCCCAAATTCTAATATAAATATGGCTTACATAATGAAAATTTAAAATTAAAGACTAAAAAATCAGTTTTTATCTGCATAATATTCGCCTGAAGCTTATCAAATCAATCAAAACAAATATAAAAATAAGTGATATCTTTGGGTTTATAAAACAAGAAATTTAAATTTAATAGTAAAGAAATTTAGCGGGAGTTACCCGCTAAATTTACTCATTTATCGCTGCGTTTCCGTGGTGGTGGAAGTCATCGTAGATGATCTTTGAAGTTTGGAATTTCTCGCGTTTTAGCTCGCGAACTCGTAAAAATTCCTCTTCTTCGATCTTTTTGATCTGGATAGCTGCTTTAAATGTCGGAGTCTTGCTGATGTAGTCCCAACCGCTGCTTGTTAGCTCGTTGCAAGAGCTCTCCCAGTAGTGGAAAGTCATCTGAATGATGCCATCAGGCACGATGTCTGTTACTTCAGCTTTTACGACGATGTAGCCGTATCTACTCCAAGCTTTGATAAAGTCGCCTTGTTTTAGTCCGTATCTTTCTGCAAGCGCTGGGCTCATCTCAGCGATAGGTCCGATGCTATCTCCACCCTCTTCAATAGCACGTGAGCGTCTTGTCATGGTGCCAACTGTGTATTGATAAACTTTTCTTGTAGTTAAAAGCTGTATCGGATACTCAGCGTCAGTCTTCTCATCAACTGAGCCAGCCATGATAGGATACTCAGGTGACATATTCATCTTCTTAGCAAACTCAAGTTTTGCGCTCTCGATCTCATCAGCCTTATCCACAAATAGGCAAGGCACAAAGCGACCTTTGCCATCAGGTGTAAAGAATTTCTTATCAAGATAGAGGCTTTGACCACCCATATCATCTTCAGTTGGGCATGGCCAGTGAAGTCCGTGATATTTTTTAAGTCTATAGTAGCTCATACCGCCGTAGCGTCTAGGGTCGCATTTTCTAACTTCCTCCCAAATCTCTTCTGGTGAATTGAAGTTAAAGCCCTCGGTTGCGCCCAAACGACGTGCGATCTCGCAAACGATCCACCAGTCTTGTCTAGCATCACCTGGAGGTGTGATGACTGCTTCGTTATGTTGGACACGGCGCTCTGCGTTTGTGTAAAGACCCTCTTTTTCACTACTTGCAACGCCAGGGAGAACGACGTCAGCTTTTAGTGAAGTCTCAGTTAAGAATAGATCCTGAACCACGTAGAAATCGACATTTGCGATGCCTTTTAAGAAGTGGTTTGTATTTGGCTCAGAGATGACTGGGTTTTCGCCGATAGTCCAGAAGAAATGCACTCTGCCATCAAGGATCGCATCAGGCACTTCAGTTTTATGGATACCTATCTTTGAGTTTAAAAATCCAGGTTCTAGGTGCCACATTTTCTCAAACCAAGCTCTTTGCTCTGGGTCAGTTACTGAGCCAAGATTTGGGAAGATGTTTGGTAAAACGCCCATGTCGCAGCAGCCTTGAACGTTCTCTTGACCTCTAAGCGGCAAGTCGCCTGTGCCAAGCTCGCAGATATTGCCAGTGATCAAGAATAAATTTGATACATCGCAAACTCCGCCAACACCGTGGTTGAAGTGAGTTACGCCCATGCCGTGAGTGATGACGGCTGGTTTTGTGGTGGCGTACATTCTAGCAGCTGCTCTGATATCCTCTGGATTTAGCCTTGTGTATTTAGCTACAACCTCTGGGGCATAGTCTTTTACAGCTTCTTTAACGTACTCGATGCCTATTGTGTGATCTCTTACAAATTCCTCATTTACAAGGCCTTCTTCGATGATAGTATAAAGAAGTGCGTTGATAACTGGGATATTGTGCTCAGGCTCTAGCTGCAAGTGGATGTCTGCTCTACTTGCAAACTCAGTCTTTATAGGGTCGATAACGATCAGTTTTGCACCGCGGTTTAGCGCTCTTTGGATGTGCATAGCTGCGATTGGGTGACCATTTTCTGGGTTTGAGCCTATCATTAATATACAGTTACTATAAGTGCCTATCTCTGTAAAGCTATTTGTGGCAGCTCCGTTTCCGATTGTTTTAGCAAGTCCTGCTACTGTCGGAGCGTGTCAAATTCTAGCGCAGTGATCGACGTTGTTTGTGCCAATTACAGCGCGCATTAGCTTTTGAGCGACGTAGTTGTCTTCAAGTGTACAGCGTGCTGAGAAGTTTCCTGCTAGTGAGTCAGGGCCGTATTTCTCTTTTGCCTCTTTCATCTTTTCTACGACAAGATCAAGCGCCTCGTCCCAGCTAGCCTCTTCAAATTCACCATCCTTTGAAAAGACTCCGTTTTTCTTTCTAATAAGCGGCTTTGTAAGTCTGTCTGGACTTGCAACGTAGTCCCAGCCATAAAAGCCCTTTAAACATAAATTTCCTTGATTGACTGGATTGTCTTCGACGCCAGTAGCGGCACGAACGACGTTGTTTTCCACGTGCAAGGTTACTTGACAGCCTGTCCCGCAATAAGGACAGATGACTTTGCCTTCTTTCATCACTTTCTCCTTCTAATTATGCATTTTCTGCATATTTATTTTGAGTAATATTACTAGTGCGAAACTTAATCTTTTATGAAAAATTCTTTATTTAAAAAATAAATTTTAATTTTAAGTTATATTTTATATAAAATTTAAAAAGCCGAATATATAGGAATTTAAAAAATATGCTAAATTTGCAGGAATTTCTAAAATTTATCAAATAAGAAATAAATTGTGTAAATTTGACACAGAAGCTGAAAGATGAAAAATTAAATTTAAATTTAGTTTGAGACAAGTTGTTTCAACTATAAAAATAAAGAGAAATTTTGAAAGTAAAAGTGAAATTTAAAAGGAGAGCAGGTCGCTCTCCGTGGGATTATTTATCTCTTAAGCCAAGCTCAGAGATTAGTTTTGAATATGTAGTGTAGTCTTTGTTTTTAAGATACTTTAAAAGTCTTTTTCTTTGACCAACTAGTTTCAAAAGACCTAAACGTGATGAAAAGTCTTTTTTGAAAATTTTAAGGTGTTCTGTAAGTTCAGTTATTCTAGCTGTTAAAAGAGCTATTTGAACTTCTGGAGAGCCTGTATCTCCCTCTTTTCTAGCGAATTTCGCAACTATTTGAGCCTTTTTAGCCGAATCCAAAGCCATGATGACCTCCTGATTGGTGAATTTTGGAAGAGCGATTATAGCATTTAAAACATAAAGTTAGATAAAATTACGCTTTTTAAAAATTAATGAAAAATGCAGTAAAAATTTAATAAAATTAGGGCTATTTAAAGAGTTAAGGAAGATAAATGCTTTTTACAAAGGCAAGCGAATACGCTCTACTTTCGCTTATTTTAATATCTCAAAAATCATCGCCAGTTGATGTTGATACGATCTCAAATGAGCTTAAAATTTCAAAAAGCTTTCTGGCAAAAATTTTACAAAATTTAGCAAAAGATGGAGTTTTAAAGTCATTTAAAGGAGCAAATGGCGGTTTTGCACTAAACGGCGAACCTGAAAATTTAAGTATAAAAAAGATAATAGAATGCGCCGAAAAGCGCGAGCTAAGCGTCTTTGAGTGCTCATCTTCAGCGCTTGGTTGCCCGTCAAACAAAGCCTCAAGCTGTCAAATTTGGTCGATGTTTAGCGGCCTTCAAGGCAAGATCGACGAGATGCTTGACGCGATCAAACTAAGTGACATCGTTAAGAAGTAAAGTTGGCAAAGCAAAAAAATAATATTTTGACTCTTGTCGCACCGTTTCTTGCGCCGATTGTCAAATTTAAAAGTCTTAGCATCGTTGGCATCATCGTTGCCATCCTTGCTATCATCATCGTGCCCCTTCCAAGCGCGGTGCTTGACTTTTTCTTGGCACTTTCGATCTCGATTTCTGTGCTTATTATTTTGATCTCTATCTACGTGCCAAAACCGACTGATCTTAGCACGTTTCCGACGCTCATTCTCATCATCACGCTTTTTCGTCTCTCGCTAAACATCGCAACCACGCGTATGATCTTAAGCGAGGGCCACAACGGCCCAGAAGCGGTCAGTGAGATCATCTCAAGCTTTGGAAATTTCGTCGTTGGTGGCAACTTCGTCATCGGCACCATCGTATTTTGTATCTTGGTGCTCATAAATTTCATGGTCGTAACAAAGGGTTCAACCCGTGTGAGCGAGGTGCAAGCGCGTTTTACACTTGATGCGATGCCTGGTAAGCAAATGGCGATAGATGCGGATCTAAACGCAGGTCTGATTGATGAAAAAACGGCGCGCGAAAGACGTCAAGCCATTATCGGCGAGGCAAATTTCTACGGCGCGATGGATGGTTCGTCTAAATTTATAAAAGGTGACGCCGTCGCTGGCATCATCATTACTATAATTAACATCATCGGCGGCTTTGCTATTGGCTCGTTTCAACACGGCCTTGATATGGCAACATCGGCTCAGTACTATACGATCTTAACTATCGGTGATGGCCTTGTGAGCCAGATACCTGGACTTATCACTTCAACAGCGACTGCTATCATCAT
>CAUUZE010000089.1:0-7765 GCA_963549665.1 Campylobacter concisus | reverse complement strand
CTTCGCCAAAATTTCTAACTACAAAACGTTAAATTTGGCTCAAACATCACAAATTCCAACACCACGCCAGACAGCCATCTAGCCTGATCTTGAAATTTATCGTTGCAAGCAGCCCTCGCCACTTTGCAACTAAACTTTTAAAAGTATCCTTATCTCTTTTACGATCTGCTTTGGAGTTTTGCCCTCCACTTCAACGATATAATCAGCCTTTTTCTCATAGAGCTTCTCTCGCTCCAGATGCAGTGCCTCAGCCTTTTTTAGGTCGCTTAAAAGTGGGCGTTTAGCGATCTTTTTCTCGCTATTTTTGCTATTTTTTAGCCTTTGCATGATCGCATCAAAGCTTGCTTTTAGATAGATCACGGTGCCTATTTTGTTTAAATTTTTAACCTTTGCAAAGCCCCCACCTGTCGAGATGATCGCATTTTTGACATTTGTGGCTAGAAATTTGGCAAGGTCTTTTTCAAGCTGCCTAAAATGCTCTTCACCAAATTCATCAAAGATAGCTTTTATCTTCATATTTTGTGAGCTCTCTAGCAAGTCGTCGCAGTCAAGGTTCATCGTCTTTAGCGCCTTGCTTAGCGCCCTTGCGGTTGTGCCCTTGCCAACGCCCATAAACCCTATCAAAACGATATTATTGTTCTTTGTCTTCATCGCTCTCTCCACGTTTTTTAGGGATTAGCACGATAGGCACGCCAGTTAGGTTAAAGCTCTCTCTAAGCTTGTTCGTTAGGTAGCGTTTGTAGCTAAAGTGCAGGCATTTTGGGCGGTTCATTATGAGCGCTATCATGATAGGTGCTGTCTTAAACTGCACTGCGTAGTAAATTTTCACGACCCTACCTTTGTCGCGTGGCAGTGGGTGCGTTTTGGTCGCTTCACCGATCACTTCATTTAGCTTTGATGTTTGAATTTTTTGGGTGTAGTTTTTGTAAATTTCAACTATGAGTGGGTAAATTTTATGCACTCTTTTGCCACCAAGTGCTGAGACGCTGATGATCGGCGCGTAAGAGAGAAATTTAAACCTATCTTTTATCTCTTTGCAAAGCTCGTCAAATTCTTCGCTGCTTTTGTCACATTTGTTTAGCACGATGATGACGCCAAGCTCAAATTTCGAGGCGATACCAGCGATACGCTCGTCAAGCTCAGTTAGCGGCTCAGAGCTATCAAGCACTAGTAGCGCCACGTCTGTCTCTTCTAGAATTTTCTCAGTTCTATTTAGTGCGTATCTCTCGATACCCTCGATCTTGCCGCGCTTTCTGATACCAGCAGTATCGACAAACTCAAAAACCCTGCCATCATGCTCGTAAATTTCATTGACTGGGTCGATCGTAGTGCCAGCGACGTCGCTAACAACGGCTCGGCTCTCTTTTACAAGGGCGTTTAGAAGTGAGCTTTTGCCGACATTGACGCGACCTATGATGCCAACTCTTATGTTTTTGCTCTCGTAGTCTATCTCGTCGCTTAGCTCGCCCTCGTCGTTGTAGTTTTCTAAAAAATCATCAAAATCATCGCTCGTATCGGCCTTTATCTGCACTTTATCTTCGATGTGTTTTGCTATCCACATGCTAAGTTCGTCAACGCCTGTGTTGTGGCTTACTGAAATGCCAAATGAGTTTTTTGCGCCAAAACTTACAAATTCCCACTCTCTTTGCTCGTCTTTTTTGCTGTCGATTTTATTTATGACTAGAGCGATTGGTAAATTTAGCTTGCTAAGCTCGTAAAAAATGGCTCTATCATCGTCATCTGGCATCATTTTGCCATCGACCATGTAGAGGATAACGTCTGAGTTTTTAGCCTCTGCCAAGGTCTTTGCTTTTACGTTTTTAAAAAGCTCGCTGCTATCATCAAGCCCGCCGCTGTCGATTAATATACACTCTTTGCCTTCAACTTCGATCTTAGCTTTGTTTGTATCTCTTGTGGTGCCGCTAACATCGCTTGTTATGGCGATGCGTCTTCTTGCTAAGCGGTTAAAAAGTGAGCTTTTGCCGACATTTGGCTTGCCTACTAGTATTACTTTTTGCAAATTTTGTCCTTTTTATGATGGCTGATTATACAAATTTTTCTCTTATATAAAGTATAAAATTACGCTTAAAAGCGCTGAAATAAAAGAAAAAATCAACCAAAATTTAAGCCATTTTTTATTAAAATGAGTGCTTTAAATTTAGAGGTTTTTTGTGATGCTAAAAAAGTTTTATTTATCTCATCTTGGCATTTTTTATATGCTTTTTGCTTGCCTTATGTTTGCCATAACTGGCGCATTTGCGAAGTATCTGAGCAAAGATATGCCTTCTATCGAAGTTGTCTTTTTTAGAAATTTGATCGGACTTTTCATAGTCATCTACGCCATCTATAAATTTCCATTTAAACAAACTGGTGGGCACTTTTTTTTACTGATGTTTCGCGGTTTTGTGGGCACGGTGGCGCTTTTTGCATTTTTTTATAACGTAGCGCACGTAAATTTAGCCACAGCCTTTACATTTCAAAAGACAAACCCGATATTTACAGCCATTCTCGCAGCTATCGTGTTTAAGGAGCGTCTAAGCTCGCTTGGCTGGTTTGCTGTCTTTTTAGGATTTGGTGGAATTTTGCTCGTTATCCAGCCAAATTTAGGCATCAATAAAACCGATATCATCGGCATTTGGAGCGGCCTTGGAGCGGCTATTGCCTACACGAGTGTCAAGGAGCTAAACAAGAGCTACGGCACAAATATCATCGTGCTAAGCTTCATGCTTTGGGGCTCGTTTTTGCCGCTTATTTGCATGGGGATGGCTGAGTTTTTTACATATGAGCCTCTGGATTTTTTATTTTCTAAATTTACTATGCCAAGCTGGCACAACGTCGTTTTTATCTTGCTAATGGGGCTTAGTGGATACTATTTTCAGGCGTTTATGACAAAGGCATTTGCAGTTGGCAAAAAAGCTGGCGTGATCGCTGCGGTTAGCTACGCTGACGTCATTTTTACGCTTATTATTGGCTATTTTATGGGCGATGCGTTGCCAAATCACCTAGCACTCGCAGGTATCGTGCTTGTCGTGGTGAGTGGAATTTTAGTTGTTAAAGAAAAATAAGAAATAGGGTAATGCTATGAAAATAGAAATTGGAGAGTCTTTATTTTATTCTTGGCTTCGCCACGTAAAAGAGTGCCAAATAGTGCAAACTAACTGGAAAATTTCTCCAAAATGGGAGATAAAATTTTCAGACGAGTTAGAAAATATAATGTTAAAAACTGATGAGTTTTTTTCTAACAAATACGGATATAAAATTTATAAACAAAATACCTCATTAAATCAACTTTTGCAACAAGCAGAGTGTGATGCACTTGGCGTTTGTATGAGTGATGGAGTTAGTGAAATTTATGCAGTTGATGTTGCTTTTCATGAGTCTGGACTAAATTATGGTGGACTTGATGAAACGGTGGCGAGAGTTGTAAAAAAATGTGTAAGAACAGCTATGTGTATTTATGGATATTTTGGTGTTAAAAAAGCCAATATTATTTTTGCATCTCCAAAAATAAATAAACAAATTTTATATGCCCTACAACCTTGCTTTATTGATCTAAATGAGATGATGCTTGAAATGGGATTGGAATTTGATTTTAGAATAATTGCTAATGATGACTTTTTAAATTCTGTCTTAAAACCTATTTTGGAAGTAAGTGGCAACATAGCCGACACAGCAGAGCTTTTTATGCGCTCTTATCAGATGCTAACTTTATTTGATAAAAAAGAGCCAAAAAGTATTGAAAAAATCGAAAAAGAGAAGCGAAAAATAGTCTCAAATACTTATCAATTTTCTAAAGAATATATTGACAACAAAAACAATCAAGATGAATACGCAGAGCTAAAAGTCGGACAAATAGCGCGTATCATAATGAGAGAAATTTTAGAAAGTGGTAGAGTGGGTGCGGATGAGATAAGCAGGCTACAAAGCGAAAAATATAGCAAAGATTATCTTGGGCTAAACTATGCTGCATTAGTTAAAGTAGATAGTGAATATGAAAAAGTTCGCTACTATGCAGTCCCAATACTAATAAATGGCATATACTACAAGCTTTGTTCACAATGGTATGAAGTGCCTGCAAACGACGATAGGCCGCTTTTGATAGATTGGATTAGAAAATTTAGAGAAAAATAAAGGAGAAAATATGATATTAATCGCTGGACCTTGCGTGATAGAGAGCAAGGAGCTTGTTTTTGAAGTGGCAAAAAGGTTAGTTAAATTTAATGAAAATCCAAAGCTTGCTTTTTACTTTAAGTCGAGCTTTGACAAGGCAAATCGCACGAGCATTAGCTCATTTCGTGGGCCTGGGCTTGAAAAAGGCTGCGGAATTTTGGCTGATGTGAAAAAAGAATTTGGCTTTAAAATTTTAACCGATATCCACGAGAGCTATCAGGCAGCACCTGTTGGCGAAGTGGCTGATGTGCTGCAGATCCCTGCATTTTTGTGCCGCCAAACAGACCTGCTAGTAGCGGCTGCAAAGACAAAAGCGGTCGTAAATATCAAAAAAGGGCAGTTTTTAGCGGCGTCTGCGATGAAACACTCTGTTAAAAAGGTGCTTGAAACAAGGGGTGTGAGTGGCGACGGATACGATGTCGCAAAGGCAAATGGCGTCTGGCTAACGGAGCGTGGAAGCACATTTGGATATGGAAATTTAGTCGTTGATATGAGAAATTTGGTGATGATGAGAGAATTTGCGCCAGTTATTTTTGACGCTACTCACAGCGTGCAAATGCCAAGCGCACTTGGCGAAAAGAGCGGCGGAGATGCTAGATTTGTGCCTTATCTTGCAAGAGCGGCGGCTAGCGTTGGGGTGGATGGATTTTTCTACGAGACGCACATAAATCCTTGCGAAGCGCTATGTGACGGGCCAAATATGCTAAATTTAGACGAGCTTGAAAAAGTCGTAAATGACACGCTAAAGATAGAGGAAATTTTAAATTTTTAAACTAAGGAGAGAGATGAAAAGGATTTTAGCGCTACTTTTAGGAGTGTTATTTTTAGTAGGTTGTGGCTCATCTCAGCCAAAGGTGCCACTTGCTGGCAAGTATAAATTTGAGAGCATTAGCTACACTCATGTGCAGCGCCACGAACCGACAAAATTTTTCTATCAAAGCCCAAAAATGATCGAAAAAAAGTATAACAAACAAATTTTAGGGGCGCTTACAAAAGAAAATTTGCTCGATCCAAATTCTAGCGACGAGCTAAAGATAAAGATAACTCACCGCAGAGAATTTATAGGCGAGGCAACCTTTGCTAAAAGCGACAGGATGGGCAATATCTACCTTACTTACGAGGTAGAAGTCGTTAGAAATGGCGAAGTTTTGAGGCATTATGGCTCTAGCGAGCTAAGGTTTGACCCTGGATTTTTTGGAAATTTAAAGGGGCTAGTTGGACAAAATAACGATGATAGTCTTGAAAATAAGGCGATTAGCGCAAATGTAAAAGAGATCGTTGATACCATAAAAGGCATGAAGTAAATTTATGTCAAATAGAGGCTTTTTGTGGATATTGCTTGGCGCGGTGGCTGAGTGTGGTTGGGCGTATGGGCTAAAGCACGCGTCAAATTTAAGTGAATTTTTGCTTACGACGCTGCTTGTAAGCATAAGTTTTGTCTCGTTTATGAAGGCTTTAAAGTATCTGCCCGTAAGCATCTCTTATGCTGTATTTGTGGGTTTTGGGACGGCTTTTATCGTCATAGCCGAGATCGTTAGCGACTACGTGGCAAGCGGGATCATGCCAAATTTCATTAGGCTATTTTTCATAGCGACGCTCATTTTAGGCGTGCTTGGGCTAAAAGGCATAAAAGAATGATCCACTTTTTAGCGCTTTTACTAGCTGGATGTTGCGAGGTCTCTGGCGTCTTTTTTATCACGAAATTTTCAAAAAGCACAGGCGTAAAAAAATGGGCAAATTTCATCCTTTTGCTTGGAAATTTTACCCTTTCTTTAACGCTACTTAGCTATGCGATGCAAACTATCGCTATGTCGGTGGCGTATGCGATCTGGACAGGCATCGGAGCGATCGGAGCAGTCGTGGTTGGCGTAGTTTTTGAGGGTGAGAAGATAAATTTTAAAAAGGCCTTGTTTTTAGCGCTCATCATCTTTAGCGTCATCATGCTAAAAATAGTTTGATGATTAAACAAGCTTTTGCTAAACTTGCACAAAAAAAGGAGCAAATATGAAAATAATCGAAGGAAATTTAGCCCTAAAAGGCAACGAAAAGATAGCGATCATAAACGCAAGGTTTAACCACATCATCACAGACCGCTTGGTAGAGGGCGCAAAAGATGCATTTTTACGTCACGGTGGCGATGAGAAAAATTTAACTTTAGTGCTAGTCCCTGGGGCATTTGAGATACCTATGGCGCTTGAAAAGGTGCTTGCAAGCGGTAAATTTGACGCAGTTTGCTGTGTAGGAGCGGTGATAAGAGGCGCAACGCCGCACTTTGACTACGTAAGCGCAGAGACCACCAAAGGCATCGCAAACGTGACGCTAAAATACGCAAAGCCAGTCACATTTGGCGTGCTAACAGTCGATAACATCGAACAAGCGATCGAGCGAGCTGGCAGCAAAGCTGGAAACAAGGGCTTTGAAGCGATGACAGGCGTTATAGAGATGCTAAATTTATACAAAAAGCTAGGAGAGTAAAATGGCCACACGTCATCAAGTGAGACAAGCCATAGTTTCACTGCTTTACTCAAACGAGATAAATCCCGTAACTGCTGAGTTTGAAGAGGAATTTTTAGAAGAGAAAAAGATAAGAAACGAGCGTAAAAACGAGGCGCAACAGACCTTTAAAGCGGTGCTGGCAAATAAAGAAAAACTAGATGAAATTTTAAAGCCACACCTAAAAGACGGTGACTTTAGCAAGGTTGGCGCAACTGAGCTAGCTATCCTTAGACTTGGGCTTTATGAGATGAAATTTAGCCAAACAGATAAGGCCGTCATCATAAACGAGGCGATCGAGCTTGCAAAGGAGCTTGGAAGCGATCAGGCGCCAAAATTTATAAACGGTGTGCTAGATAAGATAAAGGGCGATCTATGAGGCTCTGCGTCGCTCTTGATATGGCGAGCAAGGATGAAAATTTAGCCCTCGTTCGTGAGCTAAAAGGGCTTGACCTTTGGCTTAAAGTGGGGCTTAGAAGCTATCTTAGAGACGGAGCTAAATTTATAGAGGAGCTAAAAGGGGCAGGGGAGTTTAAAATCTTTCTTGATCTAAAGCTCTATGATATCCCAAACACGATGGCAGACGCCGCTGAGGTCGTCTCAAAGATAGGCGTGGATATGATAAATTTGCATGCAAGCGCTGGCGAGCGAGCGATGAAGACCGTCATGGAGCATCTTAATGCGCTGCAAAATCGCCCTTTGGTGCTTGCTGTATCAGCACTTACTAGCTTTAGCGAGAGCGAATTTGAAGCGGTTTATAACGATACTATTTCTCGCTCGGTTAGGAAATTTAGCCAGATGAGCTTTGAAGCGGGGCTTGACGGCATGGTCTGCTCGGTCTTTGAAAGCAAGCTCATAAAAGACGTGACAAATCAAAATTTCATCACTCTTTGCCCTGGAGTTAGGCCTTTTGGCGAGAGTGCGGGCGATCAAAAGAGGGTTGCAAATTTAGTTAGCGCAAAGCAAGAGGGCAGCGACTTTATCGTCGTTGGCAGGCCGATTTATGAAAACGCAAATCCAAGAGAAATTTGCGAACGCATTTTGGAGCAAATTTAGCGCCCTAACTTGCATAAAATTTGATCTAAAATCATTTTAAACATGG
>CAUUZE010000088.1:0-7804 GCA_963549665.1 Campylobacter concisus | reverse complement strand
TAGCTCAGACAAGAGCATGCTTGAGCTTAGAAGATCGGCGTTATTTTTAAGATAGATTAAAATTTCTTCTTCACTCTCTTTTTTCAGCTCAAGGTCAAAAAAGGCGCTGTCGTAAGAGCCTGAAGTGTCATTTAGTGAGTCTTTTAGATCTTTTATACTTACATAAGAATTTGTCTGTAAATTTAAAAGTCCATTATCTATCACTTCTTTTATAGAATTTGCCTTAGCACCCTTTTTAAAGACCTCTTCAAGGCTAATAAGCGCTGAGTAGTAAGCATAATCAACCTTCATCTTCTCAAGCTCGATAGCACTTTGAATGTAGGCATCCTTGTTTGACTGCTTCTCTAGCCTAGCTACCTTTTTCTCTAGCGCCTCTTTTTGCAGATTATATTTATTGATATCGCTTTGTGTGACTTCGATCTGCATAACATAGGTCGGAATTTTCTCTAAAAGAGCGTTCTTTTTATTTTGAAGAGTGATCAAATTTGAGTTATCGATCTTTGAAGCGTTTAGGTCTTTTTGCTGAGATTTTATGATGTTTATCTGGCTGTTTAGGGTTTGAATTTGATTTGTTATGCTGATGATATCGTCTTCTTGCGTTACGTTGTTATCAGCGCCAAAAAGAGTTATGAAAGAAAGCAGGATGATGGTTAGAAATTTACGCATTTTCGCCTCTTTTGTCCGCTAGAAGTTTAAACGTGCCCTCTTTTAAATCGTAGCTAAAAATTTCGCCAGTTTCTATGATGTAGTGCCAGCCATAAATTTGAAGCTTACCACTTTCATACTCCTCTTTTACATTTGGATATGTCATTATGTTTTCGATCGAATTTATCACGTTTAGCCTCTCAGTTAGCCATGCCATTTTGGCTGGATCGTCGCTTGTAAATTTAAGCACTTCTCGTTTGATCGGCTCGATCAGTTTTATCCAGTTTTTAACGTTTGGGGTGTTTTTTAGCTTCTTTTCATCAACATAAAGTGCCGCGCATCCGCCACAATCAGAGTGCCCGCAGATAATGATGTTTTTAATGTTTAAAACTTCAAGCGCATACTCGATGGCTGAAGTAGTCGCCAAAAACTCTTCGCTCACTCTATATGGTGGCACGATGTTTGCGATATTACGCACCATAAAAAGCTCGCCTGGTAGGCAGTTTGTTATCAAATTTGGCACGACTCTTGAATCCACGCAAGATATGAAAAGCGTGTGTGGATCTTGTTTGTGTTGTAAGCTTTTAAAGAGCTCTTCATGCTCTAAAAAGCCATCTTCCATAAATTTTACTGCACCTTCAAGTATTGAATCATCCATAAAATTTATCTCCATTTTTTATATTTTTATCGCGATTATAGCAACTTTTATTTAATCAAAAAAATGCCCTCTAAAACGGACTTTAAACTAATATTTTTTATTAAACTTATTTTTATTTATTGTTTAATTATTTTAGGCTAAACTCACCACAAAAATTCATAAGGAGAAAAAATGAGTTTGTATGATAGAAACTACGCTAAGCAAAATCAAGAAGAGCTTGCGTATTCTCAAAGCTCACTAAGCACTTTTATAAAACAAACTTATCAACTTTTTGCAGCATCACTACTTTCAGCTACTGCTGGCGCTTATGTAGGCATTAGCATTGCTGGCGTTTTTGCGGCAAATAGATTTTTGTTTTGGGGACTTGTGATACTAGAGCTTGTGTTGCTTTTTGGTCTAATGGCAGCTAAACGCAAAGAGGGATTAAATTTAATACTTCTTTTTGCATTTACATTTGTAAGCGGTCTTACGCTAACTCCGCTACTTTCAGCGATCCTTGCTATGCCAAGTGGTGCTAGTATCGTGGCTCAAGCATTTGGCTTGACGACAGTTGCATTTGGTGCATTAAGCGTCTTTGCGATGAATACAAAACGCGACTTCACAACGATGGGCAAGATGCTATTTATAACTTTGATAGTTATCGTTGTGGCAGCTATCATCAACATTTTCGTTAAAAGCACGATGTTTCAACTTGTAATCGCAAGTATTTCATCGATCTTATTTAGTGCTTACATACTTTTTGATACACAAAATATCATCCGTGGCAACTACGAGACGCCGGTTGAGGGCGCAGTTGCTTTGTATCTTGATTTTGTAAATTTATTTACATCATTACTACAAATTTTAGGCATTTTTAATAGAAATGACTAATGACGAGCGCATCTACCGAGTAATAGATGCGAATCTAAATAGGCTAAAAGAAGGGCTTCGCGTCGTTGAAGATATAAAAAGATATGTCTTTGATGACGCCAAGCTCGCCTATAAGATAAAGTCCCTCCGCCACAAGGCAAAGATCCCGCAAAAAGAATTTTTAAAATTTAGAAATTCACAAAACGACGTTTTAAAAACCAGCACAAAAAGCGAGCAAGAAAGATCAAATTTGGACGAGATCATCACTGCAAATTTTAAGCGTGCTCAGGAAAGTGCCCGCGTTCTTGAAGAGTGCTTTAAGCTTATAAATTTAGAGCAAGCTGAGCTTTTTAAAAGCATAAGATATGAGCTTTATGAGCTTGAAAAAGAACTTTAACTAAAAATTTAAATCTTTTCTTGTATAATCGCAAACTATTTAAAAAATTTAAAGGAAATTTCGTGAGTTTAATATTTTTAATCTTACAATTTGTTCTAGCTGTCGTTATCACGATCGCAGTTTTACTCCAAAAGAGCTCATCTATCGGTCTTGGAGCATACAGTGGAAGCAACGAGAGCCTTTTTGGAGCAAAAGGACCAGCTGGATTTTTAGCCAAATTTACCTTTGTGGTAGGTGTTTTGTTTATCCTAAACACACTTGCGCTTGGATATTTTTACAACAAAGATCTAAAACGCTCTATCGTTGATAGCGTCGATAGCAAATCTCTAGTCGTACCAAAATCAAACGACGTGCCAGCAGCTCCTAGCGCACCACAAAATCCAGCAAAATAACAATGATAAAAACGTTTTTAGCGTCACTTTTGACGCTAACGTTTGCTTTGGCAGACGCTCACATCCTAGTTTATCACCGCTTTGACGATCCAAGGCACGTTAGCACAGATATTTCTATTCAAAATTTAAGAGCTCAGTTTGAATACTTCAAAAATAACGGCTACGAAGTTGTCAAGCTATCAAGGCTTGTCGATGCGGTAAATGCTGGCGAGCCGATCCCTGATAACTGGATCGTTATCACCGTTGATGATGGATACAAAAGCTTTTACAATAACGCTCTTAGCGTATTTAAAGAGTATAACTACCCATTTGCTTTGATGGTCTATGTAGAGGCAAGCGCGAACAAATATGGCGATTATCTAGACTTTGATCAGATCAAAGAGCTAGAAGCTTACGGCGAGATCGGCTACCACTCATACGCTCATCCAAGAATGACTAAACTTAGCGATGAGGCCTTAAGAGAGGACTTTCAAAAGGGCGTTGAGACCTTTGAAAAGCATATGGGTTATAAGCCTAAATACTTCGCAGTGCCTTACGGTGAGATCGATAGTAGGGTCGTCTCTTTGGCAAAAGAATTTGGCTTTTTGGCACTTTTAAATCAAAACTCAGGCGCAGTTTCAGATAAAAGCGATGTTTATGATCTTTACAGAACGCCAGTGATGAACGGCACAAAGATAGCGCTAACTTTTAATAGTAAATTTTTAAATGCTCAGTGGATATTTCCAGAGGGCTATCCGCAAAACAATGCGATCGACAAGCTCATCATCAAGACCGACACTAACGCAAGTGAGGGTAGTTTTTTCATGACTGGCTTTGACGGCTTTAGAAAAGTACCTATGACAAATGGCGTTTTTGAGTGTAAATTTAACCCACCACTTGATAAACGCAAAGTGTTAATGTCGCTAAAAGTAGATCATCACAGAAGCACAAAACTTCTAATAAAGGACACCAATGCTAAATAAAATTTACGATACCCAAAAAGAGGGTTGCGAAAAGGCGATCGCTTCACTAAAGCGCGATTTTACAACGCTTAGAACTGGCAAGGTAAATATCAACATCCTAGATAACGTTATGGTTGATTATTATGGCTCGCCAACTCCGCTTAATCAAGTAGCCACCGTGCTTACAAGCGACGCTTCGACTATCGCTATTACGCCTTGGGAAAAGAGCATGATAAAAGCGATCTCATCAGCCATCCAAGCTGCAAATATCGGCGTCAATCCAAACAGCGACGGCGAGAGCGTTAAGCTATTTTTTCCACCGATGACCGTTGAGCAACGCCAAGAAAATGCAAAACACGCAAAAGCTATGGGTGAAAAGGCAAAAGTTAGCATAAGAAACGTGAGAAAAGACGCAAATGACGAGGTCAAAAAGCTTGAAAAGGACAAAGCTATAACCGAAGACGAGAGTAAAAAGGGACAAGATGAGGTTCAAAAGATAACTGACACCTACACCGCAAAGATCGACACTCTCGTAAAAGAGAAAGAGGCCGAGCTTTTAAAAATCTAAATTTACTTAGAAATTTGCGCCCCTTGCAAATTTCTAAACCCTCATTTTTTAGCCACGTAGTGTGGCTAAATTTCATCCTTTAAAGGACGACATTGCAGATCGCCACTGAACTAAAAACCGCATTTGCTGACAAAAAAATTTTGCTTCTTACCATTTTGGCTTTTTCACTAGCTACTATTTTTCTTAGCCCAAGCCAGATAGTGGATGAGTATAGAGGCTTTTGGCTGCTTGAGCCACTGCTTTTGGTCGCTATCTACCTAAATAAAAGGCAAATTTTACTCCCTTTATACTTTTTGATATTTGGAGCTAGCCTTTACTTTTTTGGCCTTAAGCTAAGCGGTCACGCTAGCGATCTTGTGGCACTTTATCTCATGGCTTTTGTGCTTTTATTCTCTTTAAATTTTGCCAAAGATAATGAGAAATTTATAAGCCAGAGCCTAGCAAGACTATTAAATTTGCTCATATCATTTGCCCTTTTTCACCTATTTTTTCTTGGCATTGTGGCTGTTTATGCAGGGCTTAACTACCTTTTTGATTTAGAGCTTCTAACCAGTCACAGGACGCAAAGGCTCTATCTGACACTGGCCTCTTTTGCTCTGCCTTGTCTATTTATCTTTTTTGAGAGCAAATTTAGCGAGTATAGGCTCTTAAATTTCATCAAGATCGCCATAAATTTCATCCTAAATCCCCTGCTCATCATCTACGTGGTGCTTTTAAATTTATACTGCATTTATAGGCTTGTTTTGCTTGAGCTGCCACGTGGCGGGGTTGCTTATATCGTGCTTGCTTGTTTGATCGCTGGCTTTGTTTTAAGGGGGCTAAATTTACTAATCAAAAGCCAAATTTATGATCAAATTTTTAAGCTCTTGCCACTTTTTGTCATCTTGCCTAGCATAATGCTTTGGTGGGGCGTTTTGCACAGGGTCGGCGAGTATGGCCTAAGCGAGCCTAGGATATATCTCATCGCCTGCATGATATTTGCAAATTTGAGCTATTTTGTGATGATATTTCTTAGAAAATTCCCTTATAAATTTCTAGCGTTTTTCATGATATTTGGCATATTTTTCACCCATTTTGTCCTTGATACGAAGCAGCTTGTGCTAAATTCTCAAAAAGAGCTTTTGCTAAGAGAGCTAAGGGCGCTAAATTTACTTGATGGTAGCGGCTTGCTAAGTGGCGACGTGAGTAAGATAGGCGAAGAGAAGCTCTACTTTTTGCAAGATAAATTTGACTATCTCGTAGAAAACGGCGATAAATTTGCACTAGAAAATAAAAAATTTATAGCGGGTCTTGAGAAAGTTGAGCAGAAAAAGTGGCAGATATTTAGCATTAACTCAGGCAATATCGGCATAAACGTCAAAGAGGCGACCATAAAAAGCGTAGTCACAAGCAGCACAAATGGCGATGAGCTCGTCATACAGCTAGATAATGAAAGCGTTGTTAGCATAGATATGCAAAAGCACCTAGAAAAGGCGCTCGCAAGCGTAAATTTAAAGCCAGATGGCGAATTTGGCTCAGAGGTCTTTGAGCGGCTAAAAGAGCAGCTTTTGATCTTTGAAGTTGGCAAGCGAGCCTTTGTTCTGCGCTCTATGGAAATCGTGCAAGAAAACGGAGTTTATAAATTTTATGGCGCAAGCGTGCTTTTTTATGTGGAGGATGCGCAGCTAAAATAGCGAGCCTTGCGTGAGTTTTGGCTTTATGACAAAGCTTTTTCTATGAAAGTCTGAGTAGCCAAATTTGGCTATGGCATTTAGGTGCGACTTTGTGCCATAGCCTTTGTGCCTTGCAAAGCCGTATGCTGGATAAAATTTATCCCAGCCACTCATCAAGCGGTCACGGCTCACCTTTGCTAATATGCTAGCAGCGCTTACGCTAGCGACCTTGCCATCAGCCTTTATCATAGTTGTGATGCCAACGCCGTAGTCTAAATTTCCATCGTAAATGATCTCAAAGCCCTCAAAATGCGCCTTGAAAAGCTTTAGCGCGCGCCTTAGGCACTCACTTAGCCCAAGCTCGTCTATCTGGGCGTTTGAGAAGTAAGCGATGAGGAAATTTGAGCTTTTTGTGATCTCTTTAAAGAGCTCTTCGCGCCTTTTTGCGGTTAGTTTTTTGGAGTCATTTAGGCCAGAAATTTCGCTATTTAGCACGCAAGCAGCCACGCTTAGTGGTCCAGCTAGCGCCCCACGTCCAGCCTCGTCGATACCGCAAATTTTAGCCATTACAGCCCGACTTCATCGCTAAAGTAAAGTCTTAGCTCCTCAAGTGGCACGCTGATCTGCTCCTCGTTTAAAAATGTAAGCCCAAGTGGCGAAAGCACGAAGTTATCGCTCACGCCAGCGGTTGCAAGGACTGCTTTTAGATGTTCGTTATTCATATCTTTAAAAATTTGTTTTAGTTTTAGCTTTTTGTTCGTTGCAAGCGAGATCACCTCGCAGTTTGTCTTGGCGTTTTTGTAGGTGCAAACGCTTTTTATCTTATCATTTATATAGTAGATATTTTCCAGGCTCTCGTACTGGTTGTTTGGCCATTTTTTGCGCTCGCTTTTTAGGTCATAAAGCAGCGAAAGTAGCTTAGTTTTGTGCTTTTTGGCTAGCTCTTTTGAGAAGATGTCGTTAGTGATCGCTTCGTATCTTGTGCCGTTTGCCTCGGTCATTTGGATGCCGATATTTAGGATCTCATACTCTTTTTCTTCTTTCACGGTGGCGTTGTAGGCTTTGTTTTTGACGATTATCTTGCCTTTTAGCTCGCCGTTTTCGTTTTTAACGTCTAAATTTATCTTATCTGAGACTGCATTTAATGAAGAAATTTCACTGCCATTTTGCTCAAAAGAGCCCTTTTCATAGTCGTATTTTGTGCCGTCAAAAAAGATGTGGCCGCTTATCTTAGGCGGGACTTTAAAGCTCTTGGTTTGTTTGAAATTTTCAAATTCATCTTTAAAATAGTTCATATAAACTTCAAATTTCACACCATTTGCATCGCCACTAAATTTATAAAATTTAGCCCAGTTTTCGTGGTTTATCTCATAGCCAAAAAGGCTTGCAGCGATGAATAAGATCCCAAAAAATGCTCTCATGTCCGTCCTTTATAGTTTTTTTGATTATAACTATTTTATCCCTAGACTTTTAAAATGATAATCAAACAAAGAGTTTAAATTTATAAACCTAGGCTCCACCTAGAAAATGGCAAGATCTCACACTTTATCCCCTCGATGCTTTGCTCGGCTTGGTTTGCGACGCTGATGATTTGAAGTTTGCTAACGCCTAGCTCTTTTAGGCTCGCGTGGAGTTTTTTAAATTTCAAAAAGACGATCTCAGGCGCAGAAAATGGCACGCAGATGATCGCTAGCTTCCTTTT
>CAUUZE010000087.1:0-7850 GCA_963549665.1 Campylobacter concisus | reverse complement strand
GCCAAATTTTAGTAGTCAATTCTTGCGAGTGAATGGAGTTTTAAAATTTGCAAAAATATTTTTTTAAAAAATTTAAAGTTTTGTTTCTTTGTTGATGAATAAAAGGACTTGAATTACGCTCTGCTTGCAGTTGCGAGCTAGTGAAGAAAAGCTGTCCTTATCTCTCTTTTGTCCTCTCTCTCACCAGGTTTATGCTTGAGGAGGGCTTTAAATTTAATTTATAAAAATAATTAAGATATTTAATAAAATTTACACTATTTACCAAATAAAACATAATTTTCATCCTGTTATATGTGTTACTTTTCTACTCAACTATTTAAATAAATTTATAATTTATTTTTTTAAGATTTACTTGTAAAATACCTATAGATATGTAAAAAAATTGCTTTAAGTTATCATCTTACTTCTTTTATAATGGGCTATTTATATAAATTTTCTTAAACTAATATGTAATTTTATGTTTTAAGTTTATTAAAAATTTTATCTATGTAAATCAGGGGTAAATAAGTTTAATGAGAGTAATATCTATTAAAATTGTTTAAATCTTTTAAGGAGAAAAAATGAATCGACGAGATTTCATCAAAAGTGCTGCAGCTAGTGCTGCTTGTGCTAGTGCCGGTATCGCTGTGCCAAGCTCGCTAAGTGCGGCAAACGAAGCTGAAAAAGGCTGGCGTTGGGATAAGGCTGCCTGTAGATTTTGTGGAACCGGATGTGGCATCATGGTTGCTACAAAAGAGGGCAAGATAGTAGCTGTAAAAGGCGATCCAGAAGCACCAGTAAACCGCGGTCTAAACTGTATCAAAGGCTACTTTAATGCTAAGATCATGTACGGCGAAGATAGGATCACTCATCCACTTTTACGTGTAAATGAAAAGGGCGAATTTGACAAAAAAGGTAAATTTAAGCAAGTAAGCTGGAAGCAAGCATTTGACGTGATGGAAGCTCAGTTTAGAAAGACTTATGATGAGCTTGGACCTCACGGCGTTGGCGTGCTTGGCTCCGGTCAATACACTATCCCAGAGGGCTATGCAGCAGTTAAGCTTATGAAAGGTGGCTTTAGAAGCAACAGCATAGATCCAAATGCAAGACACTGTATGGCAAGTGCAGTTACAGGATTTATGCAAGTTTTTGGTATAGACGAGCCATCAGGCTGTTTTGACGACATCGAGCTAACTGATACGATCGTAGCTTGGGGCGCAAATATGGCTGAGATGCACCCGATCCTTTGGGCGCGCGTGAGCGATAGAAAGCTTAGCGATCCTGATAGAGTGAAGGTCGTAAATTTAAGCACCTACTCAACTAGAACATCAAATTTAGCCGATATCGAGATCATTTTTGCTCCGTCATCTGACCTTGCTATCTGGAACTACATCGCTCGTGAGATAGTTTATAACCATCCAGAGATGATAGATGAAGAATTTGTTAAAAAGCACTGCGTATTCACAGCTGGTCCAGCTGACATCGGATATGGCCTACGTCCAGACATCCACCACAAAAAATATGCTCCAAGCGAGCTAGATATCGCTGCTACTGAAAAGTCAAAGGTGCTAAGCGAGGCTGAGGGCGTTACACTTTCTTATCTTGGCCTAAAAGCTGGCGATACGCTAGAAAACAAAAATGCTGCAAAGGCTGATGCACACTGGCAAATAACATTTGAAGAGTTCAAAAAAGCTCTTGCACCTTACACACTTGACTTTACAGCTAAGGTAGCAAAAGGCGATCCAAACGAAGATATCAATGAATTTAAGAAAAAATTAAAAGCACTTGCTGATCTTTACATCGAGAAAAATCGCAAAGTCGTGAGCTTCTGGACGATGGGCTTTAACCAACACCAACGCGGCACATGGGTAAATGAGCAAGCTTATATGGTGCATTTCTTACTCGGCAAGCAAGCACTCCCAGGCTCAGGTGCCTTTTCTCTAACTGGTCAACCAAGTGCGTGCGGAACTGCAAGAGAGGTTGGAACATTCGTTCACCGCTTGCCAGCTGATATGGTTGTTGGCAATCCAAAGCACAGAGAGATCACTGAAAAACTTTGGAAACTACCTGCTGGCACACTAAATGCCGTACCAGGCTCACACTACGTAAAAATGATGCGTGATCTTGAAGATGGCAAGGTTAAATTTATCTGGGTTCAAGTAAATAACCCATGGCAAAACACTGCAAACGCAAACCACTGGATCAAAGCAGCTCGCGAGATGGACAACTTCATCGTTGTAAGTGACCCTTATCCAGGAATTTCTGCAAAAGTAGCTGACCTTATCCTCCCAACTGCGATGATCTACGAAAAATGGGGCGCATACGGCAATGCTGAGAGAAGGACACAGCACTGGAGGCAGCAAGTACTCCCTGTTGGCGAAGCGATGCCTGATATCTGGCAGATGCTTGAGTTTAGTAAGCGCTTTAAGCTAAAAGATGTTTGGGGCGAGAAAAAGCTAAATGACAAAGTGACACTTCCAAGCGTGCTTGAAGCTGCAAAAGCTATGGGATATAGCGAAGAAGATACGCTATTTGACGTGCTTTTTGCAAATGAAGATGCTAAGAAATTTAGCGCAAATGATCCGATCATGGAAAACTATGACAATACAGAAGTCTTTGGCGATAGCAGAAAGGTGATCGGCTCTGATGGTAAAGAATTTAAAGGATATGGATTTTTCATCCACAAATATCTTTGGGAAGAGTATAGAAAATTTGGCGTTGGCCACGGCCACGACCTAGCTGACTTTGACACTTACCACAAAGTAAGAGGTCTTAGATGGCCAGTCGTTGATGGCAAAGAGACTCAGTGGAGATTTAACACTAAATTTGACCCATACGCGAAAAAAGCTGCTCCAAATGATAAATTTGCATTCTACGGCAACAAAAACGCAGCCCTTCCAACAGGCGATCTAAAAGGCGTAAAAAATCAAGAGAAAACTCCTCTTGCAAACAAAGCAAAAATTTTCTTCCGCCCTTACATGGATCCATGCGAGATGCCAAGCAAAGATTATCCATTCTGGCTATGTACTGGCCGTGTCCTAGAGCACTGGCATACAGGCACGATGACTATGCGTGTTCCTGAGCTTTATAGAGCCGTCCCGGAGGCACTTTGCTACATGCATGAAGATGACGCTAAAAAACTTGGCGTGCTTCAAAATGAGATCGTTTGGGTCGAGTCACGCCGTGGCAAGGTAAAAGCTAGAGTAGATCTAAAAGGTAGAAATAAGCCGCCAGTAGGTCTTGTTTATGTGCCTTTCTTTGACGAAAACGTATTTATAAATAAAGTCTGCCTTGATGCTACTTGCCCGATCTCAAAAGAGACAGACTATAAAAAGTGCGCGGTTAAAATTTACAAGGCATAAAAGTGGCTGATATGGAATTTTCAAGTAGGCGTGAAGCTTTGAAATTTGGAGCTAAGGCAGCGATCTTAGCTCTTGGCGGAGGCTTTATATGGTCGCTTAGTGCCAAAGCCTCACCGCTTGTACTTCTTAGACCGCCTGGTGCGAAAGCGGAGAAGCAGTTTTTGAAAAGCTGTATTAGATGCGGGCTTTGCGTAGAAGCCTGTCCATTTGATACGCTAAAACTTGCTACTCTTGAAGATGGCATAAGTATTGGTACGCCTTATTTTGAGCCTAGAAAAATTCCTTGCTATATGTGCGAGCATATCCCTTGCGTGCCAGCCTGTCCGACTGGGGCACTGGACGCAAATTTAGTTAGCACAGCTGGCAAACTCGATATCAACAAAGCCAAAATGGGCGTTGCAGTGGTCGATATGAAAAACTGCGTGGCCTACTGGGGCATACAGTGCGATGCTTGTTACAGAGCCTGTCCGCTCATAGACAAAGCCTTATATCTTGAGTATCGCCGCAACGAAAGGACGCAAAAGCATGCGTTTTTACTCCCTGTAGTTGATAGCGATATCTGCACGGGTTGTGGCGTGTGCGAGCGAGCCTGTATCACCGAAAAAGCAGCTATTACTGTGCTAAACCGAGAAGTTGTGCTTGGCAAAGTTGGCGATAACTACGTCAAAGGCTGGGTAAAAGAAGATGAAAGGCGCGTAGATGATGCCGACAGCAAGATAAAGCTCGACATCAAAAAGGCGACTGACTATCTAAATGGTGGTGAGCTATGAAATTTTTAATCTTAAGACGAATAACTCAAATTTCTATCCTAGTGCTATTTATCCTAGGAAATGTTTATGGAGTTAAGATACTTAGCGGAAATTTAAGCTCATCTTTGCTTTTTGGACAAATTCCACTAAGCGATCCATTTGCGGTGCTTCAAATTTTACTAGCAGGCTTTAGCGTAGGCATAAATGCGGCAATCGGCGCTATCATCGTCTTTGCATTTTACGCGCTCATCGCTCCAAGAGCATTTTGCTCATGGGTTTGCCCAGTAAATTTACTAACCGACATTGCTTACAAGCTAAGAGAGAAATTTGGCTTTAAGGGTGAGAAAATTTTAAACGTAAGTAAAAATTTACGCTACTACTTGCTAGCGCTTGCTCTTATCCTAAGCCTAGCTCTCTCGCTGCCAGCGTTTGAGAGCATTAGCTTTGTTGGCATCATCCAGCGTGGCATCATCTATGGCTCAGTTAGCGCCATTGGCATCGCCCTTGGCATAGTGGCGTTTGATATGTTCGTGCTAAAGCGCGGAATTTGCTCACACGTCTGCCCGCTTGGTGCATTTTACGCGGTGATATCAAAATTTGCTCTCATCAGAGTAAAACACGACGCAAATGCCTGCACAAAGTGCATGAAGTGCAAGCTCGTCTGTCCAGAGGTGCAAGTGCTAGATATGATCGGTAAAGAGAGCCGCGCGGTTAGCTCAAGCGAGTGCATAAGCTGTGGTAGATGTATCGACGTTTGCGGTGACGGGGCGTTAAATTTTAGTATTAGAAATTTAAGGAGAGAAAAATGAAAATGAAAATAATGGCGCTTGGAGCACTATGCGCTGCCTTTTTAGCGGCATGTGCATTGAATAATCCAAGCATTAGTGATTCGCAAATCGGCCTTAGAAACGTCGATTTGTTAGATGATAAAGACGTTGTTTTAAAAGACATCAACTACACAAAAGAGCCAGCAGGTATGGCAAAGAGATTTGACAGATCTTTTGAAAACGCACCTCCATTTATCCCACACGACACTGAGGGTTTGGTGCCTATCACAAAAGATTCAAATATGTGCGTAACCTGCCACATGCCTGAGTTTGCAAAAGATAGCGGAGCTACTCCTATCCCAGCTTCTCACTTTTATGACATCAGAAACAAAAAAGATCTTGCAGGCAAGCTTGATGATGAGAGATATAACTGCACAACTTGCCACGTCGAGCAACAAAATGGCGTAACTCAGCTTGTTGGCAATAAATTTAAACCTGACTTTAGAGATAAAAACGGCTCACATAAGTCAAATTTACTAGATGTTTTAAATGACGGCGTTAAGTAATGCAAAGCAGGCGAGAGCTTTTTAGCAAAATTTTGGGGGCAAAACCTGCTCCCAAATTTATAAATCCACCATTTTTTAGCGGTGAATTTGACTGCGCTGGCTGTGAGGCTAGCTGCGTCAGTGCCTGTGAAAAAGAGCTTCTTAGCTTTGAAAATGAAAGAGTTATTTTTAAAGTTAAAAAGCTAGGCTGTGACTTTTGCGAAGAGTGTGCGAAGGCTTGTCAAAGTAGCGCTCGCGCGACACTAAGCTTAAGCTCACCAAAGAGCATAAACGCAAAAGTTAGCATCAACGTCGCTAGCTGCCTAGCGTGGAATGACACGATTTGCTACAACTGCCTTGATGCTTGTAAATTTAAAGCGGTTGAGTTTCTTGGTGTTTTTCGCCCTATAATCAATCAAAACTGCGTGAGCTGTGGCGAGTGCTTTGATGTTTGTTTTAAAAATTCGCTTGAGATGGAGGCTTTATGAGAGTTTTATTTTTTCTTTTTTGCTTGTTAAATTTTATCTTTGCAAATGAGATCACAACGCCTATTAAAGAGATAGAAGCTAGTGCAAATGTGCTTAACACCACGCTGATAAATGGCAAACTTTTTATCGCAACTGATGGTGGCACGGTTGAAATTTACGATCCAAAAGAGTCTAAATTTGACGAGATCATCAAAATGGATGATGTAAAAACATACGTAAGCGACCATGAGAGGCCAAAAATTTTAAATGTCGATGAGCTAAATGGCAAGATACTCATCCTAAGCGAGGGCGACTACGCTACAAAGGTGCTTTATATAAGAGAAAATGGGCAGATGAGAAGCATAAATTTAACAAATCAAGCGATAAAAAAAGCTCTATTTTTAGATGATGAGCATATAGCACTTGCGTCAATCAGCAATGAAATTTACTTTTTAAACCTAAAAAGTGGCGAAATTTATGATAGTTTTAAGATCTCTATCGCAATGCTCTCAGACATGGAGATAAGCGAGGACAGAGGCACGCTAGCAATCGCTTGCGAGAGTGGCAAGGTATATTTTTACAACGTTCGCACTAAAAAGATGGACAAAATTCTAGACATCCACACTGATAATATCTACGACATCGCTTATAAAAATGGCGTCATGATCAGCGGAGGCACCGACAGGATCGCTGGCATCTTCTCAGCTGGGACGCTAAAAAAGATAAACACTGGCTTTTTGGTCTATGGCGTGGGGCTTAGTAGCGATGGCAAGATCGCTGCATATATGAGCGATGAGATGAGCGATGTAAATTTGGTTGATAGCGTCACTTTGGATAAGATCGCGATGCTAAAAACTGGACAAAGCACGATAAATAGCATAGTTTTCATAAACGACAACGAGGTCGTAACCTCTGCTTATGAGAAGAAAATTTTATTTTGGAGAGTTAGATGAATATTTCAAGCCTGATAGTCTATACAGATAATAAAAATGAGAGCGTAAAAGGCGAGATAAGCAAGCTAAAAGAGTGCGAGATCATCACTGACGCAGAAGATAGGATCGTGGTGGTCGTTAGCTCAGAGAGCATCGAAGATGAGATCAGAGTTTTTAAGATGATAGAGGGCATTAGCGGCGTGGTAAGCGTTGCGATGGTTTATAGCTATCAAGAAGACGCTCAAGAGAATAGAGAGCGGCTTGAAGCAAACGGTAAGATAAGCGAAATTTTGACAAGCGATGACGTAAAAGCCGAAGATATCGCATATGGCGGTAGCGTGCATTATAAGGTGAGGTGAAATTTAACTCCATTTTGGTTTGAAATTTAATCAATATGTTGATAGGTTTTGTAAATTTTTAAATTTTAGTCGGTCGCTCTAGCAACTTATTAAATTTAAGCCCTTGTCTCCCTTTTGACAAATTTATATAAAAGCAAATTTTAAAATTCCATTCACTCGCAAGAATTGACTACTAAAATTGCTCGTTCATGAAATTTTAAAATTTAAGGTAGGCTTTTTAGGATAAACCGCATGCAGTGCTCCAGCACTGAGGCATGCACCTTGAACGTGCGAGGGGTTTGGGGGATTTAAAAAGGGGGATAAGGGGACGGCTTCGTAATTCAAGTCCCCTTGTCTCCCTTTTAAATAAAAGAACCTAAAAATAAAGTCTGTATTTTAAAGAATAGAAATTTACTATCGCACAAATTTTTAAAATTTCATTCACTCGCAAGAATTGGCTACTAAAATTTGGCTTCGCTTAGCGCTTAGCTCAAATTTTAGAGCCGAAATTACTCGTTCATGAAATTTTAAAATTTGGTAGATATTTTTGTAAGTTGAATTTAGATTTTATAAACGACACCAAAGATTAAATTTAAAAGATCAACCCCCAACCCAGCTTAAACCAGGTTGGAGTTTATTAAATTCAGTAGTTTTCTTTAAACAAATTTAAGTTTGTTTATTAAGAAGTTAAAACCTCTTCTTCCTAACCTC
>CAUUZE010000086.1:0-8030 GCA_963549665.1 Campylobacter concisus | reverse complement strand
CCCTTTTTATTAAAATAATGAAAGATAGTATCCTTGTTTATACATTTAAAAGATAAACCATGGATACTATCTTTTTTCTCGATTTACATTATGTAAGAAAAGAAAAGCATTCCTATCTTACTTTTTTATACAAAGATGCTGCTTAATTGATAAAAATTAAGTAATTTTGTGTCGGAAAGATAACCCAAGTACTCATTTCCTATTTTTTAAACTAAATTTAATAAATATAGTTATATTATTTTTCTCAGATAAGCATGCTTAGAGTTTAAAATTTACAAATTGGGAGCTCAAAATGGAATTTCTAATTTTGACGCTATTTCTGATTAGTGGGCTTATCTTATACATAAAGCCACAAATGAAGAAAATAGCAACGTCCTGTATGGCTTTGGGGTGCGTAATACTAGTTGCACTAGAATTTTACGTAAATTTATGGGTAGTCTTGCCAATAGGCAACTTTTAGGAGGGCAAGATGCAAACGAAACAAAATGAAATCCCAGCAAACGAACAAGGCTTTTTCAACCTTATGTCACTAGCCATCACTGCTCTTGTAGCACTTCCAGTTGGTATCGCCTGCTTAGTACTTGGCTTTGGGCTAGGTGATAACCCTTGCGTAATGTGCTGGGCCGAGAGGATCACGATGATAGCTATCAGCCTAATAGCGCTTTTTATCATCAGGTACGGACTAAAGCCTGGCTATCTAGCAGCACTTTTACTAATGGCTTGCTGGGGCATATTTAATGGCTTTATCCACTACAGCCTAGATGGAACATTTGGCGGCTATCTTGACATCAAACAAGGTTTTGGCCTTGAAATTTTAGGTGCCCACACTCAGTTTTGGGTTATGGTTGTTGATTTTTGTGTGATCATATTTTTAGCTTTTATATTTTTGTTTAGCAAAAATTTGGGCCTTATAATGCAAAAAAGCTCAAATGGCGAATACGGCGACTTTCTAAGCTACTTGCCACTTGGCAAATTTGCAAATTTAGTCTTTATCGTGATCATCCTTGCAAACTGCGTTCAAGCCTTTATAGCTTCTGGTCCACCACCATATCTAGGATCTAGCACACCACCAAGAATGAGTATCGATCCTTCAAAATGGTTCTGGGAGAAAGACCACTGGGATAGCTCGCTTGATTTTAGATTTGACTGGAACCCTGAGCTTCCAGACCTAGCAAAGTAAGGAGTAAAAGATGAAAAAACTAATATTTTTTATCGCATTAGTAAGCCTTGCTTTTGGGTTTAACTTTGACATGGATAGTAAAAATGGAGCGATCCAAAACACAAAAGAGCTAGGTCTTAAAGATACGCTCACTCTAAATTTGCAAAATGATAATGCAATAACTGGAGCCGACTACGATGAGAGCAAAAAGCACTTTGCCATTGTCTCAAACGACAATGAATTTTACATCGCAGATGAGAATTTAAAGCCTCTAAGTTATGCTAAGCACGACCGTCATTTTATAATGGAGATGGAGGCAACAGTCGGGGCTACTTGGTATAAAAAAGAGCTTGGCATGATAAGTTACAACAAAACTTTTGTATTTTATGAGCCAGCTAGCAACCTTAGTAAAGACGAGCAAAATAGCCAGTGGAGGCACCTATTAGCTGGATATGACGCGTGGAAGCTAAATGACCTTGGTAACAAGGGTAGATTTTCTACCATTAGATCAAAACAGCAGTATGTCTTGGGCTGGGACTACTTAGAAAGCGAGAATAAATTTTTCACAGCTAGCGTGCCAAATGACGTTAGAGACTACTGGAGTGTGGCTATATTTGATGGTGATGACAAGATGATCTTAGAAGAATTTATGCCAAAAGCAGGAGCAAATTTAGAGCTAAAAGAAGGTAGAAATTTAAACAATTATTACATTACTGGTGTTGATGTGGAGCCTGATGCACTCTATCTTTTAAGCAAAAATTTCTCAACTATTTTAAAGTTAAATTTAACCACCAAAGAGATAGACGAGGCATTTAGTTTTAGTGGGGTAAATAACCCAAGAGCATTAGCAATCAAAGATAATAAATTTTACATCTTCTCACGAGAAGGCAAAGAGAATAAAGTTTTTATCTTTGAGATGAAATAGCTATCAAATTTAAGGAGAAAACATGCAAAGACGTTCTTTCCTAAAAGGCACCGGAGCAGCTCTAGCAGCAGCTGGAACAGCTCCTAGCCTATTTGGTATGGAGCAATTTGAGGTGGATTTTAACCCAAAATCCTATAAGAACGAGGCAAATGTAGAGTACCACTACCTAACCTGTCCTAGAAACTGCCGTGATGCCTGTTCGATGATCGCTGAGATAAAAGACGGCAAAATGGTAAGCATAAAAGGAGATCCAAAGCACCCGCTAACGCAAGGCACAGTCTGCGTCAAGGGTCACACCTATGCCATGCACCTATATAACGCTGATCGCATCATGCACCCTATGAAAAGAGTCGGCAAAAAAGGCGAAGGAAAATGGGAGAAGATAAGCTGGGATCAAGCCTTAAAAGAGATAGCTGCGAAGCTAACTGAGATAAAAGAGAAATTTGGCGGCGAAGCCTTGACCGAGTTTGTCTACTCTGGCAACGAGGGACATATCTCAAAAACTATCGCACCAGGAAATTTCTTTGAAAAATATGGAGCTACAAGGCTTGTTAGAAACCCTTGTGACTGGCCAAGATACGCGGGCACTCCTAGCGTTATAGGTACTGACTTCTCAAAAGATGCACTTGAGATCGATGAGAGCGATATGTATATCAGCTGGGGATCAAACGAAGCTTATACAGCCGTACACTGGATAAGATTTGCTCACCGTGTTAAAAAAAGAGGCGGAAAGATCATCGTTATAAATACGATAAGAATTCCTCTAGCAAACCAAGCAGATATGTTTATCCAGCTAAAACCATCTAGCGACCCTGCATTTTGTCTAGCGGTCTGTAAATTTTTAATAGAAGAAGATCTATATGATCATGAATTTGTAGAAAAATATACAACAGGCTTTGAAGATCTAGTACACGAGTGCTCACTCTACACCTATGGCGAGCTATCTGAGATGTGCGGAGCAAGTGTGGATCAGATCAAAGTTTTTGCCAGAGAGTACGCTCACGCAAAAGCACCAGCTATCATGCACGGCGATGGCGGACAAAGACACTTTAACGGAGCAAGGCTTGTTCGTGCGGTTACATTTTTACCAGTTTTAACTGGCGCCTTGACAAAGCTTGGTGGCGGACTATTTTGGGCGTATGTGCATGTAAAAGGCTGCTTTAATTTTGACAACTGTATGCCAGACCTATCTCCAAAAGATAAAGATGGCAAAAAGATAGAAAGACAGCAAGTAAGCTATATAGAATTTGGCAAAGGCATACAAAAAGAAAATCCAACATATCTTGATAAGCCTATAAACACTGTCATTAGAGCATGTATCAACTACAACTCAAATTTAATGGTAACAGCTCCAAATACAAATTTGATCAAAAAGCGTGTAATGGACGATGACTTCTTTTTGGTTGTAATTGATCCTTACGAAACAGATACCTGTGACTATGCTGACTATGTTCTACCTGGTGTTACATTTATGGAGAGTGAGGATATCCAAAACGACCAAATTTCTGGATACGTCTGCTACAACGCTCAAAGTGTAAAACCTCTTGGCGAAGCTAAGACAAATTTAGAGTTCTTCAACGCTCTTGCAAAAGCTATGGTCTATACAGAAGAGTGCTTTAACTGGGATAGTGAAACAGTTTGCAGACGCTTTTCGGATACAGAATTTGCCAAAAAGCAAAACATCTCCTATGAAAAACTAAAATCAGTCGGCTGGATCAAACCATTTAGAACGCCTGAAACGATGAAAGATCAGTTCCCATACTACCCTTATGCGCCAAAAGACAAACTAGTCTTTGGTACAAAAAGTGGAAAATGCGAGCTTTACTCACAAACCTTTAAAGACGCAGGATATCATCCAGTAATAGACCTTGAAACTGACTGGGACTACTATGAAAAGAGCAATAAATTTGGAAAAGACTATCTTAAGAAATATCCGCTTTATTTCATGACGCCAGGTACTCAGCTCCAAGACAACTCAAACTGGGGCAATATGCCTTATATCTTAAAAAGAGTTATCGTTAAGGGCAATGCTGAGCTATTTATGACACGTGAAGATATGGAAGCACGCGGTATCAAAAATGGAGACACAGTTGAGGCAACAAACGAAAAAGGTACAGCCGTCTTTACAGCAGTCGAGACAAATCAAATGAACCCAGGCATAGTCTATGCGTGGAACAACATCTGGGTAAAAGTGACAAAATCAAGAACTGGAGCAAATATCCTTTGCTCTGATGGCGTTAGCGATCTAGGAAATGGCTCAACTTATACAGCTAGCTTTTGTGAAGTAAAAAAAGCAGCTAAACAAGAGATGTAAAGGGGTCTAAGATGAAAAGAAAACAAGGTTTTTTATTTGATTATAACTTTTGTATAGGCTGCAAGGCTTGTGAAATTTCATGTCAAGTCTATCACAACCAAGATCCAGATATAAACTGGAGACATGTTGATGGCCTTATGATACATGAAGATGGCATAGAAAAAGAGATCTTTATAACTCACTCTTGCCATCACTGCGACGAGCCAGCCTGTATGGATGTCTGCCCAGTTGGGGCTTATATCAAGCTAGAAAATGGTGTCGTACAGCCACTTCATGATAAGTGCATAGGCTGCGGATACTGCTTAATGGCTTGTCCTTATGGCTCTATCACAAAAGGTAAAGACGGTAAAGCTCAAAAGTGTAATCTCTGCGCCGAAAAACTTGAGCGTGGCGAAGAGCCAGCTTGTGTAGCAGGCTGTCCGTGTGGAGTACTAAAACTAGTTGATAGCAACGTTAGCGACAGCGCTGGTATGCAAAAAGAGATGCCGGGCTTTAAGCACTTCTTTACCAAGCCAAACATCCGCTTTTATCCAAGAATGAAGCGAAACGAATTCATACACTAAAGAGTAAAAGATGGATAAGGTCAAAGAAAAGCTTAACGTTAGCCTTAGTGTTGAAGACTTTTTAAGGCGATTTTTCTTAGTAGAGCTTAGAGAGCAAAATTTAGACGAGCTCATAAGCCTAAGCCTTAATTTTAGTGATAAATTTAAAAATCATGACTTCATACTTTGGCTAAATAAGTGTAAAGATGATCTAAATTTGCTAGACGAGCTAAGATATGAATTTAATAGGCTATTTGTAGGGCCAAGACACCCAAAAGCTGAGCCATACGAGTCGGTTTATTTTGATTATAAAACGATGTTTGGCGAGAAGACTATGCAGGTGCGTGGCTTTTATGAAAGCTCTGGACTAAAGCTTAGTAAAGAGCAGTTTGATAAATTTCCAGATGATTTCATCGGATACGAGCTGCAATACCTTTACTTTCTAAGTTTCAATGCCTTACAAGCAGACGAAAAAGAGAAAATGGATGAAATTTTACATAAAAAATATGACTTCATCCGCACTCATCCGTTTGAGTGGTTTTATAAATTTAGCTCTCGTTGTAAGGAGGCTACAAATTTAGAAGCCTATGTGAGCTTTGCTGATTTTTTAAATTTATATCTTGAAAACGAGATAGAGCAGTCAAGAGCTCTTCTAACTTTTAAGAGTTAAAGGATAGATAATGGAACAAACAACTTGGGGATGGCTCATAGTCATATATCTGTTTTTGGGCGGTTTAGGTGCTGGAGCGTTTTTATGCTCGGCTTTAGCCTATAAAGGCTTTTTGGGCAAGCTAGATGAGAAATTTTACAAATTTGGATTTTTGCTAGCACCAATAGCGGTCATAGTTGGAACTGTACTTTTGCTATTTGACCTAGCACCAAGTGCGGCGATCAATCCAGCTAAGATCATAGGCCTTTACACAAGACCAGTTTCTATAATGAGTATCGGCACATATCTTCTAACATTTTTCATAATAGTTAGCGTGCTCGTGCTTTTACAAGTTAAAAAAGGTGGCAAAATTTGCGATATGATGCTTAGCCTTGGCTCGCTACTAGCCATTGGAGTGATGGGTTATACTGGACTACTTTTATATGTTGTTAAAGCGATCCCACTTTGGGCAAGTATATGGCTACCGATACTATTTACTATCTCAGCCATATCAACAGGTCTTAGCGCAAACGCTATATCTGTGCTAAGTGGTGGTGGCGTTTTAAGCCATGAGTCGCATAAATTTCACACTATTTTAGTGGCACTTGAAATTTTTGCCCTCTTGATGCTATTTGCAAGCGTTAGAAACGAAGCTGCTGGCATGGCTAGCATAACCAAAATAGTATCAGGCTCTCTAGCACCGATGTTTTGGATAGGTTTTATAGTGCTTGGTCTTGCACTGCCATTAATTGGTGGCAGTAAATTTATGCTACAAAGATGTGGCGTGACAAAAGACGGAGCAGTATGCGGATGTAGCGAAGGCATCAAAAGCTGCGTATATAATGAATATGGTGTTTTAATCGGCGGTTTTTGCCTAAGAGCATTTATCGTTCTCGGCGCGGTTTATATATTTTAACTCCTCCTTCCTGATACTGGTCGGATGAAAGTCCGACCTTTAAATTTTAACTTTAAATTGTGTTTTTTTCGATAGACCACCAAAAGAGACACAACATTGCATAATTCTTGACTTTAAATATTGTGGGTAAAATTTAACCACATTTGATAGATTATGATATTAAATTTGGTAGCAGACATCATAGCTCGTTAAATAGCTATTTTCTATCAAATATACAAGACTTTAATTCTTGATAAATATTCATATCTGAAGCCACTAGCTTTGATAAATTTATTTTAAAATTCTCGGGATTTATATGAGTTGAAATTGAGCAAATACTTTTGATCAGCGAAAATTGTGATTTAACATCTGAGTTTATTAAATCTGTAAAATTTTGTTTGTATTTAACTTCATCAAAGTTTTTTTGATTTACTGCACAATATTTTCTCAATACCTCTTCATCAAATAGGTAGTTTTCGATTTCCCACCTTTTCATTACTCTAAATCTTTCATTCTGATTAGCTAAATACTCTTGTCTCTCTTTTTCTGATACTAGCTTTCCTGATGCCATATCTCTATCTTTAAAAACCCAAATTTCCATATTGGGAAACACCTTGCCTAATATCGCTAATGCAATGCTGCTTCTTTGATCCAACTCTGTATTTCCACCGCTAGAGACGAAAACAGTATCTGGATACTCTGCATTAAAAATATTATTTAAAACTTGAGCGTCAAGCCCTCTTTCAGAGCCATCCCCTCTAGGTTCATCTCGCCCTTCGCAATAAATAATTCTATTAGGAGCTATTAATCCAGTTAAGTCATCTAGAGCTGTACTGAAAATAAATTTCCATGTTGTTCTATTATTTGCAACAGGGGTCAATGTTATAGCTTCTGAAGCAAATTTCATATTATCTTCAAATTGAATAACTTGACATTTCCCAGATAGCTCTTCTTGAAATGCCCGTAAAAAACCGATACTGTGAGTCGCAATCCAAATTTGCCCTTCATCGCCTATTAGTTTTTCTATCTCAATCATTAATTTTTTTTGAATCGATGTATTAATATGTAACTCAGGCTCATCTAATAGAAAGATAGAGTTTTTATATTTCTCTCTTCTTAAAAATAAATCTAATAAAATATCAACAACTTCCTTTTCTCCGGCAGAGAGACTATCAAATGAGAATGTTATATCTGAATCTGATTTTTTAAAATTTAGCGTACCGTTATTTTGTGCCACATTTCCCAAACTAACAATTTCTAAATCTAAACAGTTTTTTATAGATTGATTTAATAAGCCTATGACTTTAATCTTAGCTTCAGATGGCTTAATATCTTCTCTTTCCATAATTTGGTTATAAAATCCCAATAATCTTCTATAATTATCCTCTACCTTGCTGTCTAAATTTAATGAACAGCTTGCTCCATCGGAATTGTTTTCAATAGGATCTACTGCTCTAATCTCGCTAATATTCAAACTAGTGTTGTAACGATACGGACTTCTGAATGAAAAAATAATTTTCCTATTATTCTTATAGAAATCATGATC
>CAUUZE010000085.1:0-8065 GCA_963549665.1 Campylobacter concisus | reverse complement strand
CCTTTTGCCAAAAAAGTGAGGCATTTAGTATCGCTGGACCACTTATGCCTCTATGTGTAAAAAGCAGATCACCACTAAATTTTATACAACAAGAGCAGGAGTAAAAATAAGAGACGGGTGAGCTAATAGGTTAAATTTATCAGTTAAATTTAGTTTTTTAGATTGGCAGTAAATTAAATTTACTGCATATTTATGCTTCCAGCTGGAGCGGGCATATCGCCCTTTTCATCTACAAATGGAGGCCCTTTTTGAAGTAGCGCAGTCACTTCAGAAGCAACCTTTGGATCCATCTTAGCCATGATGGTTGATATCTTTTTTGCATCAAGAGCGTAAAGGATAGTGGCTGCGTTTGATCTAGGCATTTGTGAGAGCACTTCAGCTGCTGCACCATCTTTCATTTTGGCGTAGGATTCATTGACTTTATCAGTCGTCATCGTGCGAAGCTCTTTTAAAATTTTCTCATTTTTAGCGACAACTTCGTCAATCTCTTTGCGTTTTTGCTCGATCACTTTCATCGTCGCATTTAGATCAGCCTCTTTTTTGGCAAGCTTTTTGTTGTTCTTTTCATAAGCCGCAGTCGAGCTTGCTCGAAAGACCTCTAGGGCTTGACGCTGCTCGTCGATGACCTCAAGTTCCTTTGAAATTTCCTCTTTTCTTGCCTCAAAGATCTGAGTGCAATCAACCGGCACTTCAAAGCAAAATGCAAAATTTATGACCATAAAAAAGAGTAAAACAGCTCTCATCACGCCTCGCTTTTGGCTGCAAATTTCATAACCGCAAACTCATCAAGAGCAAGCGCTTCAGCCTTTTGTATGCGTTTTATCTCTTTTTTAAATTCTTCTTTTTCTAGATATTTCATCTTTTCATACTCTAAATTTGCATTTTTATATTTGTGCTCGTAGTGCAAGACCTCTTTTTTTGCTATCTCTAAGCTCTCTTTGCAGGCACTTAGCTCGGCTCTTGCTATATTTATGAGCTCTAAATTTTCTCTTAGCTCACCTATGTTGCCACTTTTTGGCAGGCTAAACTCATTAAGCTTGGCCCTTAAGAGTGCTATTTTTTCTTCAGCATTTCTTACATTTAGCCTAGCAACGACGAGCTTAGCCTCTACCTTATCCATCTCCTGCTTTTTGACGCGGACGACGGAGGTAAATTTACTTTTCATCTAATGATCGTATCGCTTCTCTCAGGACTTGTTGAGATATAGCCGACCTTCACGCCAGTTAGCTCCTCGATACGCTCGATATATGCTCTTGCGTTTGCCGGCAAGTCTTCATATCTGCTGATGCCTTTTACACTGTCCCAGCCCGCAAGCTCCTCATAGATAGGCGTTGCATTTTCAAGATCTGTTGGCACGTAGTCGATAGTTTCGCCGTTATATTGATATGCTTTGCAAATTTTTACCACTTCAAAGCCATCAAGCACGTCAAGCTTCATAAGCGCATAAGTATCGACGCCATCAAGCCTTGAAGCGTATTTTACGCTTACTGCATCAAACCAGCCACAACGTCTGCGGCGGCCTGTTGTTGTGCCAAATTCTTTACCGATCTCGCACATCTTATCGCCGTTCGTGCCTTTGTCTTCAGTTGGGAAAGGTCCGTGTCCTACGCGAGTCGTATATGCTTTGATGACACCTATTACCTTGCCTATTTCTTTTGGATTTAGTCCAAGGCCTGTGCAAGCGCCAGCGCTTATGGTATTTGAGCTAGTTACATAAGGATATGTGCCGTGATCGATGTCTAAAAGTGTGCCCTGAGCGCCTTCAAGTAGGACTTTTTTATCTTCATCTAGCGCTTTCCAAACTAAATTTGTAGTGTTTGCGATAAATGGAGCAAGCACCTCTTTATATCTTTTTAGCTCTTCAAGTAGCTCATTTTCTTCAGGTATCTTTACGCCAAGAGCGTTAAATACGGGTTTATTTGTTTCAAAATCATGCATCAAAGCATCACATAAGCGCTCTGGCTCAAGTAGCTCGCCAACTCTGTGGCCGCTTCTGCTTATCTTGTCTGCGTATGTTGGTCCGATGCCTTTGCCAGTCGTTCCGATCGCTTTTTCACCTTTTAAGCGCTCTTTTGCTTGATCGACTTGGCTGTTGTAACTTAAATTTAAGTGTGCTTTGTCGCTTATATAAAGTCTGCCCTCTAAGTTGTCAAATTGCGCCATCTCAGTGATAAGCACTTCTGGGCACACGACGACGCCGTTGCCGATGATATTTACGATATTTTTGTGCAAAATTCCGCTTGGGACAAGGTGAAGCGCATATCTTACGCCATCGACCCAGATCGTATGACCAGCGTTGTGGCCACCTTGAGAGCGACAAATCATGTCATAGTTTAGTCCTAGCATATCAACTATCTTGCCTTTGCCCTCATCACCCCATTGAACACCAACTACTAAATCAGCCTTTCTCATTCTTACTTCCTTAAATTAATTTTTTCTTCTATCAATGCATCAGTATATACAGCGAACCCGGTGCTTGAAATATCGTCTATTTCATAGTTTCCACCACTTGCTAAGATGGCGTTATCTTTTAAAAATCTAAAAAATAAACTATCATAATATCTCATTTTTGAGTAATATAGCGGAACTATTCTTAAATTTTTATATTCTAGTGATTTGGCTACGCTTTGTAAATTTTTTAGCGCCTCTTTTAGCTTATCAGGGACTAAATTTACTATCTCATCAAGCTCGCTAGCGTCCTTTAAAAGGGCTAGTTTGCTAAGCCATGGCACGTTTTGGGCTAAAATTTTTTCTAGCCATGAGTTTTCAAAAATTTCTATCTCTAAGTTTAAAATTTCGCAAATTATCCTTGGGATTTGCATGTTGCTAAGCTGCAAACAAGCGCCGATCTCAAGCTCGCTAAAGAGCTTTGCTACGATATTTATGCTCTTTAAAATGTCGTTTTCGCCGATAAGCTCAGCGCCTATTTGATAAATTTCTTGGCTTGGGTAGCGAAAGACTGGCTGGATGTAAAACCACCTCTTTGGCTCGTTTGCTTTAAGTCTTCTAAGCACGATCCTAACGGTATCAACCGTGCTATCAGCCCTTAGGCTTATCTCGTGGTTTAGACTGTCGCTAAAGCGCAGAAGGTTTGTCGCATCTACGCTTAGATGTTGATGATACGAAAAAAACGGCGTTACGATCTCACTAAAACCTTCATCTTCTAAAATTTCACTCGCTTTTTGCTCGATTTTTCTCTTTAGTTTTGCGCTTTTTGCAAAGTAAAGTTTGCTTCCTACAGGTATCTCGTGCTCATAAACATTTACATCACTCAACTCTTATCTCCTTACTAAAACCTAAATTTATATCGCACTCTTTGATGATGGACACGGCTAGATTATAGAGTTCTCCGCTGTCGCTACTGCTTGCTAGTTTGCTTAAATTTATAGAAATTTCTTGATTATATTTACCTATATTTTTTATCTCATCTTCTATTTTTTGCTTTAGGCTTTGTGCTAGTTTGTCGTCTTGATTTAAATTTGCTATCACTTCATTTGCAAGCTCTTTTAGCACGACTAAGCCTTTGAAAAGCTCGAAATTTTCACTATTTTTATAGTCTTTTATGTGTAGATTAGGTCTTTCAAATTTAAATGAAGCTGCATCTTTTGCCAAAAGCGCTAATGAGAAAATGTTACCTTGAAATTTATCAAATCCAAGACCAAGCAAAAACTCAAGCGTTCTTTTATCATCTATATTTTTTATAGTCGTATTTAGTCCAAATTTATCAGCCACAAACCTTATCATATTTATGCTCTCAAGCGCCTCTTTTGAGCTAAAGATGTGTTTGCAGAATTTATTATCTATGTTGAAGCGATTTGTCTTTAGCATGCCAAGAGCTTCGATCGAGCTTGAGTATGATGCAAAGTCATCAAGCGAGAAGTGTATGCCAAGCTCTTTATATTTTCTCACATAAATTTCTAAAACTTCTAAATTTGTAGCTGTTGCAGCGTCGATAACGTCGATGATAAGCCCAGTTGGATCAAGGCTTTTATCCTCATCAAATATCGCTTTAAATTTATGCCAAAACTCCTCTGTAAAGAGCTTTTTAACGCTTAAATTTACGCGAACCTTTGCGCTTATGCCATTTTCTAGCCACATTTTTCTAGCTAAAAGCGCCTCTTTTATCGTAAATAAAGCGATATTGCTCGATGCGCTACTTGTTTTTATGAGTGGTAAAAAGTCGCTTGGATAGATGATCTCGCCATCTTTTCTCCATCTAATAAGCGCTTCAAAACTTAAAGTCTCGCCTGTGCTAAAGCTAATCTCTGGCTGAAATTCTAAAAACATCTCGCCAGCGTCAAGCGCTTTTAAAATTTTTGAGCCATCTTCGTATTGGCTCTTAAAATAGACATCTTTTTTCGCATCAAATGTATAGCTTCTGTTTTTGCCACTTATCTTGGCTTGGTACATCGCCCAGTCGGCTCTTTGTAGCACATCATCAGCCCCAAGCTCACTATCAGCCAAGGCTATTCCTACGCTAGCGCTTGCTTTTAGTTTTAGCTCGTCTATCTTTACCTCATCTGAAGCTAGCCTTAGCATATTTTGCGCTATCTCATAGACTTCGCCTAAATTTTCGTAGTTTATGACGCCTACAAACTCATCTCCGCCTATCCTTGCAAAGATATTTTTGCCATTAAACATAGCGCCTATCTTTTCAGAGATAGCTACTAAAAATTTATCGCCTATTTGGTGGCCGAAGTTGTCATTTATGCTCTTAAAATCATCCATATCAAGGTAGATGACGGCTATTTTTTGTTCATTTTTTTGTATGAGAGAATTTAGCTTGTTGTAGAGTAAAAATCTATTTGGTAGCTTTGTAAGCGGATCGTGATATGCGATAAATTCTAGATATTTTTCATTTTGTGCTTCGTTATTTGCAAGCATTGCTAGCATGATGTAGCCAGTTTTTTTCTCATTCGCATCGATAAGTGGCAAAATTTCTATGACTTCAAGCTTGCTTTTGTTTTTATTATTTTCGCTCCAAACCTTGCCACTCCACGAGCCGCCTTGGTTTATAGTCTCTATGATCTGGTGTTTTATATCGCTTAAGCCTTGCTTTATAAAGGTGATATCTTTTAGATATACGCTATCTTTTGCGCCCGCACTTTCAAAAAATGCGTCATTTGCATCAATAACCCTCATCTCTTCATCAAGTAAGACGACCTCTTCTTTGCTAAATGAGAAAATTTTTGCAAGCAGGTCTTGGCAGACAAAGAAGCTATCTTCTAGGCTAAGGTCTCTTAATGTGCCTTTTATCAAGCTTACTTCGCCAAATTCGTCGTATTCAAGCGCTTTTGCTCTTAGTCTAAAGTGTAAAATTTCTTTATCTATGCTGTAAAGCTTGATATCTTTGATGTATGTTTGAGCATCTCTTAAGCTCTCAAAAAAGCTATAAAAACTATCAAACTCATCGACAAAGACCGACTTTGCTTGCTCGAAATTTAGAGTGCTTTGCGTGCCAAGAATTTTACTTAGCTCATCTGAGATGTTAAGCATGTCGCTTCTTTTATCCCAAGTAAAGACATTTGCCTCACTCGCCCAAAGCAGAGCCTTGCTCTCCTTGCTTTGCTTTTCAAATCTCTCTTGAAGCTTTAGCATATCACTAAGATCGGTAAATGAGTAGATGACCTTTTGTTCGTCTGCATCGATAAATTTAGCCTTTATCTTAAATGGAATTTTCTTGCCGTAAGCGTTTGTCATATTTGCTATGAAATTTAGCTCTTCATTTTTGCTAGTTTGTAAAAAGGCTTTTTTATTTGCCAGCATGGCAGCTTTAAAGCTATCAAAGTCCTCGCTTGCGATGATATCTTCTAAATTTATGAGACCTTGGCTTTGGACGTTAAAAATTCTCTCGACATTGTTTGTGCTTTGGATGATCAAAAATGGCTCTTGTGCCGAAGCGATGGCGATGACATTTGGCGATAAAAAGACGTAGCTTTTGATGATATCGTCATTTCTTTGCGTCATCTTTTCTTGAGTGATATCTTTTATGAGTATGAAATTTAGCCTTGTGTTCTCTAGCTCAATACTACTTTGCGTCGCTAAAACGTCGATTATCTCGCCATTTTTACGCCTTAGCTTAGCTTCATAAGATATATCATTATTGATAGCGTTTTCTCTATCTTCTGCTAAATTTTTAGACTCATCTTCAAGCAGCTCTTTGATATTTAGATCTGCTACGTCATCTTTTTTGTAGCCTAGATTTTCTAAAAGAGCGTTGCTAATGTCCGTGATGACGCCAGTATAAGCGTCATAGACCACGATCTTTAAAAAGCTCTTTTCAAAGACATAGCCAAATCTACTCTCGTAGCTTTGTGCCGTCTCGTAAGCTTTATCTCTATCTTCGTAGAGTTTTTTGATGCTGTTGTTTAGCGAGATAAATTCTTTTATGTCGAATTCTTCATCAGCCAGCCTACTTTTATCTGCCGCAAAGAGTGTGATCCTGGTAAATGGAGAGAGAATTTTATCTTTTATATATGAGTTATCACGTAGCCAAAGTATGCTAAATGCGACAAAACACAAGAACGAAAGCACGACTAGAACTAGCTGGATAAAGATCTGTGCCTGCCTGCTAGAGCCTGTTATGACAAATAGCTTTTGCTCCTCTAGGTAGCTGATCTTATAAAAATTCATATCCTTTAGTATAAAAATGATCTTGTCAGCTTTAAACTCGCCACCTTGTGAGATGTATTTGTTAAAGTCCTCTTTTATAAATTTTCTATAAAACTCATCTCTTGAGAGGTTGCCATCTTTATCGACCAAAAAGACGTATGCGGCAAGGTTTTTATTGTAGCCTGTATCGACCTTGTTTTTTAAAAGATTTTGATTTAGCTGAACGAGAATTTTATTGCCATTTTTTAGCCCGTAAGCTATGTAGATATCTTTAAAGCGTCTATTTTTATAAAATCTATCAGAGAGCCTAAACTCGCCTGCTTTTATATCTGAAAACCACGAGATATCGTAGTCGTGTAGCTCAAAAGCGCCCTCAAATTTACGCTCATAAAGCAAGGAGTTGTCTTTTGCTATCACGTAAAAAGCGGTGTAGAATTTACTTACAACAGTATCTTCATAAAATGGCTCTACGCCGTTTGCTATGAGTCTTGCCTTTGTGGTGATATTGTCTTTTACCTCTGCAAATGTACTCACGATATTGTTTCTAGTGATAAAATTTAGTGTTGAAATTTCATATTTTATATCGTTTATGCCAGCAAATATGACAAAAAGTGCAAGAAAGATGAAGGCAAAAAGAAGTAGTGCTATCTTTACATAGAACCTCTTAAAAATCTGCAAAACTGGTTTAGCGCTATTTTTTTGCATTAAATTTAAGCCTCGCTTTTTAAAACTAGCCATGATTTTAACGCAAATTTACTTTTTTTAGCTTATAAAATGCCTTTTTGTTTAAATTTAAATAGACACAGGGCGTTTTGCCCCGTGACTTAGTAGATCCAAGTAACTACTTCAGATCTTTGTCTGCGTAGTTTTTCAGGTTGTGGATTTAGGCGGTAGCCAAATGGCACTACGATAGCCACTCTTTGCTCGCTCTCATCAAGACCTAAAATTTCATTTAAAGCGTGTCTGTCAAAGCCTTCGATCGGGCAGCTGTCAATCCCAAGGCTTGCGGCTGCGTTCATCATATTTGTCGCAGCTATCATGCACTGCTCGTGTGACCACTGAAATGTTAGCTCATCGTCATTTTTGAAATTTGACAGCAAAAAGTCGTTGTAAAATTTCTGTCTCGCAGCGATAGCTTCAGGATCTTTATCAGCCCTTCTAGCGATCATTTTATCAACATAGCTGCTGCCAAATTTTATCTCTTTGACCTTTGCTAAGATGACAACCAAATGCGAGCAAGAGGTGATCTGCGCCTGGTTCCACGAAACAGCTTTGATCTTTTCTCTAAGCTCCTTGTTTTGCACGACCAAAAAGTCCCACTGCTCAAGGCCAGTCGAGCTTGGGCTTAGTCTGCCAGCCTCTAGGATAAAGTCAAATTCGCCAGCACTTATTTTTTTACTCTCGTCAAAAATTTTGCAAGCGTGACGAAATTTTAAAATTTCAAGATAGTTCA
>CAUUZE010000084.1:0-8100 GCA_963549665.1 Campylobacter concisus | reverse complement strand
ATCCTAAACGAGTAAATTTAACCGAGCTTGAAGCGCTTGCTTTGAGCTCAAATTTCTTTTTTTACATCAAATTTCTCAATAAATCTTTCATAGTTATACTAATTTAAATTTTTCAGTTTTATTTTTTTTTTTTTTGTAAAATCTGAATTTCTAACTTATATAAAAAGGAAAAATATGAAAACAAAAGTCGTTCTTTCAGGCATTACAGCAATGCTTGCTCTTGCTCTAACTGGATGTGGTGAGCCAACTACTTTGGCTGAAATTTGCAAAGCTGACATGGGAAGTATCAAGCACTTTAAAGGTGAAGTGAAAGTCTATAAAAGGGTAAGTTATACAACTAAATACGACTATATAAAGGACCAATCAAGACTAGAAGAAAATGGAAAAGGTTATCTGATAGTAGATAAAGATACAAAGGTTGATCTAGATAAATTTAATGAAAAAGAATCAGACGATTACAAGGTTATAAAAAATAGCATAGCAAAAGGGACACCTTATTATTACGGTGAACAAAAATATGGAGAGATAGGTGACGAAAATGCGACAGAATTCTTAGCAACACTAGAAACGCTAAACCCAAGATGTATAAAAGGCGAGGAAATAAAACTAAGCCATAAAGATACAGAACTAACTCCGATAAAATAACAAAAGGTGGGCTAACCACCTTTCAAAACTTACATCATCTCACTTTAAATTTATAAATCACTTACTAAATTTTTCTATGTCTTGATTGATTAAATTTTCATATTCGCAAAGCTCGTTGCAAGTCTTTTTGCTCTGCTCGATAAGCTCATCAAATTTAAATCCAAGCATCACGATACGAAAAAGGTTTGGTTTGTGTTTTCGCCAGTTGTAAAGCGTTGCGACATCAACGTCTAAATGATAAGCCATATCACGTTTTGTCATCTTAGCCACTTTACACTCCTTTTTTTGAGTGATTTTATAAATTTTATTCTGATAAGAAAACAATTGAATTATTTTATGTTTTTTATTAATTTCATTGAATATTTAAACTTTATTTAATATAAGAAAATTTAAAATAGCCGCGTAACATTTTTTAAATAAGGAGTAAAAATGAAAAATGTAGTTTTAAAAGTTGCTTTAGGTTTAAGCCTAGCTAGTGCCGCTGCTTTAGCACAAGGAGCGTTTGTTGGAGTTGAGGGAGACTACTCTTTTGGATCAAATATGAAAGCAAAAAGTGACAATGGCACATCAAAAGCTAAAAAAGCACAACCAGGTCTTGGCATAAAAGCTGGTTATGACTTTGACGTAGCTAGAGTTTATGGAGCTTACATATATGACTTTCAAGCTAAAAAGTCACTTGGCGACGAAGATGGCACAATAATAAAATGAAAAACACATAAGTTTATAGTTGGAGCTGACTATACTCCAAGCCTAGCAAAAGATCTAAAACTAGTTCTTGGTGGCTATACTGGTTTTTCAAAACTAAAAATAAAAGGTGGCGATGCTGAAACTCCGATGGAAAGTGCTAGCACAAATGGTTGGATACTAGGCGCAAAAGTTGGTGCTGAGTACTCTATCAACGAAAACAATGCGGTTGAGTTTGGTTTAAAAGCTGATAGAACCGATTATGGCAAGATTAGTAAATTTGATATGATTGATGCCAAAGAGACAAACATCAGTCTTTATATGGGATATACATATAAATTTTAATCAACAGCAAGCTCAAATTTCAAAGCAAATTTGAGCTTTTATTTGAAACTATAAATTTACCAGTTTTTCTAAATTTTCGCCGTCTAAGCGGTAGGTTCTCCACTCAAGAGATTGATTTTTAGCGCCCATGTTTTCATAAAATTTGATGCTTGGCTCATTCCAGTTTATGCAGCACCACTCAAGCCTTTTTAAATTTTCATCCTTGCAAATTTGAGCTAGAAATTTAAAAAATGCCTTGCCGATGCCTTGATTTCTGAACTCTTTTTTGACGTAGATGTCCTCAAGATAGATCCCGCCAAGCCCTAAAAATGTAGAAAACGTGTAAAAATAGATAGCGTAACCAATAGCCCTGCCCTCACTCTCGCAGATAAGGGCTTTTGCGTGATTTTTGTTAAAGATAGAGTCTGCGAAAATTTCATTTGTAAAAGTGACTTGATCGCTCATCTTTTCGTAAGCCGCAAGCTCTCTTACAAGCTCGCAGATCACGTCTATATCGCCCTCAGTCGCTTTTCTTATTTGAAATTTCATTAGTTATCTCCAAAAAGAGCTTTTAGATCCTTGACCATTTCGCCATTTTCGCCACCGCTGCTAGTTTTTGAGCCAAGCTCATTTAGCTCGATCTCGTAGCCAGTTAGCATGCTTGCAAGGCGGATATTTATGCCGTTTTTGCCGATAGCTTTGCTCTTTTGCTCGCTCGCAAGTGTCACGATCGCCTTGTTTTCTTCGATCTTTACAGATGTGATGATGGCAGGTGCCATAGCGCGAGCTACCAAGATCGCTGGCTCGGTGGTGTATTCGATCGCATCGATGCTCTCACCATGAAGCTCTTTGCTTACGGCATTTATCCTAACGCCCTTTGTGCCAACGGTTGCGCCGACTGGATCGATGTTTGGAGTGGTTGAGATGAGTGCTACTTTAGCCCTTTCGCCAGGGATTCTCGCACTTCCTTGGATGATGATGCCGCCATCTTTTATCTCAGGCACCTCTGAAGTTAACAGCGCTTCAAGAAATTTAGGCGAAGTCCTTGAAAGCTCGACCTTTATGCCTAAATTTTTATCTGTAAAAACTTTTCTAATGACCGCTTTTACCACGTCGCCTACTTTAAATTTCTCGCCTTTTATGCGGTTTTTACGTGGCAATATAGCACGAAGCTCGTCTATCTCGATAAAAGTGTTTTCGTCGTTATCGACTCTGACAACTGGGCCAAAGACCATGTGACCGCTCATCTCATTATATTTTTGTAAAATTTTCTCTTCAACTAGGCGCTGGATGTGATACTCAAGCTCCTTGTGAAGCGTTTGAGCTGCGGTTCTACCAAGGTTATCAAGGCTTAGCTCGTAAGTGAGCTCATCGCCGATCTCTACGCCACTATCTATCTTTTTAGCCTCTCTTAAGCTTAAAAAGTGCTCATTGTCTTCAGCAAGCCTCTCATCGTCGTTTGCTACGATTGAAATTTTTTGATAAAGCTTTAAATTTTTATTTGCATCGATGCTCACGTCATATTCATAATTTTCGCCATAAACCCTTTTTGCAGTGTTTATCAAGGCTCTTATGACGCGCTCTTTTACATCTTCTATCTCTAAATTTTTCTCATTTGCAATTGACTCTATAATGTCTGATATTCTTTCCATTTTTTCTCCATTGTGACGATAAATTTCGGGGATTTTTCGTGAAGTTTTGAAATTATACATAAGCCATACTTTTAATAACTTTAAGCTTGTTATTAACTTTTATTTAATCCTTTTTTTATGATGATTTGGGTATATTGACCGATTAAAATTTAAGATTTTGAAAGGATTAAAAATGGAGCTAAAACTTGCAAGAGCCGAATTAGACGCAAAACCAAAAACGATTTCACTAGAAAAGATAGAGGCAGCTGTCGAAAAAGAGGGTCAGAAAATTTTCTATTTTGATAAAGAAAATACACACAAACAACTAATCGCTCTAGTCGAGCACTTTGAAGAAAAAGGGCTAAGCGTTTATCATAGAACCGTGAAATACGGGCTTGATGAGAGCGATTATATGTATGAAGTGCATATACTTTAATGAGTAAAAAACTCTTTATCCAAACTCTAGGTTGTGCTATGAATGTTCGTGACAGCGAGCATATCATAGCCGAGCTCTCACAAAAAGAAGACTACTCCTTAACACAAAACATCGAAGAAGCTGATTTAATCCTTATAAATACCTGCTCGGTTCGTGAAAAGCCAGTTCACAAGCTCTTTAGCGAGGTCGGAGCCTTTGAAAAAGCCAAAAAAAGAGGTGCTAAAATAGGCGTTTGCGGCTGCACTGCAAGCCATTTGGGTAGTGAAATTTTCAAGCGTGCACCTTATGTTGATTTTGTCCTTGGCGCAAGAAATGTTAGCAAGATCACAAAGGCTGTAAATACGCCTAAATTTATCTCAACCGACATCAACCACGACGAGAGCGAATACGCATTTGGCGAATTTAGAGGCTCGCCATACAAAAGCCATATCAATATCTCGATCGGCTGCGATAAAAAATGCACCTACTGCATCGTCCCACACACCAGAGGCGATGAAATTTCTATCCCTTCAAGCCTCATCTTAAAAGAGGTAGAAAAGGCCGCAAAAAGCGGTGCAAAAGAGATATTTTTACTAGGGCAAAATGTCAATAACTACGGCAAAAGATTTTCAGGCGTGCAAGAAAATATTGATTTTAGCGATCTGCTAGTGAAGATAAGCGAGATAGAGGGCGTTGAGAGGATAAGATTTACAAGCCCGCACCCACTTCACATGGATGATAAATTTCTTGAAATTTTCACTAATAACCCAAAAATTTGCAAGTCTATGCACATGCCACTTCAAAGCGGAAACACCAAAGTTTTGCGTGAGATGAAGCGCGGATACACAAAAGAGTGGTTTTTAGACCGCGCGCTAAGACTTAGAAATATGTGTCCAGATGTGAGCATCTCAACTGATATCATCGTCGCATTTCCAGGTGAGAGCGACAATGAATTTGAAGATACGATGGACGTGCTTGAGCAAGTTAGATTTGAGCAAATTTTTAGCTTTAAGTATTCACCTCGTCCGCTTACAAAGGCAGCTACTTTTACAAATCAAATAGATGATAAAACCGCTTCAGAAAGGCTAACGCGCCTGCAAAATCGCCACAGCGAAATTTTAGACGAGATAGTAGCGGAGCAAAAAGATAAAATTTTTGATGTATATTTTGAAGAGCTAAGAGCAAATGGTGGCGTTGCTGGGCGAAGTTTTAACAACTTTTTAGTTCAAGTTGATGGCAGCGAAGAGCTTCTTGGCACTACGCAAAAAGTAAAGATCACAAGCCCAAAACGAATGGTTTTGTATGGCGAGCTGCAAATTTAAAAGCACACTTGAAAAGCTCGCCCTGAATGTTGGCGTCTTTTTCATCTACATTTTGATGTGGCTCATTTTTCTAACCTGCAAAAAGAGCTACACTCCAAATTTCTTACCACAAAATGGCTGCGTCGTCGTCTTTTGGCATGGCAGACTTAGCTTTATGAGCTTTGCTTACAGACGCTGGTGGAGCAGTCAAAACAGAAAACAAGGCAAGGTAATAATAAGCGACCACAAAGATGGCGAGCTCATCACCAGAATAATCAAATTTTTTGGCATCGGCACCATTAGAGGTAGCAGCTCAAAAGGCGGTGCAAGGGCGCTTATAGAGGCTCTAAGAGAGATAAAGCAAGGCCACGATGTCATCATCACGCCAGATGGCCCACGCGGACCAAGACACAGCGTAGCAGACGGAGCTGCAGTGATCGCACAAAAATCATCTTGTGAAATTTATGCTCTAAATTTCGAAGCAAACTCGTTTTGGGAGTTTAAAAGCTGGGATAAGATGATACTTCCAAAGCCATTTTCAACTATAAAATTTAGCCTCTCAGCCCCTTTTAGCGTGGCAAATTTAGAACAAAAAGAGGCAAAAGAGAAGATACAAAACGAACTTTGGCAGGCCTCACAAAATGACGGCGGCAAGAGCGTGCTACAAAACAAAGAGGACTTTAGGTCAAATTTAAAAATTTGGTGGAAAAAATATGCGCATAAAAATCCGCAAATAAGCGACGAGATAAGAGAAATTTTGGACGAAATTTATGAAAAATAAAATTTCTATCTTTATAGCCATTTTTATAGTGGCTTTGTTTGGGCTATTTTTTTACAGCGACAACTCCTATAAACTCGCTCTTGAAGCGAAATTTTACTACGAGAGTAAAGAGTATGAAAAGGCTCTAAATTTAAGCCAAAAAGCCCTTGACCTTGACGCCTACAACAAGATGGCCGCCACCACGCTAAATCAAAGCAAGGCAGCTATGAAATTTAGCTCATACATAAAAAACGGCAAAGAGTATCTTGAACGCATCAAAAAAATGAGCCAAAATGGTGTCAGTAAAGCTGATAATGAGCGCATCAAAATGATGTGTGATGTGATGATAGAGGATTTTGAAAGCTTAAGAAATTCTACTTTGCTTGATGATGAGCTAAAAAGCGAAGCTCTGAAGATGAAAGAGGCATTTGCAAAACTAAAAAACGAGCTGTTTTAAACTTATTTAATCCCTTTTTAGCTAACATATCAAAAATAATGCACTAAATTTAGGAGAGTTATGTCTTTTAGCATCAAAAAGCTTTTTTCAAACCTTTTCTTAAGCGTCGTGATCGAGGGCAACGAGTGCATATTTTACGGTCAGGTCTTTAGAAATGGCAAGCTTATAAAAACCATAAATGCTAAATTTACAGACATAAGCATCGATAGTGTCGATGAAAAAGTTTTAAAATACATAGAAGAGCAAGAAAAGACCTATTTTGGCGTCTATGTTTCGCTCTTTTTTAACGACGACTCACAAGGTGCGCTGCCTACTGCTAACTTTGACGAGTATAAAAAATTTAACATCAACACGCAAAATTTAACCAGCCTTGTGATGCAAGATAGCTGGAGCATATATGCAAATTTAAATGCTATAAGAAGATATAAAAACCTCTTTGGACAAGGTAGCGTCGATCTTATCTACTCACCTATCGCCCTGCTCTTTCACGAGCTTTTAAAGCGTGGAATTTCGCCAAAAACCACGCTATATCTCTACATCCACTCGCACTCTTTTGCGCTTGCGATCTTTCAAGACAAGCAGATGAAGCTCTCTACGTTTTTAAATATGAGTGACGCTGAAGAGGGCAACGAAGAGATCGAAAGCCTAAAAGAAGAGGATATAACAGACATAGATAACCTTATAGTTAAAGAAGAAGATGGCGCAACGGCGCTTGATGATTTTAAGAGTTTGGATGATTTCTTAAGCGATGATAAACCAAAAGAATTTGAAGATCTAAACTACGAGCTAAACATGCCAGCTTCGACCAATGTCGAGAAGTCAGTGGCGATCTTTGGACGCGATATGAAGATGTTTGACTACATCGCAAAAGCTATGAAAGAATTTTATGAAAATCCAATCTACGGCGGCGATTTTATCGAGCAGATCATCGTTTTTGAAAACACAAAAACAAGCGCAACCTTTTTACAATACCTGCAGTCTGAGCTATTTGTGGAGACATCAAGCTATCCGATCAACACAAATCACATCATGAATGAGATCATGCAAGAAGAGATAACACTATGAAATTTAGCTTCATCACCCCAGAACCAAGACCGCTTCTTTCTATCTTTAGTAAGCTCTGGCTAAGCCTCATCGGCTTTGTTTTTGTAGTGCTTTTAGTGGCAAATTTCTTTATCGTTTATAAAAACTACTCAACCAAAAAAAATATAGAATTTCTAGCAAACGAGCAAAAAGAGCTTAGCCAAAAGATAGTCACTACGGATGAAATTTCATCCAAACTTGCCGTGCAGATAGACTCTGCAAATGATATCTTTACGTCAAATTCTATCCTAAAGCAAAGCTTGCACAACCTTTTTGACCTTGTGCCTGATAGTATCACGCTTGAAGAGGTCTTTATGGACAAAAACTCGCTCATCATCCGCGGCATAACGCCTACAAAGGATGTCTTTAACCAGCTCTTAGCCTCGCCGCTAAGGTCGATTTTCACCACGTCAAACACTAGCTTTTATCAGAGCAAAAACGGCTGGTACGGCTTTATAAGCACGAACAAGATTGATAATTCTGAGGGATATAATGAGTAAAAAAGATACGAGCTTAGAAAAAATCGACCCAGTAAAGCTTTTACTTTTTATATTTGCTTTTATCATAGTTTGCTTCATTATGATATTTGGCTTTATCGTGCCAAACATAAAAGAATTTAAAAGCCTCTCAAGACAAAACTACTCGCAAACCTCATCATACACGAAGGTAAAAAATGAATTTGAGGCTAAATTTAAAGCACTTGAAGCGACAAGACAAAAAGATGGCGCTATCATCTTGGCCTATGATACAGCTTTTGATAAGGATAAATTTATAAATTTCGCATCGCAATTTTTTAGCGA
>CAUUZE010000083.1:0-8320 GCA_963549665.1 Campylobacter concisus | reverse complement strand
CGTCTAAAATTTTATATGTAAGCCCTAGCAAATCGTCAAAATCAACAAGGTTGTTCGCCTTTAGATAGTCCTCGTATTTTTCATAAATTTGCGCTGCTTGCTTGTAAAAGTTGTCTTTGCTCTTGTCAAAAGAGGAGAAATTTGCGTTTTTATAGACCTCTTCGACGCTTAAAAGCGAGTTTTTATAGTTTGAAATTTCGCTTGAGAGTATCGCCGTTGCGACCGGACTTTCAAAGCTTTTTATGATGCGCTTTTTATCGTCTGTGTCGATGATGACGAAGTTGTTTTTTCTGCCAAGCTTTTCTATATAGAGCTTTAAAAACAAAAGTCCAAATTTGTGAAATGTACAAAGTAGCGGCGAGTAGTTTTTGCCGCTTTGGCTTAGCATCGCCATGGCTCTGCTGCGCATCTCGTTGGCGGCTTTGTTTGTAAAAGTAAGAGTTAGCGTGTTTGCCGCGTCTATGCCGACCTCGCCGATGAGATAGGCAAGTCTAGTCGTGATCGTCTTTGTCTTGCCGCTGCCAGCGCCTGCAAGTATGAGCATCGCACCATCTATGTGAGTGGCTGCTTCGCGCTGGGCTTCGTTTAAATTTGATAGTAAATTTTCCATTTTTCGCTTTTTAAATTTTCTTTTGATTTTAGCCAAAAATGCTTAAAATTACTATTTTTTCTTAAATATATCTTTATTTTTTGGGTTTTGTAAAAAGACTGAGGCTGATTTTTTAGCGTGATCGACTTGCTTCTCTTTTGGCTTATAGATAGAGAAATTTACAAGGATCGGGCTGTTTTCAACCAAAATTTGAACCACTGCTCCAAGTGGAAATGATACCACTGAGGCAAAATTTTCACTACCAAAGCCAGCCTCAAAGCTTAGCTCATCTTGCGTTAGCATGGTACTCTCAAGCGTGTAGCCACCAAGTGAGAACATAATGACTGGCATGCTAAAGCCACTGCTTATCTCATCTGGCAAGCTAGGCTCAAAGCTAACTAGCGGCAAATTTGCCATAACTGAGAAATTTACCCCCTTTTCAAGCAAAAAATCAATGCACTCATAGACGTGCATCTTCATCAAAAGTGCAAATTTCTCATCGTCTAAAATTTCGTCTAACATTTTATTCCTTTTGAAATTTCTAAAAACTCATCTACTAGATTTTTAACCTCGTTTATGCCGATCTGCCAGAAATTTTTATCATCTATGTCAAAGCCAAATTTACCAACAAGCTCCCTTGGGCTAAGGCTCCCACCAAGGCTCAAAAACTCGGTGTAAATTTCAACGAAATTTTCGCATTTGCCGCTTTTGTAAAGCCCAAAAAGTGCAAGCACAAGAAGCTGTGCGTAAGAGTAAGCGTAGCAGTAAAATGGCGTGTGGATGAAGTGTGGGATGTAGCTCCACCAAATTTTATAGTAGTCATTTAGCGTGACACTTTTGCCAAACATCTTTTTGCTCTCTTTTAGCCAAATTTTATTTAGCTCATCTAGACTGATCTCGCCCTCGTGTGCGTGCACGGCGCGCTCAAAGGTAGTGAAATTTATCTGGCGGTAAAGCGTGGCAAATATATCCTCGATCTTGCCAGCGAGTAGTGAAATTTTCTCTTTTTTACTAAGCCCGTCTTTAATCTGGTCAAAAACTAGCATCTCGCAAAATACAGACGCCGTCTCAGCCGTGGTTAGCGGAGTGTCTGAGTTTAGGTAGCTTACACTATAAGAGAGCTTTTGATGCACGGCGTGGCCAAGCTCGTGGGCAAGCGTAAAAAGGTCTCTTCGCTGGTTTGTGTGATTTAGCAAAACATAAGGATGCGTATCGCTTGATCCAGAGTGAGAAAATGCACCACCCCGCTTGTTTAGCGCTGGATAAACGTCGATCCAGCCATCACTAAAGGCGCTTTTGGCTATATCGCCAAATTTAGGTGAAAATGTCCCAAACGCCTTTAAAACTATCTTTTTACACTCATTAAATTTATACTCACCCTCGCTGCTAAGAGGCGCGTATCTATCGTAGTCATAAAGCTTTTTAAGGCCTAAAATTTCTCTTTTGCGCTCGTAAAATTTAGAAACTAGGTCAAAATTTTTCTCAGTCACAGCAATTAGCGAATCAACGCTTTTTTTACTGATCTGATTTTCAAGGTGTCTTGGCTCTTCAGGAAGCTTGAAATTTCGCAGCTCGCAGCTCGTTTTTAGATCAGTTTTTATCATATTATATATATAGCCAAGAAGGTGCTGGTGCTTGCTAAGCTCGTTTGAAAGGCTTTTGGCGGCTAGTTTTCGCACGCTTTGGTCGCTATCATGAAGCTTGGCTAAAATCTCTTCTTCACTTAAAAGCTCTCCTTTAAATTTAAACCTCATCTTGCTCATGCTCTCATCAAAAAGCCTTGAAAAGCCCTCGGCTCCGGTGCTTGCCGTGCGAAGTAGCACTCTCTCTTCGGCAACGCTAAGTTGGTGCGGCTTTGCTTTGGCGAGGTTGCTTAGATAGTATCCATATTTTTTAGAGCTTTTTATGATCTCTTCTTGTTTTTTAGGGGCAAATTCATTAAATTTGATCTCAAAAAATATCAAATTTTCATTTGCTTTTGTCGCTATCTCATCGATCTTTGCGTAAAATGCGCCCTTGCTTGTATCTTTAGCAAAATTTAAAAAAGCGTATGTCATTACTTTTGAAATTTTAGCTATCAAGCTTTCATATTCGCCAAATGCCTTTAAAAACTGGTCTGTTTTTAAATTTTCATAATTTTCAAGGTATTTATCTTTAAATTTCTCGCACTCTTTTTGTAAATTTAGTGCGTTTTGTTCGCACTCTTTTTCGTTTGCAAAAAGTGCTTTTAGATCCCAAATTTGCATATTTATCCTTTAAATTTTTGGGACATTTTACAAAAAAATGGATAAAAGTAAAATTTCAGCCAAAATTTAGCTGAAATTTTATGGAGATTAGTTTGAAGTCTCTGAGGCTACGGCTGTAAAAAGCACGTCTGATGAGCTATTTAGCGCAGTTTCAACTGAGTCTTGAATGACGCCTATCGTAAAGCCAACTGTAACAAACTGCATAGCGATATCGTTGCCGATGCCAAAAAGTCCGCACGCTAATGGCACTAGAAGCAGTGAGCCGCCAGCCACGCCAGATGCGCCGCACGCACCAAGGGCTGAGATGAAGCAAAGAAGAAGCGCATCGCCAAATGTAACTGTGATAGATGGGATAGAATTTACCGCAGTAAGCGCTAGGATGCTAATGGTAACTGCCGCACCGCCCATGTTTATGGTGGCTCCTAGTGGGATAGAGATCGAGTAGAGCTCCTCTTTTAGTCCAAGCTTTTTGCAAAGCGCCATATTTACAGGGATGTTTGCAGCTGAGCTTCTTGTAAAAAACGCCGAGATCGCGCTCTCTTTTAGGCAGATCATAACAAGTGGATAAGGATTTTTCTTTGTTAGTGCAAAAACCATCGCTGGATAGACGATAAATGCCACCACAAGCATCGCTCCAACAAGAACTAAGATCAGTTTTAGATATCCTGCAAGTGCCTCAAATCCAGTGTCATGAATGCTGATAGCAACCATACCAAAGATACCAAACGGAGCTAGTCTGATGATAAATTTAACGATATGAGTTACGCCGTCGCTTATATCTTTAAATACTTTTTTGGTCTCAGGTGTAGCATATCTCATAGCGATACCACCACCTATCGCCCAAGTGATGATGCCTATATAGTTGCCGTTTGCTAGGGCGGTTATCGGATTTTCGACCATTTTATAGATAAGATCTTTTAGCACGTTTGTGATGCCTTGAGGTGCTGACATATCAGCGCTTTGCAGACCTTTTAGCGGTATCTCGATAGGAAATAAAAAGCTAGCAATAACCGCCACAACAGCTGCTAAAAAGGTGCCAACAAGGTAGAGTGTGATGATCTTTTGCATGCCTTTTGTATGGCCAAAATCTTTTAAAATGATAGAGGTTGCAACTAAAACAAATACAAGAATAGGTGCGATCGCTTTTAGAGCGCCTTTAAACAAATCTCCTAAAACCGAGGCTGAAGCAGCGATAGAATCAGCCGAACTAGCCTTTTCTTTGGCCTCATCAAGCTGTTTTGCTTCATCTTGGCTAAGGCGAGTTTTTATAACTTCATCTACGCTTAAGCCACTCTCTTTTTGAATGGTTTGAATTTTAGCTGAGATTTGGTTGTAAGGGGCTGCCTGATAATGTGTGTAAAAGCCAACTAGGGCACCTAGGATGATACCGACTAAAATTTGAACGATCAAATTTCCATCGGCGTATCTTCTTGCAATGTTTTTAAACATATTCATTTGACACCTTAATAAATTAGTTTTTTGTTGATTTTAGCTAAATGATTTTTAAATATAAAGAAATTTAAAAAGATTAATTCGTTTTTTATATGGATTTGTTACAATTGCACGAAAATTTAACCAAGGAAAAGGACGAAAATGTATCTATTTACTTCTGAAGTTGTAAGTCCAGGTCATCCAGACAAATGCGCTGATATCATCGCTGATAGCATTGTTGATACTATTTTAACGCAAGATCCAAATGGACGCGTCGCAAGCGAAGTTTTTGTAGCTGGAAAAAATATAGTAATAGGTGGAGAGATAAACTCAAAGGTAAAACTCTCTTATAAAGACTATGAAAAGATCGTAAAAGACGCTCTTGCGCATATTGGATATGACGGAAAGAGCAACTTTACAAAAGAGCAGTGCTTGCATCCAGACGATATCGAGGTCAAAGTTTGCTTAAATCAACAAAGTCCAGATATAAATCAAGGCGTTGATCAAAGTGACGGCGAGATCGGAGCAGGTGATCAAGGCATCATGTTTGGCTTTGCAAGTTGCGAGGCGAAAGAATTTATGCCAGCAGCTATAACTTACGCAAGAATGCTTTGTGAAAAAGTCTATAAATTTGCCAAAGCAAACCCTGATAAACTTGGCGTTGATATAAAAACTCAAGTTACGATTGATTACGGCAGTAAAGACAACTTTGAAAACTGCAAACCTCAAAGCATCCACACTATCGTCGTCTCTGCACCTTGCGTGGAGAGCATGAAGATAGAAGAGCTTCGCGCACTAATACAAAATTTAATAGACGAAACTGGCCTTCCAAAAGAGCTATATAATAAAGAAAAAACGATCATTTACATAAATCCAACAGGCAGATATGTAAATCACAGCTCACTTCACGATAGCGGCCTAACAGGCAGAAAACTAATAGTTGATAGCTTTGGCGGATATAGCCCAATAGGTGGTGGCGCTCAGTCAAGCAAGGACTACACAAAGGTTGATCGTAGCGGACTTTACGCAGCGCGCTGGATAGCTAAAAACATAGTCGCAGCTGGCCTTGCTAAAAAATGCATCGTCCAGATAAGCTACGCAATCGGTGTTGCAAAGCCAACTTCAGTTAGCGTTGATACTATGGGAACACACGCAAACGGCGTAAATGACGATATGCTTTCAAATTTTGTAAGCGAGCATTTTTCTCTAACACCTCGCTGGATAACTAATAAATTTGGCCTTGATAAACCAAGCAAAGAGACATTTTTATATGCAAAAGTAGCTGCAAAAGGTCAAGTGGGAAATGCAAAATATCCTTGGGAAAAGCTTGACGCGGTTGATACTTTCAAGGCTTTACTAAAAAAATAATCAAAAAAGTGGCTTTATCTAAAAGCCACTTTAAATTTCTTTTAAAACTCATCCCAAAACGCTTTTTTAGGCAAAATGATCTCGCTTTTTGAGCCATTTACGCTGTGATAGACCGCTTTATTATACTTTGTAGCAAGGTGTTTTATAAGCACTCTTTGAAGCACAGGTTCGCTACTTGGCACAAACCAGCCGTTGTTTGTGATAGCCACGACCACGTCAAATTCGCCCTTATAAAGCTCCTCTCTTGTCGCCTCGTAGCAGATAGCATTTCTGATTTTAACCCCATCTATCTCATAGTCACTAAAATTTTCAGCTTTTTTAAAGTCGCTAGCTCCGCCAAAAAATAGCTTATTTACTGCATCTTGCATAAATTTTGGCAGAGGAATTTCTTCTCCAAATGGCACTAAAAATTTCTTATCCATTCGCCTTAGAGTGCCATCTTGAAACAAAAAAGCAGAGTTATAAATTTGCTTATTTTCATAAGCAAGCGCGCCAGCTACGATAGTTATCTGTTTTGAAAGCTCTTTTAGCTCATCAACAAGTAGCGGCTCATTTGTCATAAATAATGGAAACGCACTCTCAGGCAGCACGATAAGGCGTTTTTGCTCGGCTATGGCGCTGCTTATCAAGTCTAAATTTTCATTTGTAAATTTCATGCGCAAGCTTTTATCCCAGCGCACTCTTTGAGCGACATTGGTATTTACTAGCTCTACGTCAAATGGCAGAGTCTTTGCCTCGCTACTTTTAAACTGCAAAGCGGCGATGAGGCAGATAAAAGCTAGGAAAAATTTTAAAATTTTACCTTTTAAACTCAAAGAAATGGCTGCTAAAAATATAAATATAAGCCCTCTAGTATTTGGCTCAAAAGCGCCTAAAACAAGCGTGGCTTCAAGGTTAAACCAGTTAAAGCCAAATGGGTACACGTAGCTTATTAAAAATAGTAAAACGGCTCTTAGTGTCATAAAGCTTGGAAAAGAGGCTATCCAAAACAAAAGTCCATAAACAAGGGCTACAAAGAGGATGACAAATGGTATAAGCCAGACTAGTTCGTAGTAGATAAAGCTAAAGCCGATCCAGTAAAACCACAAAATTCCAGTGAAAAAGCCAGCCGCAAAAAAGCCAGCTCTGCTTAAATTTATGATGACGTAAATTCCAACTAGTGTAAGAAAAGGTGAGATGAAATTTAAAATTTGATTTTCTGCCATAGCTAAAAAAATGAAATTAGAAAGCAAAAAAGCACCGACAAAGGCTTTTATTATAATTTTAGTGCTAAAATGTCCGTTTAAAAATCTTACAAATAAGGAAATCCATGCAAAACGCTGATTTTTTAACATCATTACTACCTCTTGTTGTGCTTTTCGCCATATTTTACTTTTTGGTTATCAGACCTCAACAAAAACAACAAAAAGCCCACGCAGCAATGCTTGCAGCTCTTGACAAAGGCGATAAGATAGTAACTAATGGCGGACTTATATGCGAAGTGATTAAAGCCGAAAATGATTTTATCAAAGTTAAACTTAACGATGATGTAATCGTTCGTATAGCACGCGAGTTTGTAGCTAAAAAGATCGAAGATAAATAATGCGTAACGCAAGAGTTACATATAGGCTGATTATCTTAATATTAGCCTTGATTTTTGGTTTTGGCTTTTCGGTGCCATCTTTTTTTCAGACTCAAAGCGGAGCTAAAATTTCGCTAGGACTTGACCTTCAAGGCGGTCTTCATATGCTTCTTGGTGTTGAAACTAACGAAGCCATCCACTCTAAGATCAAGTCAATCGCTGGAAGCATAAATTATTATGCTAAAAAAGAAGATGTGCTCATTGATAAATTTAAGATAAAAGAAGATAGTGTTGATTTTGCACTACTTGATAGTGACGAGACTCCAAAGGTTGATAAAGCGCTTGCTGAGATAAAAGGGCTTGATATCAAAAAAGATGGTCTAAACTATCACATCACTCTTACAGAGCAAGAGAGGCTTGATACGATCGAGTACGCTATCTCACAAGCTGTTGAGACCATTAGAAACAGGCTTGATCAGTTTGGTCTAGCTGAGCCAACAGTCGCTAGACAAGGCAAAGACAATATCCTAGTCGAGCTTCCTGGCATAAAAACCGAAGAGGACGAGCAAAGAGCGAGAGATCTTATCGCAAAGGCTGCTCACTTGCAGCTTATGGCAGTTGATGATAAAAGACAAGATCAGGCTAATACCATGAGCGAGGCCGAGGCTGAAAGCTATGGTGACGTGATCTTTAAAGATGCTAAAAATGACCGCGTAAAATACGTCGTTAAAAATATCCCTGTGCTTGATGGCTCGATGCTAACTGACGCAAAGGTTGCATTTTCTCATCAAAATAACCTACCGATCATAAATTTCACACTAAATTCAGAAGGTGCTAGAATTTTTGGTGATTTTACTGGCGCAAATGTCGGCAAAAGGCTTGCTATCGTGCTTGATGGTAAGGTCTATTCAGCGCCAGTTATAAATGAAAGAATAGGTGGCGGCAGCGGCCAGATCAGTGGTGGCTTTACACTTGACGAGGCTCACGACGTGGCGATCGCGCTTAGAAGTGGTGCACTTTTAGCACCTGTTAAGATGCTAGAAAAAAGAAGTGTCGGTCCATCTTTGGGGCAAGAGAGCATCAATCAAAGCATGGTAGCTCTTGCTGCTGGATCTATTTTAGTAG
>CAUUZE010000082.1:0-8433 GCA_963549665.1 Campylobacter concisus | reverse complement strand
AAATTTAGACTCAAAAAGAGTCTAAATTTTATTTTTAAAATGTGCTTTGTGGATCAGCTACGCCTTCGCTCCAGCCAAGTTTTGCGCCAGCAAGTAGGTGAAAGTGTAGGTGCATAACCTCTTGACCGCCGTTTTCGCCGCAGTTTGTTATGAGGCGGTAACCGCTCTTATCAACGCCCATTAAGCTCGCCACTTCTTGGATAAATTTAGTCATCTCACCCATCAAAACTGGATCCATCTCTTGGAAGTTTTTGTAGTGTTTTTTAGGGATGATGAGGATGTGGATCGGCGCTTTTGGGTTGATGTCATTAAAAGCTAGAAATTTCTCGCTTTCAAGCACTTTGTTACAAGGAATTTCACCAGCAACGATCTTTTCAAATATGGTCATTTTAGCTCCTTTGAAAGTTTGAGAAATTATATCAAAGTGTGCTTAAATTTCGCGCTTTTTATCTTGATTTTAACTCTTTTTCTATAAAATCGACTAAAAAATTTCTAAAGGTAAAAAATTGCAAGATTTCATTAACAAAATCAAAAATGAAATTTCAACTCTTGATGATCTGGAGAAGGTCAGGGTAGAAATTTTTGGCAAAAAGGGCATCTTGGCGCAAGGCTTTGCAAAGCTAAAAGAGCTTGGCGAGGATGAGAAAAAGGAATTTGCAGCAAATTTAAACAAGCAAAGAGATGAGCTAAGCGCGCTTATAGAAGCTAAAAAGGCTGAGCTTAGCGAGCAAGAGAAAGATAGTAAGATGAAAAAAGAGGCCGCTGATATCACGCTCTTTAACGAGCCTGTTGCTAGCGGGGCGCTGCACCCTGTGATGGCTACGATGGATAAGATAATTGAGTACTTTTTAGCTCTAAATTTCTCGCTCGAGACTGGGCCGCTTATTGAAGATGATTTTCACAACTTTGAGGCGCTAAATTTACCAAAATACCACCCAGCAAGGGATATGCAAGATACATTTTACCTAGATGATTTTAGACTTTTAAGGACGCATACGAGCCCAGTTCAGGTGCGAACTATGTTAAATCAAAAGCCGCCTATCCGTATGATAGCGCCAGGCACGGTCTTTAGACGAGACATGGACTTAACGCATACACCGATGTTTCACCAAGTCGAGGGCCTTGTGGTGGAGGACGCTGAGAAAGTTAGCTTTGCAAATTTAAAATCAATGCTAGAGGGCTTTTTAAAGCACATGTTTGGCGATGTTGAAGTGCGTTTTCGCCCTAGCTTTTTCCCATTTACGGAGCCTAGCGCAGAGGTTGATATTAGTTGTATATTCTGCCATGGCAAGGGCTGCAGGGTGTGCAAGCAGACTACTTGGCTTGAGGTGCTTGGATGCGGCGTCGTTGATCCAAACGTATTTAAGGCGGTTGGCTATAAAAATGTAAGCGGATATGCCTTTGGCCTTGGCGTTGAGAGATTTGCGATGTTGCTTCATAGAGTGCCTGATCTAAGGTCACTTTTTGAGGGAGATTTAAGATTGTTGGAGCAGTTTAAATGATAATTTCAAAGCATTGGTTAAATGAGTGGATCGACCTTAGCGAGGTTAGCGGCGAGACACTTTCAAAGACATTAAATTCAATCGGTTTAGAAGTTGATAGCTATAAAGAGATAAATTTACCAAAAAGCGTTGTGGTGGGCTATGTAAAAAGCAGAGAAAAGCACCCAGATGCCGATAAGCTAAGCGTTTGTCAGGTTGATGTTGGCAGCGAAACGCTTCAGATCGTGTGTGGGGCTAAAAACGTCGAGGCTGGTCAGTTTGTGCCAGTCGCGCTCATTGGCACGACGATGCCAAATGGTCTTGAGATCAAAAAGGCAAAACTAAGAGGCATCGAGTCATGCGGTATGATCTGCTCTTCAACTGAGCTAGGACTACCTAAGACAAATGACGGCATCTTGCCACTTGATGAGAGTATCGGCAAGCTAAAACTTGGCACAAGTCTTGGCGAATTTGAAGTGTTTAAAGATGTGATCATCGAGGTCGATGTCACAGCAAACAGGGGCGACTGCCAAAATTTACACGGCATCGCAAGAGAAATTTGCACCGCACTTGATCTAAATATGAAAGATAGCCACGAAAATGAAGATAGTGAAAATTTACTAGGCATCGGCAGGATCGCGTCTGTGCGAACTGAAGATAAGGTAAATGGCTCGTTTTTGTATAAAGCATTTGAACTAAAAAATGCATTAAGTGAAAATTTATTAACTAGGTTGAGGCTAGCTCTGATTGATTGTCAAAAGACAAATTTAGTAGAAAGGCTGCTTGAGTACGCGACATTTTGCACGGGCGTCTTGTTTAGAGCTTATGATCACGCTAAGCTTGTGGGCGAGGGCGAAAAAGCAGTTTTTGACATCAAAAATGGCGAAAATGGCGAGTGTGTGGTATTTTGTGAGGATAAAAATTTAGGCGTTGCTGGAATTTATCAAAGCGATGAGGCTAGAGTTGATGAAGGCTCAAAGGTGATCTTGGTAGAGGCTAGCTACGTAAAACCAGATGTTGTCTCAAAGGCCATTTTTGAAAATAAAAATTTACCAAAAGGCGATCAAGTTTATCGCTCTAGCCGTGGTAGCGAGCCAAATTTAGCTTACGGGGCGGACTATCTTTTTAAAAGGTTAGCTAGCTTTAAAGATAGCTTAAGTCTTTTTGCTGGCTCACAGCAATCACTTCTAAACACCGAGCCTATCACGCTTAGCATCTCACTTGGCGAGCTTAAAAATATGATCGGTCAAGAGGTTGCTAGAAATGATGTCGTTAAAATTTTAAAGAAACTTGGCTTTGAGATCAGCGTAAATGTCGAGCAAGAGAGCTTTAACGTAAAAGTGCCGCTATTTCGCCATGATATCGTAAATTCGCATGATATTTGCGAGGAGATCGTAAGGATAATAGGCATCGACAATATCGCCTCAACGTCGTTAAATTTCTCTGAAAAAGATAGGCTAAATAAGACATATTTTGACTATAAAAATGCTTTAAATTTAAGGCGCCGTGCAGCCGATAATGGCTTTTTTGAAAGCGTGCACTACGTATTTGACAGCCTTGATGAGCTAGATGATCTGAATTTCAAACCTTGCAAGATCAAGATATTAAATCCTATAAACAACGAACTAAACACGCTTAGACCGGCACTTGTTAATCACCTTCTAAGCTCGAGCGAGAAAAATATCAAAAACTCAAAGCGCTCAGTTAGACTTTTTGAGCTTGGCGAAGTTTTTGACGAAAATGCAAATCAAGGTTTAAATTTAGGCTTTGTCGTATCAGGGCTTTTAAAAGAGCCAACACTGATAAACGGCGCAAAGGGCGAGGAGGCAAATTTCTACGCATTTGCAGCAATGGTGCAAAATGTAATAGGTAAATTTGAGCTAAAACCTTGCCGTGAGATATCATATCTTAGCCCATACGAACAAGCACACATCTATCAAAATGGCGAAAAGATCGGCTATATCGGCAGAGTTGATGCGAGGGTAGAGGCAAAAAGAGATCTGCCAAAAACTTATGTTTGTGAGATTAATTTTGCAAAGCTTAAATTTGAGCCGGTCTTAGCAGTGCCATACTCTAAATTTCAAAGCACAATAAGAGATCTTAGTCTCATCGTGCCTGAAAATTTCGAGGCTGGACGAATTTATGAGTGCATAAGAGGGCTAAATTTAAAAGAGCTAAAAGAGTTCTTGCCGGTTGATATCTATAAAGATGCGAAACTAAACGGCGCGATTAGCCTTAGCCTTAAATTTACATTCCAGGATATGGAAAAAACGCTTGAAGATGACGATATAAACGCGCTTATGGATAAAATTTTAAGCGAGCTAAAAGAGAAACTAAATATCGGTATAAGATGAGAATTTATCCATTAGAAAAAAGTCTAAATTTAACCATCGACGACATCGCGGCTGATAAGTCTATCTCGCATAGATGTGCGATGTTTTCGCTTTTAAGTGACAAACCATCTCGCGTTAGAAACTATCTAAGAGCAGGCGACACGCTAAATACCTTAAAGATCGTTCAGCTCTTAGGTGCAAATGTCGAAGATAACGGAGCTGAGATAATAATCACTCCTCCACAAAAGATAAAAGAGCCAAATGAAATTTTAGAGTGTGGCAACTCGGGCACGGCGATGAGACTTTTTATGGGATTACTTGCCGCACAGGAGGGTTTTTTCGTGCTAAGTGGCGATAAATATTTAAATTCTCGCCCGATGGCAAGGATAGCAAAGCCTCTAAATGAGATGGGTGCAAAGATAGATGGCGCAAACGACGCAAATAACGCTCCACTTTGTATAAGAGGGACGAAATTTGAAAGGTTTGATTTTGATAGTAAGATCGCTTCAGCTCAGGTAAAAAGTGCGCTCTTGCTAGCAGCTCTTTACTCAAATGGCTGCAAATTTAGCGAGCCAGAGCTAAGCAGAGACCACACTGAGCGCATGCTCGCAGGCATGGGAGCTGATATAAAGCGTGACGGCTTAGAGATCACTCTAGAGCCGATGAAAGGCCCATTTGCGCCACTTGATATAGACGTGCCAAATGACCCAAGCTCGGCATTTTTCTTCGCGGTCGCAGCTCTAATTATCCCAAATTCACATATTATTTTAAAAAATATCTTATTAAATAAAACTCGCATCGAAGCTTATAGAGTTTTAGAAAAAATGGGCGCTGAGATAAAATTTCACAAAACCTCAAGCAAATATGAAGATATCGGCGACATCGAGGTCAAGTACTCGCCAAATTTAAAAGGTGTAGAGGTTAGCGAAAATATCTCTTGGCTCATCGACGAAGCCCCAGCTTTAGCCATCGCATTTGCCTGCGCGAAGGGTCAAAGCAAGCTAACAAACGCAAAAGAGCTTCGCGTAAAAGAAAGCGACAGGATAGCTGCCACAATAAATGCGCTAAAGCAGTGTAGTGTCGATGCTAGCGAGCTTGAAGATGGCTTTATCATAAATGGCTCTGAGGCGAAATTTGCCACTATAGATAGCCACGGAGATCACAGGATCGCCATGAGCTTTGCCATACTTGGACTAAAATGTGGCATGCAGATAGAAAAGAGCGAATTTATCGCCACTTCGTTTCCAAATTTTGCTGAAATTTTAAAGAAAATGGGAGCTAGAGTTGAAGATCGAGCTTGCTAGTAGTTATGGATTTTGCTTTGGCGTAAAAAGAGCGATAAAGATAGCTGAAAATGCTGGAGATGCCGCAACTATCGGTCCGCTCATCCATAATAACGAAGAGATAAACAGGCTTGAGAAAAACTACAATGTAAAGACGCTTGAGGGCATAGATGAGCTAAAAGATGAGAAAAAGGCGATCATTCGCACTCATGGCATCACTAAAAACGACCTTGCAGAGCTAAAAAAGACTGATATAAAAGTGATCGACGCAACTTGCCCATTTGTGACAAAGCCACAACAAATTTGCGAAAAAATGAGCGAAGAGGGCTATGATGTGGTGATCTTTGGCGACATGCATCACCCAGAGGTAAAAGGGGTGAAGTCGTATGCCAAGGGCAATGTCTATGTCGTGCTTGAAGAGAGCGAGCTAGAGGGCATTAAATTTAAGCAAAAGGTCGCGCTCGTTAGCCAAACTACTAGAAAAGTTGAGAAATTTATGCAGATCGCAAACTACCTTATGCTTCATGTAAAAGAGCTGCGCGTTTTTAACACGATCTGCAACGCGACATTTGAAAACCAAGAAGCTGCTAAAAATTTAGCAAAAAGAGCTGACGTGATGATAATAATCGGCGGAAAAAACAGCTCAAACACAAAGCAACTCTACCTAATATCTAAAAATTTCTGCGAAGACAGCTATCTCATTGAAAGCGAAGAAGAGCTTGAAAGATCATGGTTTGATGGCAAAAATTTGTGTGGTATAAGTGCGGGTGCTAGCACACCTGACTGGATCATACAAAAAGTCGTTGATAGAATCAAAAAAGTATAAAATTTATCCTAGCTAAAGCCACAATTAACTATAATAAGCCAATTTGCCTCTACTGGCATAATAAAATTTAAAGGATCAAGATGGCTGTGAACAAAAGTGTTCAATTAGGAAAAGCAAAAGACGAAGATATCGAAGATATCGATTTTGCTGCGATGTTAGAGGAGTCTTTTAAAAAGACTGAAGAAGATAGTGACGCAAAGATCGTCAGTATCAATGGCGATGAGGTTTTAATCGACGTTGGCAAGAAGTCAGAAGGCATTTTAAATGTTTCTGAGATCACTGACGCAAACGGCAACCTGACGCATAAAGTTGGCGATACGATCAAAGTTGTAATAACTGGATCAAGAAATGGAAGACCTATAGTGTCGCACAAAAAAGCACTTAGAAAAGAGAAAGTTAAAGCTTTCATCGAAGCTTACGATCCTGAAAATTCTGGCGAAATCGACGTAAAAGTAGTTGGAAAAAATAAAGGTGGTTTTATCACTCAAGACGCAAATGGCGTAGAATTTTTCTTACCAAGAACGCACAGTGGATTTAAAAACGCTGAGGGTGTAGTTGGAAAATCATACAAAGTAAGAGTTATAAAAGTTGATAAAGAAGAGAATAGCATCGTTGTCTCAAGAAAGAAAATTTTAGATGACGACCGCAAAAAACGCAAAGAAGCTCTATCAAACATAGTAGAAAACGATAGCGTTATAGAGGGCACAGTTAAGAAAATCACAACTTATGGTATGTTTGTTGATGTTGGCGGTGTAGACGGACTTGTGCATTACAGCGAGATAAGCTACAAAGGTCCAGTAAACCCTAGCTCTTTATATAAAGAAGGCGATAAAGTTTTAGTTAAAGTTATTAGCTATGACAACGAAAAACGCCACCTATCTCTATCTATCAAGGCAGCTACTCCAGATCCTTGGGAAGAGATCATAAGCGACGGCCTAGAAGTTGGCGACACTATAAAAGTAACAGTTAGCAATATCGAGCCTTATGGCGCATTTGTCGATCTTGGAAATGATATTGAAGGATTTTTACATATATCTGAAATTTCATGGGACAAAAATATCAAAAATCCAAAAGATCACATCAGCGAAGGCCAAGAGATCGATGTTGAGGTTATCGAAATAGACGCAAAAGGACACCGTTTAAGAGTGAGCCTTAAAAATTTACTTCCAAAGCCATTTGATGAATTTAAAGCTAAATTTAAAGAGGGTGACGTAGTAAAAGGCGTTGTAACAACTATCACAAATTTCGGTGCATTTGTTAGAGTAGGCTGCGTTGAGGGCTTGCTACACAACGAAGATGCATCTTGGGATAGAAATGACAAATGTAAAGATATGTTCAAAGCTGGCGACGAGCTTGAGGTAAAGATCATCAAAATCGACAGCGCTGAGCAAAAAATTTCTCTAAGCCTAAAAGATCTAAAACAAAGCCCAGTTCAAGCATTTGCTAATAAATTTAGTGTAGGCGACATTGTAAAAGGAACGATCCGTGACATTAAAGAGTTTGGCGTATTTGTTGAGCTTGGCGATAATGTCGATGCGCTAATCCGCAAAGAAGATCTAGGTAGCGTAGATGCTAGTACGTTAAAGATCGGCGATGAGATCGAAGCTGCTATTGCATTTATCGATGAGAAGAAAAATAGAATTCGCCTAAGCATACGCCGTTTAGCAAAACAAAAAGAGCGTGAAGTGTTAAATGAGATCAACGACAACGACGACAAAGTAACACTTGGCGACATTATAAAAGAACAATTACGCTAGTATAAATGGGCAGACGCACACTTTTATTAGTAGTTGTTCTGCTCTTTGTGATATTAGGTTTGGTTGGAATTTATCTTGTTAAATTTGCAAGTGTAAATTTCAGCCAGATCCCAGAAAACAATATAACAAACGAGCAAAATATAACCAAAAATATAGCCGGCAGTGAAAACTGGATCAACGAGCTGGCAACTATTAAGAAAAAAGATTACGTATTGCCCGTAAATGAAATTTTTATAGAATACAACCGACCTAAGATAGAAAAGCCAAAGATCACAGCATATGAACTTATGATAGACAAAAACGACATCTACTCTATGTTTTGCTTGATGCAGACTTTAAGAAATAGCGAGGTTGATTTCACTGTTGTAAAGGACGGCGCCAAAAGCCAGATCTTTTTAAATACTCAAGACTCAAAGTTGCTTCAAAATATCATACTGCAGCTAAGAGTTTACGACATCCACTCAAGTGTAAGAGAGGTAAAATTATGAAAACTATCATTGTTTGCGATGCGATACACCCAGTAGGTTTTGAGCTTTTAAAAAAAGAGCAAGATATAAATATAATAGACGCAGTTAATACCCCAAAAGATGAGCTTTTAAAAATTTTAGGCGAGGCTGATGTAGCGATCACTAGAAGCTCGACTGAGGTGAATGAGGCGTTTTTAGAAGCCGGTAAGAAACTAAAAGCTATTGTTAGAGCTGGTGTTGGCGTGGATAACGTTGATATAGATGGCTGTTCAAGAAGAGGCATCAT
>CAUUZE010000081.1:0-8609 GCA_963549665.1 Campylobacter concisus | reverse complement strand
TCTTTGCCTTCAAGTCTCATCTTGCCAGCCTCTTTGGCTCCGTTTTCGCCGCCATGTGCGATGTAGTCCTCATAGCTTATCACTTCAGCTCTGATAAAGCCTCTCTCAAAGTCGTTGTGGATGACACTTGCTGCTTTTGGCGCTTTCCAGCCATTTGTGATCGTCCAAGCCCTTACCTCTACGACGCCAGCGGTGAAATAGCTTATCAAATTTAGCTTAGCAAAAGACGTTTTGATGATCTTTTCAAGACCGCTCTCACTCGTGCCAAGAGATGCCAAAAACTCGTGAGCTTCTTCGTCGCTTAGGCCTATTAGCTCCTCTTCGACCTTGGCGCAAAGCTTGATCACCTCGTGGTCTGAGGCCTTAGCATACTCTTTTAGCGCTTTTACAAATTTATTATCTTCGCTAAGTCCCTCTTCATCGACGTTTGCGCCATAAACTACCTCTTTTGCGCTTAGAAGTCTTAGCTCTTTATTGAGTGCTAAAAACACCTCGCTATCTCTTTGCTCGAAGCTGCTTGCGCTTTTGCCCTCATTCAGATGAGCTTGAAGCAAATTTGCCATCTCAAGCGCCTCTTTAGCGCCTTTTGCATTTGCTTTTGCCTCTCTTGTGAGCTTTTCTATCTTTTTGTTTAGCTGCTCGATGTCAGCTAGTATCAGCTCGGTTTGGATGATCTCGATGTCTCTTACTGGATCGACGCTACCCTCGACGTGGGTGATATTTTCGTCCTCAAAGCAGCGAACTATGTGCAAAATAAGCTCGGTTTCTCTGATGTTTGATAAAAATTTATTGCCAAGACCTTCGCCTGAGCTAGCCCCTTTTACAAGACCTGCGATATCGACAAATTCGATGGTTGAGTATTGAATTTTATTAGGATTTACTATCTTTGCAAGCTCATTTAGGCGTTTATCAGGCACTGGCACGATGGCTTTGTTTGGCTCGATAGTGCAAAACGGATAGTTCGCGCTCTCAGCGTTTTGCGCCTTTGTAAGTGCATTAAATGTCGTTGATTTGCCCACATTTGGCAGGCCTACTATTCCAACTGAAAGTCCCATCAATTCTCCTTGCTAAGTGCTTGTAAAAAGTATAAATTCATCCTCACACCAGCCCCGCTCGCACCTGCTTGGTTATAGCTCCAAGCCTTTTCGCGGTATGCTGGGCCAGCGATATCAAGGTGTAGCCACTTGTCTTTATACTCATCTTTGATAAATTTAGCCAAAAACATACCAGCTGTGATCGCGCCGCCATATCTGCTTGAGGCGCAGTTGCTAACGTCTGCGATCTGGCTTTTGATAAGCTCGCTAAGATAAGGGTTAAAATCAAGCGTAGTCGCTAGCTCGCCGCTATCTTTTATCTTGTTTTTAAACTCGCTTTTTAGGCTCTCGCTGTTGCCCATGATGCCAGTCGTGTACTCGCCAAGTCCTACGACGCAAGCGCCAGTTAGGGTTGCCATGTCGATTAGGATGTCTGGTCTAAAGTCCTGTGCGTAGCTTAGGCAGTCAGCCAGCACCAAACGTCCCTCTGCATCGGTGTTTCTCACCTCTATGCTAACGCCACTTCTTGAGATAAGCACGTCATCAGGTTTATAGGCGTTGCCGCCGATCATATTTTCAGTTGCGCCTAAAATGGCGTGAATTTCAAATGGTAAATTTAGCTCCGCAGAACCCTTTATGATGCCAAGAGCTGCTGCTGCGCCGCTTTTGTCTGATTTCATTGTTAGCATATAATCAGCCGGCTTCAAGCTAAGGCCGCCGCTATCGTATGTTAGACCTTTGCCAACAAAGATGATGCGTTTTTTAGATTTTTTAGGCTTGTATGTTAGATGGATGAGCCTTGGCTTATGCACGCTTGCGCGATTTACCGCCAAAAATGCGTTCATATTCTCTTTTGCTAGAAATTTCTCGTCATAGATCTCGCACTTTATGCTTGCGATGTTTTTGGCTAAATTTAAAGCGTCCTCGGCCATCTTTTGCGGTGTGTAAATTTCTGGGATTTCATTTACGATATCTTTTGTGAAATTTGTAGCACTTGCTATTATCTCCGCCTCTTTAAAGCCCTCGTTTGCTGCCTTTAGATCGACCTTTTTGCCAGCAAATTCTTCAGTAGAAAAGATGATCTCTTTTAGGGTGTATTTCTCTTTTTTCTCTTTATATTTGTTAAATTCATAGCTCCCAAGCAAAAAGCCCTCAGCTAGCGCTTCAAAGCTTAGTTTTTGGCACTCCGCTACGTAAGAAGCTAGCTTTATGCTCTTGATATTTAGCGATTTTAGTGCGTTATAAGCTTTAGCGGCTGCAACCCTAAGCTCATCAAGATCAAGCTTAGAAAGTGGCACGTAAGCCCTTTTTGCTTCGCTTAGGATGAGGACGCTATCGCCTTTATAATTGTTAAATTTAATAGCCTCTTTATCGCCTATAAATTTATGTTTTAAGTCCTTATCTACTACGAAAATTAGTTCAATATCAGCTTTTATATCTTTTAATTTTTTATCAACTATTTGAAACTGCATGTCTTCTGTCTCTCCTTTCGTTTAAAATTTTATTTTCGATGCGTTTAAATGTATATATTAAAAGCCCCATAAATATGGCAACCACTGGGATAGCGACATACCAGTGCTCTTTTGCTTTTTGAAGCAGCACTAATATATGCTCGCCAAGTATCCAAGCAGGTATGGTGGTGATCGCCGCCCAGCACCAAGCGCTGATCAAATTTATAAAGGCGTATTTTTTGGCGTCATAGCCAGTAAGTCCTATGCAAAGCGGTATGATGACACGAAAGCCATACATATAGCGTTGCAAAAAGATGATCGGCCAGCCGTATTTTTTCAGCATTATGTGCGCCACTGCAAATTTTCTCCGCTGCGTGTGAAGCCTTTTTGCGATGTATTTTTTATTGTAACGGCCAAGGTAGAAGTAAATTTGATCTCCCACAAAGCCTCCAAGTCCAGCCACAAAGATAGCAAGTGCGATGTGCATGTGCGTGGTGTGAGCGAGAATTCCAGCCATTATTAAGGCCATCTCGCCCTCCATGATACACCAGACAAAAAGTATGATGTAGCCGTACTCTTTAAGCAGTTCTATAAAAAACTCTTCCATTCTAAACCTCTAAAACGCTGTAAATTTTAGTAAGCGACTTTAGCTTTTCGCTACCTTTTAGATCGACTAGATCTATGAGAAAGCACGCTTCTACGCAGGTTGCGTTAGTTTGATTGATAAGCTCAACTGAAGCCTTTGCAGTGCCTCCTGTGGCTATGAGATCGTCCATCAAAAGCACTCTAGCGCCCGCTTTTTCTCCAAAAGCATCGATGTGAATTTGCACTTCATCGACGCCGTATTCTAGGCTATATTTTTGAGAAAGCGTGATAAAAGGCAGTTTTTTTGGCTTGCGAATAGGCACAAAAGGTAGCCTTATTCTTGCTGCAAGCGCCGCGCCAAAGATGAAACCACGAGACTCTATGCCAGCGATGTAATCAATCTTTGCGTCCTCATATCTAGCCACCAAATGATCTATCAAAAAGTTAAATGCCTCTTTGTTATTTAGCAGCGTCGTGATGTCGCGAAAGACTATGCCAGGCTTTGGAAAATCGTTTATGCAGCGAATAGAGTTTAGTAAAAATTCTTTGCCCTTTTGATCTAAAATTTTCATAAATTTCCTTAAATTTGATGTTAAAGTAGCGCTTCGATCTTGCCTTCAAGCTCACGAATTCGTTGTCTTAGCTTGTCGTTTTCTAAGCGGTACTGTGAATTTCTTGTGCGAAGTGAGGTTACGTCGTTTTTAGTTTTGTTTAGCTCATCTGTCAAGATGTCGATGTTGCCTAGACTTCGTTGGAGTTGGATCTGAAATTTTCTTATGACGACCTCGGTATCTTGGAGGTTATTTTTCATAAAATCTTTTGTCGCACGCTCTTTTTTTAGAAGCGTTTTGAAGTAAAAAACCATGACGGTTAGGTAGATCGCAGCACAAACAAGAGCGGTAAAAACGATCCACTCGCCTATCATTTGCATGCCTCAAGCTCGATTTTTTTGACTCTTCTTTCGTGCCTGCCGCCTGCAAACTCAGTCTTTAAAAACGCTTCAACCGCCGAGATAGCTACGCCTGCACCGATAACTCTTGCGCCAAAAGCGATCACGTTTGCGTCGTTGTGCTCTCTGGCAAGTCTAGCGGTAAATTCGTCGTGGCAAAGGGCACATCTTACGTTTTCGTGCCTGTTTGCAGCTATTGATATGCCTATGCCAGTGCCACAAACTAGCACGCCGTAGCAGTTAGGCTCAAGCTTGCTCGCTAGCAAATGCGCATAATCAGGGTAATCAACGCTATTTTTATCGTTTGTGCCAAGATCAACCACTTCGTATCCAAGCCCTTTAATAGCCTCTTTAAGCTCGTTTTTTAGCTCAAAACCAGCGTGATCGCTAGCTAGGAAAACTTTGTCTATCTTCATGAAAAGTCCGTTAAATTTTTTGTTGATTATAGTCAAAGTTGCATTAAAATAAAATTTTACTCTCAGCCAAAATGAAGCTATAATTTACCAAAAATTTAAAGGAGAAAATGTGAAAAAAGCGCTCTTTTTAGTGGCTTCTACGCTAGCCTTTGCAAATGAAAATCTAATAGAGATCTACACAGATCAAACCATCATCACTCAAAAATTTAGTGACGCAAATAGCTCTTTTAGCGCCTTTGTGCCAGAGGGTGTGCAGAGTGAGAACATCACTATAAATGGGGATTGTGACGCAAATGCTTATCTAAAAAAGATCAGCGAAGAAAATAGCCCAAGTTACATAAAATGGAAGCAAGAAGTTGCAAATTTAAACAATAAGCTTGAGGCGCTAAATGCAAGAGGTAGGTTTATAGAGCAAGCTTTAGTAGAAGAAAACAAAAGTAACGATGTGACAAAAAGAGCTGATGAGTTTTATAAATTTAGCCTAGAAAATATCGAGAAAATTTCAGCTGCTAAAAGTGAGCTTGAAGTGCTTAAAGAAAATGAGCCAAAGAGCGAAATGGCTGGATTTTTGCAGCTTGATATGAAATTTGCTTGCAGTCCAAAAGAGGCGACGCTATCATACATGGATGATGAGGCCCCAAAGACGCTAAATGAAATTTATGCAGACACAAAAAACAAAAATATCTTGATAAAACAAGAAATTTTACTAACCAACCCATTTGCCAGTGAAGTTAAAAATTTAAAGCTCGCCATCTATCCAACCAGATATCAAAAGGCGCTTGCTCCAAGTAAATTTTACCCTTGGTACGAGGAGAGCGAGGCGGAGGCTGATGGTTACGGCGCTTCGAAAAATATGCTAAGAGCCGCGAAAGTCGCCGCTGAGGTCGCTGATATGCGTGTGCAAAGAGATGAGAATGAGTTTGCCAAAATTTGGAAGATAGATGGGCTAAATTTAGCAAAAGGCGAGAGCAAATATATAACTTATGATACGCAAAAAATGGACGCAAATTTTAGCGTTTTTGCTGATTTTTACGGCTCGCTAAAGGCTTATAACGTAGCTAGCTTTAAGCTAAATGATGATCTAACGCCAGCTAAAACGCAGTTTTACGTTAATGGTGTGAGCGTTGGCAGTCCAAGCGAGTTTGAGATGAAAGCAAAAGATGAGCCAGCGCAGTTATTTTTGGGACAAAACGAGCTAATCGAGCTTAAAAAAGAGCGCTTAAATAAATTTAAAAAGAGCTCGCTTCTTGGCAAAGACCGCATAAGCGAAGAGGGCTATGAGATAAGTGTCAAAAATAACTCAAGCAAGAGCGTTGAGGTCACTTTGGTCGATCGTGTGCCAGTATCTGCTGACGAGGCGGTAAAGGTCGAGATAAAGGGCTTTGATAAAAAAGACATCAGCAAGGATGGCAAGGTGGAGCTTAAATTTAGCCTTGCGCCAAAAGAGGAATTTAAAAAAGAGTACTCTTATAAGATCACAAAGCCAAAAATTTAGAGCAAATTTGCTCTAAATTTAGCCATTTATAAATGCACTTGCGATATCTAAAACGTATCTTGTCGGATAAAAGATAGTATCTTTTAAAGGCGAGACGAGGATGATGATAAGGATGACAAAGCCATATCGCGAGATGCCCTCTAGCTTTTCAGCTAGTGCGTGAAAGCCAAAATTTCTAAGCGCGTACTCGAGCGCGTGAAAGCCATCGAGTGGCGGGATCGGATAGAGATTAAAGATAGCTAAAATCAAATTTAAAAGCGCAAGCGTAAATAAAAACTGAAGTAAAATTTCAAAGGTTTCTATATTTAATAAAGCCTTTAGCACAAAAAGCGACAAGACGCCTAAGATGATGTTGTAGCAAATGCCAGCTAGACTTACGTAGATAGCTGCCTTGTAGCCGCCATTTCGCACGACTGTGTAGGTATTTACAGGCACTGGCTTTGCCCAGCCAAACATCATACCAGTGCTTAGATAAAGCACAAGTGGCACGATGATAGTGCCAACAAGATCGATGTGTTTTATGGGATTTATGCTAAGTCTGCCAAGATTTTTTGCGGTGTTGTCGCCAAATTTATAAGCGACATATCCGTGAGCGATCTCGTGGCCGACGATGGCGATTACTAAAGAGAGGACGATAGTGGCGACTTTTATGGGGTCAAAATTAGTGAAGTCCATCAACTTCTCCTTCTTTTAAAGCTTGTTTTGTGAAAAACTCATCGTTTTCTATCGTATCTACAAAGCGTCCGATACGCTCCCAGCGCACATTGTAGTTATTGTCCCAGCTAAAATATATAAACCAAGGCTGTCCAACTATATCTTTGTAAGCCACGCTTCCCCAAAAACGGCTATCGTTTGAGTGGTCGCGGTTGTCGCCTATCATAAAGTACTCATCTTTTGGCACTTTGACGTAAAAAGCGTTAAAGTTAAAATTTGGATTTTGCGGTAGTGAGCTAATGAGCGCTGGCTTCATAAAAACGTTTGATTTGTTTGTATTTAGCATGAAAACCATCTGCTCAAATAAATTTACATTTTCATCGTAGTGGATGCCGCTAAATCTATATGGCTCTTTTATGAAAAGTTTGCCATCAAGCTCGACAACGTCGTTACATGAGTAGCCAAATTTGCTCTCTTTGCCGTTTAAATTTTCACGGCAGTTTGCCTTTATAAAGCTATCTCCCTCTTTTGGGCGTAGATAGAGGGCTTTTTCAGTAAAGATGATCTCATCCTCGCTGGTTGCAAAGCAGCGCTTTACAAAGTGAGTTTTCTCATCGTTTGGATAGCGAAATACGACTATATCGCCCCTTGCAGGACCATCGCCAGTTATAAGGTGACCATTGTCATTTAGCTCAGGTAAAATTTTCACCTCAAGCCAAGGAATTCTTGGCGTTGGTATGCCATAAACATACTTTTTAGCAAATAAAAAATCCCCAACCAAAAGCGTGTTTTTCATCGAACCAGACGGGATCACAAAGGCTTGAGCCACAAAGAAAATGACAAGCAAAACGATGATAACCGTGCCTGTCCAGCTCGAGCAAAAGTCATAAAATTTAGTAAAAGCTCTCTTCATTATCTTACTCTTTAATTTTTTTTGCCTGTGTAGCAAGGATGGTGTTGTTTAAAAGCATGGCTATGGTCATCGGGCCAACGCCGCCAGGAACAGGCGTGATGTATGAGCATTTTGGTGCGACCTCGTCAAAATCCACATCGCCCACAAGCCTGCCATCATCTAGTCTGTTTATACCCACATCAACGACTACTGCGCCATCTTTTACCATGTCAGCCTTTAAGAAAAATGGCTTGCCAATGGCTGCAACGATGAGGTCAGCATTTTTGCAAATTTCTTTTAAATTTTTAGTCTTGCTATGTGTCACAGTAACCGTTGCAGAGGCATTTAGGAGTAAATTTGCCATAGGCTTGCCAACGATATTACTTCTGCCGATCACCACCGCATTTAGTCCAGCTACATCTATGCCATACTCTTTTAAAATTTCCATCACGCCAAGTGGTGTGCAAGGCACGAAGCCATCAAGCCCGCTAACAAGTTTGCCAACATTTACAGCGTGAAAGCCATCTACATCTTTTCGTGGATCGATCGCTGCGAGCACGACATTTGTATCGATGTGCTTTGGCAGTGGTAGCTGAACCAAGATACCATGGATGCTATCGTCTAAATTTAGCACGTTTATAAGCGCAAGTAGCTCGTTTTGGGTTGTATTTTCGCTTAGACGGTGAGCCACGCTTTTTATGCCGTATTCGTTGCAGGCTTTCTCTTTGGCTCTAACGTATGTTTGAGATGCCTTATCTTCGCCGACTAAGACTACGGCCAAGGTTGGCTCGATACCAAATTTCTTTAGCTCATCAGCTCTTACTTTTACGCTTTCTTTGACCTTTAAAGATACGGCTTTTCCGTCTAAAATTTTCATATTCGATCCTTACTTAAAAGCTTTTTTAATCACAAGGGTGGTATCATACCTAAAATTAAATTAAATTTTTAAAAGAGAGGTTTATGAGGTCTGTTTTTTTGATTTTGCTTTTTTGCGTGGCGATTTTTGGTGCTGATTTTATCACAAAGACCGAGTACGCCAAGATGCTCTACCTAAATCCACGTGGCATAGGCTGTGATAAATGTCACGGCGCAAAGGGCGAGGGCAGCCTAATCTCTAAATACAAGCACTTTGA
>CAUUZE010000080.1:0-8622 GCA_963549665.1 Campylobacter concisus | reverse complement strand
CAAACTACGATAACTTCGAGCTTAGCTGATTTTAAAAAGGCAAAAGAGGAGCTTAATTTTAAAGCTAAAATTTCACTTTGCGAGCCATTTTATGATGATGACGCTTACAATAAGATCATTATCTCTCATATCCAGGGAGCGGTAAAAGATGCCGATATAAGCGATATTAGCCTCATCTTTTCAGCCCACTCTTTGCCTCGCAAGATCATAGAAAATGGCGATATCTACGAAAAACACATAAACGAACATGTGCAAATTTTAGGCAAAATGCTAAAAGAGCAGGGGCTAAATTTTAAAGATGTGAGCCTTGCTTATCAGTCACGCCTTGGCCCAGTTAAATGGCTAGAGCCATCACTAAACGAGGCTTTGGCAAAGTGCGAAAATAAAAAAGCGCTTATCTATCCGCTCTCTTTTTGTATAGACAACTCTGAGACCATTTTTGAGCTAGTTATCGAGTATGCTAAGCTTGCTAAAGAGCTAAATTTTAGCTTTTACAAAGTCGTTCAGTGTCCAAATTTTAGTGATGAATTTGCTAGTTTTATCCTAGAAAAGTCAAAAAACGCTAGAGAATTTAGCCTTTAGGAATAAATCTTGCTTATAAAAAGCATCTCAAATTTAAAAGGAGATGTATGAAGGTTCAAAATAACGATATTATCGATTATTTGTTGCAGTCAGGCTCAGGCAAAGCTAAAGATAAAAAAAATAGTTTTGATGAAATTTTAAGTCTGACGCTTGATAAGATCACAAGCGAGGCAAAGGTTTCAGACAAGCTTGAGCAGTTTAAGAAAAGGCTTACAGAAATTGGTGCTGCTGGCTTTATAAATGAGCTAAATTCAAACAAGATAGAAGAGAAAATAGCTCAGAAAAAAGAGGAGCTAACTGAGCTTTTAAGCATAAATGATCCGACCAAAACGCAGGATCAAAAAAATGAGCTACTTAAAATAATGGATAAAATTTTAAGTGACTACCGCAAAGAGCTAAACATGGCACTTACGAGCCAAATACTGCTTGAGAAGCAAAATAGCCTTGGCAAAAATACAAATAATTCTGTAAATTTAAGCTCTGTCTTAAATGAACTTGGACTTGCATAAATTCTGGATTTAGGCCACTTGCCTAGATCCAAATTTCTACTTTAAACCCTAAATTTGAAATTTAATATTTTTATCTTAGAAGTTAAATTTAATCTAACGCTGGTTTTTGCTTTGCTTTATCATTTTTAAGCTTATCTTTTTTAGCTTCAAACTCAGCTATGACATTAGGATCTGGGAATAAATAGCCATCTTCAACCATTAGATCAACGGCCTTTTTAAATGTCGGCAACGCACTTTGCGCACCAAAGTAGTAGTAAGGCTTTTTAGGGTCTCTTGCTAAAACGCCTATGGTGTAGCTGTTGCCTCTTGTGTCATTTACGAAGCCAAAAAACGAGCCATTATAGGTGTTGCTATATCCGCCTTTGCCAGAAGCGATGTGTGCGGTGCCAGTTTTTCCGCCTATCTCAAGACCTGGCGTAAATGCCTTTAGACCAGTGCCTTTTTCAACTGTTTTTATCAAAATTCTCTTCATTATCTTTGCGGTCTCTTGCGAGATGACCTGAGCTGGCTCTGCTTTTGGCAGATCGTAGCGCTTGCCGTTTCGCTCAAGATATGCCACCATGTGCGGCGTCACCTCGATGCCTTTGTTGTTAAAGGTGTTATAAGCTTTCAAAAGCTGCATAAATGTCGCTTGAAGGCCGTATCCGTAGCTAACTGTCGCTTTATAGGTTGATGAGTTTAGCTTTGTAACTGTTGGCATCATACCCACTTGCTCGTATGGCAGGTCGATGCCTGTTTTTCTTGAAAAGCCAAAATTTAAAAGCCCTTGATAAATTTGTGGGCCATTTAGTCTATCTACTAGCTGGATCATACCTATGTTCGAGCTGTGCACGATGATGTCTTCAGCACTCATAAAAGGCTCTGGGTGGGTGTCCTTGATGATCCTTTTGCCTAGCTGATAGCGGCCGTTGTAGGTATTTACAAGCTCAAAAGGATTTACCTTTTTTTCTTGAAGTAGTATGGAGAAGATAAATGGCTTAAAAACTGAGCCAACCTCGTATGCATACTCGCTTGCGCTTGAATTTAGCGCGCTGTAATCTTGCTTTCTTATGTTTGATGGATCGTATCTTGAACTAGAAGCTAGGGCTAGAATTTCGCCATTTTTGCTATTCATTATGCAGATGATTAGCTCTTTTGCGTCTAAAAATTCACGTTTTTCATCTAAAATTTGCTCTAGCTTGGTTTGAAATTTAAGCGGTATAGAGAGCACTGCGTTGTAGCCATCAACCCTTGTTGCTAAATTTGAATCGCTAGTTAAGATTATATTGTTGCCGATATCACGCGGGCCAAGGATTTTGGCGTTTTGTATCGGAGCTAGGTAGTCCTCGTAGTATCTCTCAAGCCCTTTTACGCCTTTGCTTTTAGTAAGTGCGTCGCTCTCGGTTTTACTCACGTAGCCGATAGCTGGCGTTAGGGCGTCTTTTGACATAAATTTGCGGTTTTGACCGCTCTCCATCACGCGCATGCCTTGAAATGAGGCAAGGCCAGTTTTTGCGTCAAGATACGAGATCAAAATGCCCTTGCGGTTTAGCTTTCTTGAAAGCTCTTGAAGATAGGTAGCACCCTTTGCGTCGATGCTGTAAGAGAGTGTGACAAGCCCTTTTGTGCCGTTTATGATCTTTCTTACTTTATTTGGATCGTCGCCGCTGTAAAGCGAGTAGAGCTTGATAAACATCTCTTTTTTGTTTGGATCGATGTTTCTAGTATCAAGCATCACTTTGTAGAGTTTTTGGCTTGATGAGATGCTAAAGCCGTCTTTCGTGACGATGTTACCACGGATCGCGGTATTTACGTCGCTTGTTTGAAGCTTAGGAAGCTTTCGCTCGATGCTTGCTCTATAAAAAATAACAAGCACAAAGATTGAAATTCCAAAAGTAATTAATAAAAAAAGTATGGTTATTTTTGATTTTCTGGAATTCATTCAATGGCTTAAATTTGCGTTCTTGAAATTTCTTTGTATGCGCTTAGCGCTTTGTTGCGAATTTCTAGCATAAGCTTCATGCTAGTCTCTGCTTTGCCTATCGCGATAGCTGCTTGGTGCAAGTCTTTTACCTCGCCAGTTGCGAGATCAGCTATGGCTTTATCAGCATTGATTTGAACCTTATTTAGCTCTTTTAAAGAGTCATTTAATGCATTTTCAAAGCCGCCTTCTTCGCCTGCTTTTGCTATTTTGTTTGAATTTTCGTTTTTATTTAACTTATCTAAATTTATACTATTTATCATTATGCTTGTCCTGAAATAAGTGATATCGCACTTTGTGCTATTGTTTTTGCGTTTTGAAATGACGCTACATTTGCCTGATAAGCCCTTGTCGCCTCAAGCAAGTCAGCCATCTCGATGACTGGATTTATATTTGGAAATGCGACGTAGCCATTTGCATTTGCGTCTGGGTGGCTAGGGTCGTATTTTAGTTGAAAATCCTTGTCATCGCGCACCACCTTATCTACGATCACGCTAGTTAGGGCAGGGTGAGCGTTTTTAGGTGAGCTTGGATCATCGAGTGGATTTTCATAATCAAGCAGACTTTGTGAGTTTTTAAGCTGATCGTTTAAAATTTTATCAAAGTTCATCTCTTTAAAGATGACCTCTTGTCTTCTGTAAGGACCGCCCTCGGCCGTTCTTGTGGTTTGAGCGTTTGCTATGTTTGAGCTGATGACGTTCATCCTGAAGCGTTGCGCGCTTAGTCCATATCCGCTAATATCAAAATCATTTAAGTATGACATCATCTCTCCTAGTTCTTAGCACTTGCGTCTATTACACTTTTAAAGATATTGCTCTGAGCCTTGTAGGCGCTATCAAGGGCGTTTATCATAACTGTGTTTTTGCCCATTTCTGTTGTCTCAACATCAAGATCAACCGTGTTTGCGTCATTTCTAGCCATGTGACCATCACGCAAGAAAATTTGAGCTGTGTCGCTTTTTGGAAAATCAACCGCAGCCATGTGCGCTTCGTTTGTTTTAGCTAAATTTAGTTTTTTGCTCTCTGAAACGTTGTAAATTTCATTTGCTTTTTCTCTTAAAACATCTTCAAATCTTACATCTCTAGCCTTGTAAAATGGCGTATCAACATTTGCAAGGTTACCAGAGATGAGCTTTTGGCGTAGTTCTCTGCCTGCAAGGGCTGATTCGACGAGTGGGCTAGATTTTGATCTATCTAAAACAAACATTTAAAGTCCTTCTAAAATTTCACACATTTATAAGCAAATGATGTTCCAAATATAAGGCAAATTTATTTTGTTTCATAAATTTTTGCTAAATCTTCTTTCATTTTTGTGACTTTTATACCGCCAAGATAGTATTTTACTCCGTATTGTCCGCTATCTACGTCTGTTAAAATTTGATATTCACCATTTTTTATCACCACCTTAAAAGGTAGTGCGATCTCATGTTTGTATTCAATATCTCTTGCGATCTGCTCGACAAGTCTATCATTTATCTTTTGATCGTTTGTTATGAAGTAGTAGGCATTAAATTTTTGCATAAATTCATGCAAAACATACTCATTTGTGACATTTTCAAAGTGAGTTAATCCGATTAGTGTAAATTTATCTTTGTTTTCAAGCTGATATTTTGTAAGCTCAGCTGCCTCTTTTTGGCAAGGCGGGCAAAATGTGCCAAAAATGTCGATCATTAAAACTTTATTTTCATCATTTTTGATAGCAAAACCGTGATCCTTTCTAACCAAAGTAAGCTCCTTGCCGCTTACATCTACAAGTTTGACCTCTTCATTTGGGCTAAATTCTTTAAAATTTGTGCTATTGCTCTCATCATCGCCGCAACCAAAGAAAGTAAATAAAGCGATTATTAAAACGAGTAAATTTTTCATCTTATCCCTTAAACATATCTTTTTATGGCAGCTCTTGCCTCTTTGTCTGCCTCGCGCCTCTTTAAAGTCTCGCGCTTGTCGTGCAAATTTTTACCTTTTGCAAGCGCTAACCTTGCTTTTACGATATTTTTATCGCTTAGATAAAGTGCCAAAACAACCAAAGTAAGGCCATCTTGTGATACTTGACCGAAAATTTTATCGATCTGCTTTCTATGCATCAAAAGTTTTCTGGCTGCTCGCTCGTTTGGACGAAATGCGCTATGTGTAGTCTCAAGATAGCTGATATGGGCGTTTAGTAAAAAAAGCTCGCCCTTTATGACGCGCACAAAGCTATCTTTTAAATTTGCTCTGCCAGCCCTTAGAGCCTTGACCTCGCTACCTTTTAAAACGATGCCAGCCTCAAAGGTCTCAAGTATACTAAAGTCGTGCAAAGCTTTCTTGTTTTTTGCTAGATCTTTTATCAAAATTTTACCTTTTATTTTACGCTAAATACGCTACTGCCGCTGCCGCTTAGAAATTTATCCCTAAACTCATTCATTTGTGGATAGAGCTTAAAGCATGGGGCAAAAAGATCGTTTAGCTCCTCGTTTTTATAAATTTCAAGTAGCTCTGCGCTCTTTAAATTTTGCATCTTTTTTGCAGCATTAACGTCTATGTATTGTAAGAAATTGCTTCTAAATTCTTGATAAACCATCGGTGTGGAGCAAAAAACACTTGGCGTGAAGATATTTAAATTTGGCACTTCATCGTCAAATTCTTCTATGATCTCGCCTATGCCGCTTACATTTGCTGCCCTATATCCGCTTACAAAAAAGGCCACATCTGCGCCGATTTTAGAGGCTATTTGCATCAAATTTTCACGTTTTATATTTAAATTTAGCTCGTCATTTACCATAAGTAAAAAAGTGGCGGCGTTTGAACTGCCTCCTCCTAGACCAGCACCTATTGGGATTTGTTTGTTGATGATGATTTTGTGAGAGCCAAAAAACTCATCTAGCTCGTTTGAAAAGCCAGCTTTTTTTAGCTCATCTATCGCTTTTTGGATGATGTTATCTTTTATCTCTTTGTTATCGCATTCAATAGCAAAAGAATTTGACTTTTTAAAATAAATTTCATCAAAAAGCTGCTCGCAAAGAACAAAACGTGACAAAATTTCGTGGTAGTTGCCTCTGGTGCCAACTACCTTCAAAAATACGTTGATCTTTGCAAAGCTTTTCATTTCTCGATTTTTTTCGCAAGCTCGTGGATATCGGCTTCGCTTGCTTTTTTTGTGGCGTGGATATTTTCGTTTTTAATATCGTTTGCCAGCTCGCTTCTTAGTATCATTGTGTTGCGCGGGGCCTCGATACCAAGCTTAACGGTGCTTTTTGAGATACTTACTACGACGACTTTTATGTCGTTACCTAGTAAAATTTCTTCGTTTTCTTTTCTTGCTAAGATTAACATTTTTCTACCTTGTTTAAAGTGTAATTTATAGTATCATCCATGATTTGGATTACGCTCATAAATTTATCATAATTTAGCAAATAAATTCCTTGTGTTTGTGTTTCAAAATCGTTAATTTTTAATTTCTTGCCGTTAAGTATGTTCTCAATATCCCCAAAATACGTGTTTTGCTCAATATTTAAAAAATTGCAAATATTTAAAAATTTTTCATTTTCATAGCGAAATTTACCCTCTCTTACCCTCTTTAATGAGCTTAAAGTTACATTATAACCAACTTTTTGTCCAAAAATTTCTGCATAAGAGCGGATGTAACTCCCCTCACTTACACTTAAACGAAGTGTCAAAAAAGGGTGTGAATAATTTAAAATTTCACTCTCATAAATTTCCATTATCTCTGGCTTTAGCTCAAATTCTTCGCCGCTTCTTGCTAGCTTGTAAGCTCTTGTGCCATTTACATGTTTGGCGCTAAATTTTGGCGGTATGTAGCTTATCTTGCCAGTTAGCTCGCCTCTTATGGTTTCAAGTTTTTCTAAATTTAGCTCTTTTACATTTAAAATTTCAGTGATATTTTCATTATCCATGCTTGGACTGCTCGCCCCAAGCCAGATCGTCGCCTCATAGACCTTTGGGCTTTTGTCTAAAAATCTAAAAAATTTCGTATACGAGCCAAAAGCGACTATCAGACAGCCACTCGCAAATGGATCGAGCGTGCCTGAAAATCCAGCCTTTTTAACGCCATATTTTCTCTTTAGTCGCCCTAAAAAGTGGTTTGAGCTCATGCCAGCAGGCTTGTTTGCCACGAAAATGGCGTTCATACGGCCTTTTCCACGAAGCTTGACATGATCTCTCTTACATTGCCGCCAAAATTTATAGTCAGTTTAAACTCTTTTTTGATCTTGCTAACCGCACTCACCCTGCCGATACCAAAAATTTTATGTTTAACAAGGTCGCCTTTTTTAAATTCATTACTCTGTTCGATAACTAGCGAGCCATGCGTTATGCCGCTCTCGCTTAAAAATCTACTCTTATTTAGCCTCGTGCGCTGACCTTTGTAAAAGCGCGAATTTGCAAAGCTTAGACTAAGTGTCTTTTTAGCTCTTGTTATCGCAACGTAAGCGAGCCTGCGCTCCTCCTCGATGTCGCTACCATCGCCAATTAACGGGAAAAATCCCTCTTCAAGACCGATCACAAAAAGGTGCTCAAACTCAAGTCCCTTGCTCGCATGCACGCTCATGATACTAATAGCCTCATCGCTAATGCCGTCTTGTTCGCTTGTTAGCGTGATCTCGTTTAAAAACTCCTCCAGATCAAAGCTTGGATTTTGCTTGATCTGATCTTTTAAAACAGCGTAAAACTCGTCGATGTTCGCCGCTCTTTCAGCGCCATCTGGCAAGCTCTCGTAGTATTTTTTCACGCCAAATTTTGCTTCAAATTTATCTATGAGGTCAAAAACCGAGCTGCTTTCTTGAAGCTCTTTAAGGTTGTTTGCAAACTCAAGAAGGGCTGATTTTACCTTTTTGCTAAAGGCTTCGTCGTTGTCAGAGATGTTTGAGATCGCTTCAAAGATAGAAATTTTGCCCTCAAATGCCATTTTCTCTAGCTTATCAAGGCTTACTTTACCTAGTCCTCGCTTTGGGCGGTTGATGATGCGTCTTATTGAAAAGTCATCGTTTGGATTGTTTATCAGTCTTAAGTAGCTTATGATATCTTTGATCTCGGCTCTTTCGTAAAATTTAACTCCGCCGACCATTTTATAGGCGATCTGCTCTTTGTTTAGCCCATCTTCAAGTGAGCGAGAAAGCGCGTTTATGCGGTATAAGATCGCGATATCTTTGGCCTGCACGCCTTTGCTTAAAAGCTCTTTTATGTTTTTTGCGATCTTGCCAGCCTCTAAATTTTCATCAAAGCTCTCTATCAAATTTACAGCTTCGCCTTCGCCTTTTGTGCCTACAAGCTTCTTGCCAAGGCGGTTGCGGTTGTGATCTATTAGCTCGTTGGCAGCCTTTAGTATCGCTTCACTCGAGCGATAGTTTTTTTCAAGTCTGATGATCTTTACGTCGCTAAACTGATCTTTGAAATTTAAGATATTATCAATCTTTGCACCTCGCCAGCCATAAATACTCTGGTCGTCATCGCCCACCACACAGATGTTTTCGTGGCATAGACAGAGCTTTTTTAGCAGTTTATACTGAAGGTCGTTGGTGTCTTGATACTCATCGACCATTATGTATTTGTAGCGGTTTGAAATTTCTCTAGCAAG
>CAUUZE010000079.1:0-9048 GCA_963549665.1 Campylobacter concisus | reverse complement strand
CTAAATTTCATAGATCAGGCAGCTTCCAGCCTCTATAAAATGCAAACATCCTGACCGTTATGCCAGCAGCTAGCAAAAGCATAGTAAAAAATATATTGGTAAGACCTAAATGATATAGGATAAAGTAAGCAAGCCCCACGCCAAGACTTATCGTGCCGTAAAGTCCGGTGCGTAAAAACCACGGAATTTCGTTTAGTAAAATATCTCTTAAGATACCGCCTCCAACGCCGTTAAAAAAGGCTATCATCATGACGCCAAAGACGTTGTAGCTATACTCAATAGCAACCATCGCTCCAACGATAGAAAAGCATATGACGTCGATCGCGTCGGCAAAGATAAAGACAAATTTCTTCTCCAAACCATCTCTTTTTATATGCAAATTTGTGATCCTGGATGCGACAAGCATAAAGATGACGACGCTTACTGGCATGTAGTGAGTGAATGAATAAACCGCCCTGCCAACGAGCATATCACGCATGATACCACCTCCAAGTGCGGTCAAAAATGCGGACAAAAAGACGCCAAGCCAGTCGCACTCCCTCTTTACTGCAAACAAAAAGCCACTAAGCGCAGCTGATGCGATACCAACGTACTCCACAAAAAGTATTAAGCTCATATTTTTTCCTTAAAAATGGGCATTTTATAATGAAATCTCATAAAATTTCATTAATAAATTTTTAAATAATAGTTTATTTTAGGCTATAATAACAAAAATTTTAAATAAGGAAATTTGATGAAAAAAATTCTAACTTTGCTCTTTTTGATCGGCTCATTTTTTGCGTTAAATTTAAACGCTGACGTGATCCAAAATCAAAAATTAAAAAATGCGATAAACATTTTAAACGCTTTTGGCACTAGAAATTTAAAACCAAATACCAAATTTACAGGCATCAAAGCCATCGCCATCATCCCAGACGTAACAAAAGCAGGTGCTATCATCACTGGCTCAAAGGGCAAAGGTGTATTTATCGCTAAAAACGACGATGACGAGTGGTCAAGCCCATTTTTTGTAAATTACACATCTGGTAGCATCGGACTTCAGCTAGGATATAGCTCGGCTGATATGATCATCTTGTTTAAAAACTCAGAAGCCTACGCAAGCTTGTTTAACGCAAAAGATACGATCAGCCTAAAAGCAGAGGCAACTGGCGGCGTTGGTAACGAAGTAGCGATCACTAGCGACCTACCTGAAATTTCAGCCTTCGTAGAAGAGCGTGGCAAAACTAGTGGAGCTTTTGTTGGCGTTAGCTTAGACGTGGCAAGACTTAAGATAAATGCGCAAGATACAAACGACTACTACGATAGAATGTATGAATTTGAAGATATCTACAACAACAGCCCAAAAGCTAGCAAATATACAATCAAATTTAAAGAGATAATCTCAAAATACTTCTTATAATAACCTCATATCTTGGCTCTTTTAGAAGAGTCAAGCTCTTTTTTGGCGTTTTAAAGATTTTTGAAATTTAGTTTATAAATTAGCAAGATTATGGCTTAGCCTTTTGCTAAACCATAAATAGTGATACAAAGCGTTTTTTAGGGATCGGAGAAAATTGAGTCATATATTCAAACGCCTCTTCGTAGTCGCCGTCAGTGTATTGCGCGACTTGCTCGATAAGCTCGTAAAGCTCTTCGTCATCCATCGAGTCAAAGCTGCCTCTATTTTCCAAAACCTCTAACAAAACGGCGTCTAATTCTAGCTCGTCGTAAGTCATTTCGTTCCTTAATTCTGATTTAAAAAATGCGAAACTATACCAAAAGAAGCTTATAAAATACTTTACTTTAAATTCGTAAGAAATTTTATGCATTTTTTAGTAGCAAAGTTGTAAAATTTCTACTTTCATTATCAATTTGATAGGGATTTTGTGGAAGACTTTGAACTATTTTACAAGCATTTTAACGAGTTTTTAAAAGCTTTTGGTCAAAAAGGCTCTGAGATAAAAGAGCAAATTTTGCGTGTGCTTTTTGCTAGCAAGTCACATCTAAATGCTCAAGAAATTTGCCAAAAAATTTATGAAACTTACAAAAATGAAATTTCAATGACTTCGATATATACCTTTTTAAATTTTCTTGAAGAGCACCATCTGGCAAATAGTTTTGAGCAAAATGGTGTTAAAAATTACGAGCTAAATTTAAAATCCTCTCACGATCACTTGATCTGTGAAATTTGCGGAAAAGTGGTTGATTTTGAAGATGAGATGATAGAGCAAAGACAAGATCAAATTTGTAGTCAAAGTTCATTTAGCGCAGAGTCTCATAAGATGATACTTTATGGAATTTGCAGTGATTGCCAAGCAAAAAATGGGATTTAAATTTATCATTTCATTTTACTTTTTGATAATGAAAGACAAAAAAATTTCAGATTTGTTTAAGTTATATAATAGATAATACGCCATCAATATAAAAGGAAAATAAAAGGAAACAAATGGATATAAAAACACAAACTTTAGCCCAAGTGGCAAGCTATTTTTCGATGATAGCTCATACAGATGGCAGACTAAGAGTAAGGGTTAGCCCAAAGATCAAAGAGCTAAGCAGCAGCGTAAATTTAGCCAGTTTAGATGACATGATAGCTCAGATAAATGGCATAAAAAATGTTAAATTTAACAAGATAATCGGCTCTGTAACGATCGAATATGATCATGAAATTTTCCCTAAAAATCTCTGGGAGGATCTCTTAAAAGGGCAAAATTTAGAAGAAATTTCAGCTAAAGTAAATGAAGTAGCAAGAGAAGTAAAATATGCTTAACGAGCTTTTAAATGCCTCTTATACGAGCGAAAAAAACGCACTTAGGCTATATGAAAGCCTAGCTTCATTTGGCGAAGTATTTGATCAAATCGCAAGCGTGAGAAAAAATGCGATCATCTTGATAGAGAAATTTGCAAGTGCGCATGAGTATGAGCTTGTTTGCGAAAATGAAGCTATCTTTTTGCCAGCAAAAAATAAAGAAGATGCGCTGATAGAGGCACTAAACTATGAAAATGAGCTAAACAAAATGTATGAGAAATTTTGTGAAAGCTTAGACGATGAGGAGCTAAAAGATCTATTTTTTAGACTTTGGGCTACTTCAAATAATGAATATATCGCCTCTTTAAAGCACTGCTTAAAAGAAATTTATAGCGGATGTGAGGCAAAAAATGAGCTAAATTTAAATGAAATTTCACAAAATTTTGAGCAAAATGGCATAACAAACATTTTAGAAAGCTATCAAAATGACTTTAATGAGATAACTAAAAGCTTGCAAAATATCGCAAGTGGCAAGGCTGATAAAAGCGAGTTGGCAAAGATCACAAACAACCCAAATTTCTCGTTTTTTAGCGGGCTTGCGCTTGGGGCATTAGGCATTTCAGTAGTTAGCAAAAATTTAAATAAGGATGAAGAAGATGAATAATTTACAAAATCAAACAAAGAAAGGATTTAAAATGGCATTACCATTTTTAGCAGGTTTAGCAGTAGGCGGTTTAGCAGTAGTTGCTTGGAGTAAAAGAGATAAGATCAAAGAGTGCGCAAAAGACGGCTTAGATAAAGGCAAAGAGGCTGCAAAAGATCTTTATAAAAAAGGCAAAAACGTCGCAAAAGACGCAAAAGACTTCATGGTTAAAGAAGAGAAAAAAGCAAAACGTGGCGTTAAAAAAGTAGAAAAAGAGGCTGAAAAAGTGGTTAAAAAAACAAGAAAACCACGCGCTAAAAAGCCAGCAGCTCCAAAAGCTATCACACCAAACGATATAGCTTAAGGATAGAGAATGCAAGAAAATAGTCTTTTTACACTTTCAAACACAAGGCTTCCATTTGATCACTTCATCAGTGGAGCCTTGATCGCTGGCATGGGTGCGGCTGCGCTTGGCTTTAGCGACTATCTAAACAACAGAGCAACTAAAAAAGACGTCGCTAAAAAGATAGCAAAATACGCAGTAACTGGCGGTTTTGTAGGTGCTGTTGGCATTCACGCTTCAAATTTGATAGCACAAAAAAAATATCTAAACGCAGCAGCTTTCACAGCAGCTGGCATCGGCGGTCTTTTGATAGCTGAAGAACTAATAAAATTGGAGAGTAAATAATGAATAACCCTTATATCAATGAAGAAAACGCAAACGAAGTAGCAGCAAATGACGCAGCAGCAACTCAGCCAAGTGCGGTTGATAATGCGATAAATAATGCAGCTCAAAATTTACCATTTGTACCTGAAAATTTTAACGCAGCTGGCTTTGTAAAAGGCCTACTTTTAGGCGGCATAGCAGCTTATGTGCTAACTAATCCAAAAGCACAAGAGTGCGTATTTAAAGCGATCATCAAAGGTGGCGAGCTAATAAACGCTGGCATAGAAGAACTAAAAGAGCGTTTTGAAGATGTCAAAGCAGAACTTGACTCACAAAAATAAGGTAACTCTAGCTCATAAGAGCAAAAATAGAGCGAGGTTTATTTGCGAGAGCCTAAACGCTAGAAGCGATGTCAGCGCCATCGAGGCTGCGATCTCAGAGCGAACCGATGCAAAAAGCGTGCGTGTAAATAAATACGCAAAAAGCATCGTTGTCGAGTTTGATAAGAGCTATGAGAAAATTTTAGATTTTATAAAAAGCTATGATTTTCCAACCAAGCCAAAAGATGAGAGCCTGCCTAGCAAAGCAAATATCTACAAAGCTGCTGCCGCACTTGGTGTAACGCCATTTATGAGCAACAAAACTCTAAAATCAGCCGTAACTCTTTACGCCACAGCTCCAAATTTAATAGAAGGCGCAAAAGAGCTAAGGCATGAGGGCATCACCTCAAAAGTGCTCGAGGCAACTGCTATTGGCACAAGCCTTGCAATGGGTGATCATTTGGCTGCAAATAGCACAAATTTGATGATAAATATCGGCGAATACATGGAAGAAAGTGCTAGCCACAGAAGTGATGATCTCATCAAAGAGCTAGCCAAACCAAACATCGAAGAGGTCTGGGTCGAGCGAAATTTAAACGGTGAAAAGACGCTTGAAAAGGTAAAAACCGAAAATTTAAAAAAAGGCGACATCGTAGTAGTCGGAGCTGGCGAGACGATAGGCGTTGATGGCTACATCGTCGAGGGTAATGCTGATGTAAATCAAGTCTCAATGACTGGAGAAGCAGAACCCGTGGCAAAAGCTAGAGGTGACCGCGTCATAAGTGGCACTGTTGTCGATGAGGGCAGGATCAAAATTTGGGCTGAAAACGTAGGTAGCGACACCGCAACCGCAAGGATCAAAGAGTACATCCAAACTTCACTTAATGAAAAATCAGCCATCGGCGTAAAAGCTCTAAAACTAGCTGATAAACTAGTGCCAGTCACACTCTCTCTTGCTGGGCTTTCGTATGTTATAAATAAAAATATGAACAGCGTTGCAAGCGTGCTTCAAGCTGACTACTCTTGCGCGCTCAAGCTTGCTACGCCAGTTGCGTTTAAGTCAAGCATCTCAAAAGCCGGCAGAAACGGCATCCTCATAAAAGGCGCAAAGGCGATCGAGGCTCTAAGCTCGGTTGATACATTTGTCTTTGACAAAACTGGCACTCTAACTCACGGACGCCTAAGCGTGGTTGAAATTTACTCTTTTAAAGATGGATTTTCAGAGGCTGATATCTTAAATTTAACCGCAAGTGCCGAGGAGCACTACTTCCACCCAGTGGCTGAAGCGATAGTTGAGGCTGCAAACAAGCGTGGATTTAGCCATATCCACCACGACGAGGTTGAATTTATCGTGGCTCACGGTGTAAAAACTGCGATGCACGGCAAAGAGGTCGTTATCGGCAGTAGGCACTTCTTAGAAGATGATGAGATGATAAGCTTTAAAGCTCATGAAGCGCTTATAAATAAGGCTTTACAAAGCGGTTTAACCCTGCTTTATGTAGGATACGACAAAGAGCTTGTTGGTGTGATCGCTATGAAAGATGATATGAGAGCAAACGCTAAAGATATGGTGGCAAAACTACGAAATCTTGGCGTGAAAGAGATAGTTATGCTAAGTGGCGACATAAAGAGCAAAGCTGAAGAGGTAGCGCGCGAGCTTGGGCTTGATAGGGTCTATGCTGAGTGCTTGCCAACTGATAAAGCAGCGATCATCGAAGAGCTAAAGAGTGAGGGCAAAAAGGTCGCTTTTGTAGGTGATGGTATAAATGACGCGCCAAGCCTAACAAAAGCAAATGTTGGCATAAGCATGCACAAAGGTGCTGATATCGCTAAAGCAACAGCTGATATAAGCCTTTTAAAAGATGATATCATGAGCGTAGCGCTTGCAAAAGAGCTTGCTAATAAAACTATGAAGTTAATTAGCTCAAATTTTCGCTCGACCGTTGGCGTAAATACAGCCATACTAAGTGCCGCAACGCTTGGCATGCTAAATCCAATAGCAACTGCCATGCTTCACAATGGCACGACGATCTGGCTTCTGCTCAACTCAATGAAGGGCGTGAAGATCAAGTCAAAATAAATTTGAAAGGATAGATGGTGTTTGAGAATTTCTTAAACTTTTTAAACGGCAAAATGGATGTAGCCAACGACTTTTTATATGGATATTTTTTGGTTATCATCCTTGTAGCTTCAGGAATTTACTTTAGCTACCTTACCCGTTTTGTGCAGTTTAGGATGTTCTTTGAAGCTTGCAGAGTTCTGGTAGAAAAAAAGGACAAGTATAACAAGCACCATCTAACGCCTTTTCAAGCGCTGATGATCTCGACTGCTTCGCGTGTTGGCATCGGCAACATAGCTGGAATTTCAGCTGCCATCGTCGCAGGTGGTCCAGGAGCACTTTTTTGGATGTGTTTGATGGCGTTTTTAGGCTCAGCTTCAGCCTTTATCGAGAGCACTTTGGCTCAAATTTATAAGACAAAAGATGTCTTTGGCTTTAAAGGCGGACCGGCTTATTATATTAAAAACGGGCTTGGCATAAAGTGGCTTGGCTCTTTGTTTGCCATCATTCTTATCATCACCTATGCTTATGGCTTTAACGGGCTTCAAAGCTACACCATGACCTCTGCTTTTGAAATTTACTACGACAAAGCAGGCAGCAACATCACCTTTGCACAAAGCGGCTTACCTATTGGCATCGGACTTATCCTTACAGCATTTACAGCTGTGATGTTTTTTAGCAAGAGCCACATCATTGGCAAGGTTAGCTCATATATCGTGCCTTTCATGGCGCTTACTTACATCTTACTAGCTATCATCGCGATCGTTTTAAATTTCAAAGAAATTCCAGCCGTCATCAAGATGATCATAGAAAGTGCCTTTGATTTTAAAGCGATATTTGGTGGATTTGCTGGAAGCGTGATCGTGATAGGCATAAAAAGAGGACTTTTCTCAAACGAGGCCGGCATGGGCTCAGCCCCAAATGCAGCGGCTGCGGCGCACACAAGCCACCCAGTCAAACAAGGGCTAGTGCAAGCAATGGCGGTCTTTATCGATATGACGATATGCGTCGCCTCTGGTATGATCGTGCTTTTTTCTCAAGCATATCTTACAAAACAAACTGGCGTAAGTGGCGAAGTGCTAACCGCCCTACCTCTTGTTCAAGCAGCGATGAAAGAGTATTTTGGCGACTTTGGACTACACTTTACGACCCTTGCAGTAGTGCTATTTGCCATCACGTCGCTCATCGGCAACTACTACTACGCCCAGGCAAATATGAAATTTCTAACAAAAAGCAAAAATTTAACTCTAGCATTTAAGATCACTGCAGTGATTATGATATTTATAGGCGCTCAGATGAACTTAAAACTAGCTTGGAATATCGCTGATATCACGATGGCAGCTATGGCTACGATAAATATCATCGCTATTTTCTTACTATCAAAAGTGGTGATAATAGCGATAAAAGACTACGAAGCTCAAAGAAAAGCTGGTAAAAATCCAGAATTTGACCCAGAGAGTCTAGGCATCAAAAATACAAGCTGCTGGAGCAAAAACTAAAGGAGAAAATTTGGGAAAAGATATAAAGATAAGCGGCAAACTACTAGACCTAAACACTCATAGACAAGTAGCAAAGGTCGGCATGAGCGTCACTTTGGCATCCGTTTGCCTAAGCGCACTTTTTATGAAAAATAGATCTGTTAAAAAATTCCACGTAGCTTCTGGCATCGCATTTACATGCTTTGCGCTTTACCACGCTGGACTTTACGACAACGGCATCTTTAAAAAGATGATCGTAAAAGCAAAAACCGCTTCAAAAAAGGCATAAAATGAGACTAAGCGACGCTGAAATTTTAGACTACATCAATGAGGACCTACCCTACTTTGACCTCACTACGTCGCTTCAAGATATCGACAAAAAAGCCTCGCTTGAAATTTACTCGCGTGATGAAATTTGCGTTAGCTGCGTAGATGTAGCAGCAAGCATAGCAAGGCTACTTGTCTGCGAGAGCGAAATTTTTGTCAAAAACTCTCAAATTTGCAAAGCTGGCGATGTGATCATAAAAATTTATGGTAGTTACGAAGATGTGCATAAGGCTTGGAAACTAGCCCAAGTCGCACTAGAATACGCCAGCGCCATCGCAACCTACACAAACAAAATGGTAAAAACTGCAAAAAGCGTCAATGAAAAATGCGAGGTCTTAGCAACCAGAAAGAGTTTCCCATTTGCAAAGAAATTTTGCGTAAAAGCCGTGCTTGAAGGCGGTGGTGGTATGCACAGACTTGGACTTAGTGACAGCGTTCTTTTCTTTAAAAACCACATAAAAGCCTACGCTAGCTTTGATGAATTTATCTCACATTTGCCAGAATTTAAAGCCAAAATGGTCGAGCGAAAGATCTGCGTCGAGGCTGAAAATTTAGACGAAGCAAGCAAGCTTTTGAAAGCAAAATGCGACGTCGTGCAGTGTGATAAATTTAGCCCAGAGCTTATCAAAAACGTGCTAGCTTCAAGAGATGAAATTTCACCAAATACTATGATACTAGCAGCTGGCGGCGTAAATTTATCAAATGCAAAAGAGTTTGCAAATGCAGACGCCATCGTCACTTCTGCAATGTACTCAAAAGGCGTTGCTGACATCAGCGCAAGACTTGAAATTTTGTAAAATTTTACATATAAAAATACATATAATTT